>JBFIGM010000146.1:0-5398 GCA_041602315.1 Methylophilaceae bacterium | reverse complement strand
CTTTAGCCTTGGCGGCTAATCTTTCTTTTTCCTCTTTTTCTAAGCGGGCTTTTTCTTCCGCTGCGGCTTTTTCTTCCGCTTTTCGTTTAGCTTCAGCTTCTTTTCTGGCATTTTCTTCTGCGATAGCTTTGGCTTTAGCTACTGCCTCTTCTTTCTCGCGGGCTTCTTTTTTCTCTTTTTCTAGGCGCGCTTTTTCTTCTGCTGCTGCTTTTTCTTCTGCTTTTCGTTTGGCTTCAGCTTCTTTTCTGGCATTTTCTTCTGCGATAGCTTTGGCTTTAGCTGCTGCCTCTTCTTTCTCTCTAGCTTCTCTCTCTAAACGATTTTTTTCTTCTAACTTTCTTTGTACTTCTGCTTCCTTATCAGCATTTGTTTTGGCTTCTGCTTCCTGTTTTGCTTTTAATGCAGCTTCTGCCCTTTCCTTTGCTTCATTATCAGCTTTTTCTAGTAATTGTTTTTGCGCCAGCATTTTTGCTTGCTGCGCTGCTTCGGCTTTTAGCTCTGCTTCCGTTTTTTTTCTTACGGGCGCCTGCTCTGGCTGGGTTATCGGAGGTTTTTCTGAAACGGTGAATTGGTCTATGTCAATTTCATCTACTTCTATGGCAGCTTCATTTGACACGTCCCACTGTGTATTTGAGAAGGGGTCTATTTCTGTACCTTTAATAAACCCACCCTCCAACAGCCAAACAATAGCCTCTTCAACATCTTTCTCTTTCACATCGGACAGACTTTGACAGACCTCCTCACCTGTCATCCCCTTGTCAATTATTGACAATACTTGTCCTGGATAACGCGGCAATTTTCTAATAATTGCCCGTAATCCTCTACCAGTTTTTGTATATATGGTATTTTCGTCCATCTTGTTTTGTTGGTTCTTTAATTAAAATCTTAGTTTTTATGGTTAGTTAGGTAAAGATTATCACGATGTTATTAACTTTGAAACAGAACATTATGTTTTCATTGATGTTTTTGTTGTTTTTTCAATGAATGTTTCACGTGAAACAACACTTTTTGACGAATCTTTAGTTTGATCATATTCAATTATCGCTATGTTTCACGTGAAACATAGGTGAATAAGGTGACTTAGCAATTGATTTTACGTTAAAATCTTATACTTTCTACTTTCATCTGGTGTTGCAAAAATGCAGTTTCCAAACAAATTTGACGTTATTGTTGTAGGTGGTGGCCATGCCGGCACAGAGGCGGCGCTGGCATCGGCTCGCATGGGTCAAAAAACTTTATTATTGACGCACAACATAGAAACACTTGGTCAGATGTCTTGCAACCCTTCCATAGGTGGTATAGGTAAAGGTCATCTAGTGAAAGAGGTTGATGCGCTTGGTGGTGCCATGGCTATGGCTACCGATGAAGGTGGTATACAGTTTCGCATATTGAATTCTAGTAAAGGGCCAGCAGTTCGAGCCACGCGAGCGCAAGCAGATCGCATTCTATACAAAGCCGCAATTAGAAGTCGATTAGAAAACCAAGAAAACTTATGGTTATTTCAACAGGCGGTAGATGATATTTTGTTGGAAGGTGAGCGCGCTGTAGGTGTTGTGACACAAATAGGTCTTAAATTTTCCTCAAAATCAGTCGTGCTGACCGCTGGTACTTTTTTGGGGGGCTTGGTTCATGTTGGAATGCAGAATTATCACGCAGGACGTGCAGGCGACCCCCCTTCTATTTCGCTGGCAGCTAGATTGCGAGAGATTGGATTGCCAGTTGGCCGATTAAAAACTGGTACGCCACCACGTATAGATGGTCGTACCATTGACTATAGTGTAATGACTGAGCAGCCAGGTGATACCCCATTGCCAGTATTTTCATTTATGGGGCATGTTGAGCAACATCCTGAACAGGTTTCATGCTGGATTACACATACCAATGAACGAACTCACGATATTATTCGTCAGGGTTTGGATCGTTCGCCAATGTATACGGGTGTGATAGAGGGTGTTGGGCCGCGCTACTGTCCTAGTATCGAAGATAAAATTAACCGATTTGCGGATAAAGCTTCGCATCAACTATTTTTGGAGCCAGAAGGCCTAAATACGAATGAGGTATATCCAAACGGAATATCAACCAGTCTGCCGTTTGATGTGCAGCTAGCGTTGGTTCAGTCTGTAAAAGGTTTAGAGAATGCACATATTCTAAGGCCCGGATATGCGATAGAGTATGACTATTATGATCCGCGCGCACTCAAAAGTACGCTAGAAACAAAAGCGATCCAGGGACTATTTTTTGCTGGACAAATTAACGGTACCACAGGGTATGAGGAAGCTGCCGCTCAAGGCTTGCTGGCGGGTGCAAATGCAGCCTTGTATGCACAAGAGAAAGACGGATGGTGTCCTGCCCGCGATGAAGCATATGTTGGTGTTTTAGTGGATGATTTGATCACGACTGGTGTAACAGAACCTTATCGAATGTTCACAAGCCGCGCAGAATACCGTTTGCAATTGCGGGAAGACAACGCAGATATGCGATTGACGGAGATGGGGCGCAAGCTAGGCTTAGTTGATGATGCGCGCTGGGCGGCATTTAATCGTAAATATGATGCCATAGCAAAAGAGCAAGAGCGCTTGAAAAAAACGTTTATTCAACCTGGTAGTGTTTCACGTGAAACACAGCAAGCGGTGCTGGGAAAAGTATTGGAGCATGAATATAGTTTGTTTGAGCTGTTAAGGCGCCCAGAGGTGGATTATGATGGTCTATTGCATTTAGCGCCGACAGCGCAAGATTTGTCACCTGAAGTCAGGGAGCAAGTAGAAATTTCTGCTAAATATCAAGGTTACATCGATCGGCAAAAGGATGAAATAGCAAAACAAAAAGAAAGCGAACATATTAGGCTTGCTGATGATATTGATTATGAGCAGGTACATGGCCTCAGTATTGAAGCGCGGCAAAAATTGATGCTGCATCGTCCAGAGACAATTGGTCAGGCGAGTAGAATATCAGGGATAACGCCAGCGACAGTTTCAATATTATTGGTTTACATTAAACGTAAGCATAAAAAAGTACTTGGTCAAAATAATAGCGAAGCTGCATGAGCGCGTTAGCCGAAAAATTGGCAGCTGGCATTGCGCAAATGGGTTTGCAGGTTGATGCAGAGAAACAATCACTTCTGCTTGAATATTTGTCGCTGTTAAGTAAATGGAATAAGGTTTATAACTTAACCGCCGTACGAAACCCCTTGGATATGGTGACGTTGCACTTGCTCGATAGCTTAAGTGTATTGCCCTACATGAGTGGTAAGCGTCTATTGGATGTTGGTAGTGGTGGAGGCTTGCCAGGGATTGTGTTGGCGATATGTCTTCCAGAATTGCAGGTCACAACAATAGATACGGTGCAAAAGAAAGCTATCTTTATGCGTCAAGTAAAAGGTGAACTAGGGCTGGGTAATTTGCAAGTTGTGCATGCGCGTGTGGAGGCATTTGAAGCAGACAGCCCATACGAAATGATTATTTCGCGAGCGTTTTCAGAGTTAGACCAGTTTATGGCGTTGTCACAGCATTTGCTAGCAGAAGATGGTTATTGGTTGGCGATGAAAGGGGTCTCTCCACAAGCAGAATTGGATGCGTTAAAAGTAAAAAATGCTGAAGTATATCCATTATCTGTAGCGGGGCTGAACGCAGAGCGTCACTTAGCTGTTATCAAAAAATTTTAAATGATAGAAATCAGAGCATGAAAATACTAGCAATAACAAATCAAAAAGGTGGGGTAGGTAAAACAACTACTTGTGTCAACTTGGCTGCAAGTCTTGCAGCAAATAAAAAGAAAGTGTTGCTGGTTGATTTGGATCCTCAGGGTAACGCTAGTACAGGTAGTGGCATAGATAAGTCAAAGCTAAAATATAGTATTTACCATGTCTTAATTGGCGACAAGCAATTAAAAGAAGTGATTGTAAAAAGCCCAAAAGGTGGTTTTGATGTCGCTCCATCTAATAGAGAGTTAGCTGGCGCGGAGGTAGAGCTGGTTAATGAAATAGCGCGTGAGGTACGTTTGAAAAAAGCGATACAAAGTATAGCAGGCTATGATTACATATTATTTGATTGCCCCCCTGCCCTCAACTTGGTTACTGTCAACGCCTTAACGGCTGCTGATTCAGTGATGATTCCGATGCAGTGTGAATACTACGCACTGGAAGGTTTATCTGACTTGGTCAATACGATTAAAAAAGTACGCTCTCATTTAAATGGTACATTAGAAATTGAGGGTTTACTGCGAACAATGTTTGATGCACGTAATATGTTGGCACAACAAGTATCGGCGCAGCTTGAAGATCATTTTGGTAAAAAAGTATATAAAACAGTAATTCCTCGCAATATTCGATTAGCAGAAGCACCTAGTTATGGTCTTCCTGCGCTCATTTATGATCAATCATCAAAGGGTGCAATGGCATATTTGGCGCTAGCAAAAGAAATAATCTCCAGAGATAAATCAATAAAATCAAATAGTTAATAAATTGGAAAGAAATTTATGGCAAAACACAAAGGATTAGGTCGTGGTCTAGATGCATTGCTAGCAGGTGATGTGGAAAATGAAAGCAATGGTCTCCGAATGTTGCCAGTTGGACAATTGCAACCTGGTAAATACCAACCAAGATCATATATGGATGATGATGCGCTTAATACATTAGCAGAATCAATTAAAAGCCAAGGCATCATGCAGCCAATTTTGGTTAGAGAGCTTGCACCGGAACAGTATGAAATTATCGCCGGTGAACGACGGTGGCGTGCCAGCCAGATAGCAGGGTTAGAAGAGGTGCCAGTACTCATTAGAGAGATTGAAGATGAGTCTGCGCTTCAGATGGCGCTAATTGAAAACATACAGCGCGAAAATCTTAACCCGTTAGAAGAGGCGCTTGGTATTAAACGCTTAATTGATGAGTTTGCTATGACGCATGAAAGAGCAGCTAGTGCAGTTGGCCGTTCGCGCGTAGCCGTTTCCAATTTGCTTCGCTTGCTGACACTAGCTCATGGCGTTCAAGACATGCTAATGGAGAATAAGCTTGATATGGGTCACGCACGTGCTTTAGTCGGACTCGATGCTGTACAACAAGTAATGTTAGCAAACAAAGTAGTTCAAGAGCAGTTATCAGTTAGAGAGGTTGAGAAATTAGTAAAAAACAAATCTACAGATGACGAGAAAAAAACACCAAAAGCTGCAATTAGTCCTGATGTTGCTGAATTACAAAATAGGCTAAGTGAAACTTTAGGTGCTGGCGTGAGTATCGCTGCTAAATCAAATGGATCAGGTACTTTAAAAATTAACTATAGTAATTTAGATCAGTTGGATGAAATTATTAAAAAAATATCGAATTAAGTGGGTATTTAATAAACGCCTAAGCGCAATAAAGCTTGACTAAACAACAGGATTAATTCAAAATCGCGGACTTGCTAAG
>JBFIGM010000145.1:0-5501 GCA_041602315.1 Methylophilaceae bacterium | reverse complement strand
TCTGAAGCTACCGTATCCTAATAGAAATAATGCTGAAATTGCACCAGTTGGTCTTTGTTTGCTAGAGAACCACCATAAAATAACAAACAGCAGTACGCCTTCAAGTGAGAATTCATATAATTGTGAAGCGTGGCGTGGAAATTTATCTGCTTGTGGAAAAATCATGCCTATCTTTAGGTCGGTAACACGCCCCCAAAGTTCACCATTGATAAAGTTACCCATACGACCAGCACCTAACCCGATCGGTACTAATGGCGCAACAAAATCCATCGTTTTTAACCAAGGTTGAGGGTGTTTTTTGTTGAATAAATACATGGCAACGAGAACACCCAAAAAACCGCCATGAAAGCTCATTCCCCCTTGCCAAACGGCTAGAATTTCTAAGGGCTGTCTCAGAAAATAAGCTGCTTGATAAAATACTACGTAGCCTAAACGGCCACCAATAATCACGCCCAGCGCTCCATAAAATAGGGCGTCATCCAACATCGTTTTATTCCAATTAAACCATGGCTTGTGTTTGATTTGATATTGGCCTAAGAACAGAAATCCTAAAAAACCAGTGAGGTACATTAAGCCATACCAGTGAATACCAAAAGAACCAATGTGGATTGCGACAGGATCAAATTGTGGGTGTATTAGCATTGTGATTAGAGTCGATATAACGTTGTAGGGCTATATACTACAGTAAAAAATATTTGGCGCAGGTTAATTTAAGCTGTATATTTTTACTAACAATAAATCATTTCACAAATGTGAGTATGTAATAAAAAGGTCGGGGGGCCAAGTGCAAATAAAAAAATCAATAATAAACCAGCCAGAAATAGATGAATTGAAAGCGGATAGTGCTTTGCTCGATATTTTGAGTTCAGCATTTGGCCCATTATTCGAGAGATCATCTAATCAGATTATCGCAATGGATGCTAACCAATGCATTCTGTATATCAACAAAGTTACTTTGAATCATTATGGCTTGGTCGCTGAGCGGGTATTAGGACAAGCATTTGCTACTGTTTTCGAAGAAAGTTCATTAGTCCAATACAGTGAAGTTTTAAATGGAGTCGCTGCATCAAAACAAGTTAATGTTGTGACGGAGCCTGATAAAGAAAAACAAGCGACGTATGGCATAGTTACCATTTCTCCCATTTTAGGTAAAGAGGAATCACTGTTAGGTCTGCTCATGATCAAGCAAGTAATGACAGTAGATTCATTTGTAGAGCAGGAGCTTACTCGCACAAGCGTATATCATAAAACGATACTAGATAGCATTCCTTTTTTGATCTGGTTAAAAGATAAAGACAGTCGTATATTGTTAGCTAATACCGCCTATGCTGAGATGGCAGGGGCGTTGGACGCAAAATTATTGGAAGGTAAAACGGACTTTGATTTGTGGTCGCCGTTGCTGGCAAAAAGTTATGTTGAAGATGACAAAAAAGTCATGCAATCCGGAGAGCCTATAACGCTAGTGGAGAAAATTAAAAAGAAAAGTGGCGATGTCAGTTGGGCTGAAACATACAAAGCTCCAGTGTTTGTTGATAATAAAGTAATTGGTACAGTTGGATATGCAAGGGATATAACTGAAGAAAAGCGTTTGTTTTCTACTATTACTGAGAAAGACCTGCAGTTTACAGCGTTATTAAAAAACCTCCCCCTGACGATAATCCGATACGATACCAATTGTAGGCGTACTTTTATTAATACTAATCATATAGAAGCAGATGCGCTGATTGGTAAAACCCCAGAAGAAATGTGGGCGCCCACTATTAAGAATATTAGCGCCGAGGAGTTTCAAGCCAGACTTATGCACGTTTTGTATCACGGAGAAAAGCAAACATTTGAAATGCACTGTGAGGACGGCGGGAAAACAATTGTCAATATGGTGACTTTGCTGCCTGAGTTTGATGAGCACCATCAAGTGATAGGTGCATTGACAATTGCAAATGACGTTACGGAGATTAGTAAGTACCGAGATGATCTGGAGTACATGGCTTATCATGATGCACTCACTTCTTTGCCTAACAGAAGTTTAATCAACCAAGAGCTTCAGAGACTAGCGAGAGAAGGTGCCTACTTTGCATTATTTTTTATGGATATAGATCTCTTCAAAGAGATCAACGATACTTTAGGCCATGCCATTGGAGATGCTTTGTTAATTGAAGCGGCACAACGGATTGCTTCTGTGGTCAGCGATACAGATATGGTTGCACGAATTGGCGGTGATGAATTTGCAATTTTAGTCTCTGACTTCAAAGATAAGGACCAGTTGGCAATGCTGGCGGTAGAGGTGGCAAATAAGCTTTCAGCGCCATTCGCAATTGATGAAATTAATTTTTTCGTGAGTGCCAGTATTGGTATTGCTTGCTATCCGACTGATAGTGACAATGTGGATGATTTGATTAAATATGCCGATACAGCGATGTATGATGCCAAAAAGCAAGGGCGAAATAATTTCCAATTTTATTCGCCAGAGCTAACGCAAGAAGCAATGGAGCATTTGGCTATCGCAACAGCACTTCGATATGCAATCCAGAAAAATGAGTTCTTCCTATTGTATCAACCAAAAGTTGATATTAATTCAGGCAGAATTGTGGGTGCGGAGTGTTTACTGAGGTGGCATGGTAATGTGTTGGGGAAAATTGAGCCAGATAAATTTATTCCTATCGCAGAAGAGAGTGGGCTAATTATCGACATAGGTGCTTGGGTTTTAGAAACTTCATGCAAAGTGGCAACTCAATTAAATAAGGATAGACAGGAGCCGCTCAATATTGCAATCAATGTCTCTACCAGAGAGTTTTCAGGTCGCAATTTTATTGAGAACTTACAACGTTGTTTAGAGGCAACAGGTTGCAAGCCAGAGTGGATTACGCTGGAAATGACAGAAAGTTTATTGCTGCAGGACACTAACGCTGCACTTGATACACTAATGAAAATTGATGAAATGGGTATTACTTTATCCATTGATGATTTTGGTACAGGTTATTCAGCGCTAGCCTATTTGAGTAAGTTCCCAATCAAACAGGTTAAAATTGATCGCTCATTTGTGATGGGTATTACTAATACGACTAGTGCTGCCTCTTTAGTTAAAGCAATTATTGCTATGGCGCAGAGTTTAAACAAACAATTAGTTGCAGAGGGTATAGAAACCAAAGAGCAGGCAACATTATTAAAAGAATATGGATGCAATCAAGGGCAGGGCTATTATTACAGTAAGCCACTACCCATGTCAGAGTTTCTGCATGTCGTGTCGCAACAGTTAATTCACTAGCAATTTGAATTAACATATACTGAATAGGCCTGCATAGTTTAGAATTATGCATTATATTAAGTAAATGTTGGATTAGATTATGCCTCAGTATCGTTCAAGAACAACTACCCACGGTCGAAATATGGCTGGCGCACGTGCGTTATGGCGAGCAACAGGAATGAAAGATGGTGATTTTGATAAACCAATTATCGCTGTTGCTAATTCTTTTACACAGTTTGTACCAGGCCATGTGCATTTAAAAGATATGGGTCAGCTTGTCGCCAGAGAAATTGAAAAAGTCGGCGGTGTTGCTAAAGAATTTAATACCATTGCCGTGGATGATGGTATTGCTATGGGACACGGCGGCATGCTTTATAGTCTCCCTAGCAGAGATTTGATTGCTGATAGCGTTGAGTATATGGTTAATGCGCATTGTGCAGATGCGTTAGTGTGTATCTCAAATTGCGATAAAATTACACCAGGTATGTTGATGGCAGCATTGCGACTGAACATACCTGTCATCTTTGTCTCTGGTGGGCCGATGGAGGCGGGTAAAGTTAACTGGCAAGGTCAAGCAATTAAGCTGGATTTGGTTGACGCAATGGTTGCAGCAGCAGATGACAAGGTTTCAGATGAGCAATCGGAAGCAATAGAACGTTCGGCATGTCCAACTTGTGGCTCATGTTCAGGGATGTTTACAGCGAACTCCATGAATTGCCTAACTGAAGCCCTAGGCCTTAGTTTGCCAGGCAATGGTTCAACATTAGCGACGCATGCAGCCAGAAAAGCATTGTTTCTGAAAGCAGGGAGAACGATTGTTGAGATTGCAAAGCGCTATTATGAGCAAGACGATGAGAGTGTTCTACCACGTAATATTGCGAGTTTCCAAGCGTTTGAAAATGCAATGAGTCTTGATGTGGCGATGGGCGGTAGTACCAACACTGTCTTGCATTTACTGGCGGCTGCACATGAAGCAAAAATACCATTCACTATGCAGGACATTGATCGGATTTCTCGTAAAGTACCTTGTGTCAGCAAGGTTGCACCAGCAACATCAAAGTACCATATGGAAGACGTTCATCGTGCAGGTGGTGTAATGGGAATACTGGCTGAACTCAGCCGAGCAGGCTTAATCCACAGAGATATTCCGACAGTTCACTCAACTAGTATGGGGGAGGCGCTAGATAAGTGGGATATTGCCACAACGACTGATGAGGACGTTAAAAACTTTTATCGCGCTGCGCCTGGCGGCATACCAACTACTATTGCATTTTCGCAAAGCATGCTATGGCCAACATTGGACACAGATCGTGTAAACGGTTGTATCAGAGACGTTGAGCATGCCTATTCAAAAGATGGCGGCTTAGCCGTACTGTATGGAAACATTGCTCTGGATGGCTGTATTGTTAAAACAGCGGGTGTTGATGAAAGTATACTGAAGTTCACAGGTAAAGCGTGTGTTTTTGAATCGCAGGATGCAGCAGTTGAAGCAATTTTGGCTGATAAGATAGTTGCAGGTGATGTTGTTGTCATTCGCTATGAAGGTCCACGCGGTGGCCCGGGTATGCAAGAGATGTTGTATCCAACGTCATACCTAAAATCTAAAGGGCTTGGCAAGGAATGTGCTTTACTTACGGATGGTAGATTTTCCGGTGGAACTTCCGGACTAAGTATTGGACATGCATCACCAGAGGCAGCGGAAGGCGGTGCAATTGGCCTAGTGGAGGAAGGAGATATCATTGAAATTGATATTCCAAATAGGACAATTAACCTAAAAATTAGCAATGAAGCATTAGCAGAAAGACGCACCAAAATGGAAGCAAAAGGCAAAAGTGCATGGAAACCAGTGCAGCGGGAACGATATGTTTCACTAGCATTACGTGCCTATGCTGCTATGTCCACAAGTGCAGCTTTTGGTGCTGTTCGAAACGTAGAACAAATAGAAAATAGAGACTGAGCAGAAAGTAAATAGAGAAATGTCTAAATCAGGGGCAGTAAAAGAAAATTTGTGCATAATCCAGAATTTGGTGCCAGAGGTAGTGGAAAGGCATCCGCACATCAGCATGACAGAAGATGAAAATGGGCTACAGTATCTTCTGGTAGAAAACGAGTTTGCAAAGGCAAAAATAGCATTGCAGGGTGCACATGTAATGCAATTTCATCCAAAGCACCTAAAGGAGCCTGTGCTATGGCTGTCTGACCACGCTCGATATGTCCAAGGGCGTTCTATCCGAGGCGGTGTGCCTATTTGTTGGCCATG
>JBFIGM010000144.1:0-5649 GCA_041602315.1 Methylophilaceae bacterium | reverse complement strand
TGCCGCCAACACTGATACTTTGTACCCCAGCCGGTGCGGTAATGGTAAAGCTGCCCGCTGTCGCCCCCGCGGTCTCCGCCACCGTCATGTCGCCTGCAGCAACACCATTCGTATCAGGTATCGTGACCGTCGGTGCGCCAGGTGGAACACTAGTGCCACCTCCAGTAGAAGTTGTGTCAGCATTAATTGCTGCAAGAAAATCATTCTCTTCAGAGAAAAGTGGTTGAATCTCAATCTCACCAGTTCGATTAGCTGCAAAATCAAATGCTAAAGGATTAAGCCCTTCTATAATTCTTGGCAAAATTTCAAAGCCAAATCCATAAGCAGTTACAGCGCCACCATCAAGGCCAGCCGCAGTTTCCTCTAAAACATCACTGATGTCCCGACCTTCATTGATTGCAGTGATGACAGCCTGTATGGTTGCTTGGTCAATAGCACTGTCTCCAGAACTAGCTGGCACAACATCAGCAAGTTCATCAGTCAATTTGACTGTTTGGCCAGCAAAAATAGCCAGCGGTTTACCATTCGCTAACTCTAGCTCGACAATAACACCTTCTGGTGTAATGATAGTGTCACCTGTTTTTACGCCATCGTTTAATTGTAAGATCCTTTTTGCACCGCCATCAGAAATTACAATCACCTTACCAACTGCGTCTGCTGCACCGTTAATTGAAACTACTGTGCCAAGAATTGCCATAATGCTTCCTTAATTAATCGTCTTTGGGTAAACAAATACCCGTATAGTAGTAATTAAATCGACTTTTTAGCTTGATGTATATTGTCCTGAAGGACAATGTGAGGTGTGTATGCTTAGTTGCGAACCATTAAACAGTAGCGATTAAGCTACATGTTCAAGTTTTTTTTTAACACTATTCTTTTCTGACTCTTGTAATATGTCCTGCTTCGGATGCAGTACTTTAACGTCAGCATTAATAATTTGTGCATTATCATCTTTTTCATTGAGGACTAATGCAAGTTGGAGCCTATCCTTTACCCCTAGTTTTTCTAGCGTAGCAGATACATGAGCCTTAACTGTACGCTCGGTTATATTAAGTAAACGTGCAATTTCTTTATTGCTGTATCCTTTAGCAGCTTCCAGTGCCACTTGTTTTTCACGACTAGTTAATAGCTCTAACGCTTTCTCAACATTCGATGAAGCAGTATGCGTGACCTCTTTTGCAGCACCAATTAATGTTTTTAGCAAATCATTCCCCAACCATATGCCTCCGTGTACAATTACTGTCTTAAGCTCTTTGAGCATACTTGGTGCGCTATACGCATGACAATAGCCAACCGCACCACGCCGCATCACGGTTAAAGCATCTGATTGATTAGGGGTATTTGCCAATACAATAATTTTAGATGCTTTGAATTTCTTATCAATGCTGACTAATATATTTTCAAGCCAACCAACATTATTTGCATTGGCATGCACCCAAAAAACAACTGGCTCGTTCACCGGAACCGTAACCAAAGACGCTGAAACTAGCGCCGCAGGAAAAGCTTGTTTCCAGTTATCCAGCATATTGCCATTAGGACATAAAAATATATCTCGCATTACCTCTCCGTGAAAGCGTATGATTTCGCCTTTAATACAGGTTTAAGTAAATAAGAAAGCACTGATTTTTTACCCGTAATAATATCTACTTGTGCCACCATACCAGGAATGATAGGGAGATTTTCCCCCAAGCTCGGTTTTAACGTTTGTACTTTTACAATGTAAAAAGCATTACCTTTCTCATCTACTATAGAATCGGCAGCCACACTGATAACTTTAGCCTCCATTGTGCCATATATAGTATAGTCATAGGCTGTCAGCTTTACAGCAGCAGCTTGGTTAAGGTTGACAAAAGCAATGTCTCTAGGTTGTATTTTTGTTTCTAGCACAAGCGTGTCATCTGTGGGTACTAGCTCTAGCACTTCTTTACCTGGCTGTATCACACCGCCAACAGTGTTATAAAACAAGCGACTGACAGTACCATTTACTGGGGATTTAAGGACGGATTGTTGCACTTTATCATCGAGAGCCACTTGCGCCTCAATCAAACCATTAAGCTTAGCTGTCGTTTCGGATAACTCTGTTCTAACCTTGTTTCGAAAAGCAGACTCAATCTCTTTAATCTTTCTTTCAGCCTCAGCAATAGCAGACTTAACCCGACCAACTTGTTCACGCGCTTGATTGCGTTCACCTCGAAGTTTTGCAACATCTCTTTCTAACCTTAACAAATCTACATCAGAAACCGCACCACTTTCTCTTAAAGGTCTGGTCACTTCCAGTTCTTGATTCGTCAGATCCAAACTTCTTGATGCCTGCTCTAGTCTCGCATAAGTTTCCGCTAACTCTCTTTGGCGCTGCTTAACTTGCTCGGCAGCAATTGCAACTTGAGATGCAAGCTCTGCCTTACTTGATGCGTAAAGTGCATATTCTTGTGTATATAGTTCAGGGGCTTCTTTTTTGATCTCCTCATCCTGAACGTATTCACTTCCTGAAGCAAGCGCTCTTAGTCTTGATTGTCTTGCAAGCAAAGACAAATATTGTGAACGACTTTCACGTAGTGATGATACTGCTCGCGTTTGGTCAATTTTGACCAATGGCTGCCCTTTCGTCACAGTTTCACCTTCATGTACCAACAATTCTGAAACTATCCCGCCATCATAAGACTGTACGATTTGTACTTGTTGCGAAGGAATCACCCTTCCTTCGCCACGCGTAATCTCGTCAATTTTTGTAAACCCAGCCCAAGCTATAAGCATGGCCAAAATAATTACCATCCAATAGAGAATTTTTTTTGCTCTTAAGGGTGCTTGTTCTAGTATTGCAAACTCTGCATCATCAACCCATGCACGATCTTCTGCAGTGGATGTAGGCGCCCATCTTTCAAGTAAATAATGTACTGGCTTAGTTAACCAAGTCCTAGCCAAAAAGAACTGATGCACCTTACCTAAAAGACTGAACAGTTTTTGACTCATTACGCCTTACCTACTTTCCCAGTGCGCAAAGCTTCGATAACTTGTGCTTTAGCACCATCGGCAACAACTTTTCCATTATCAATAACAATAATTCGATCTACCAAATCAAACAATGAAGAACGGTGTGTAATAACCATCATCGTTTTACCTAGAGCTGCCTCTTTGAGACGAGCTTTAACAAAGTCCTCGCCAGAATGATCCATTGCACTCGTTGGCTCATCAAGTAGAATAATTGAAGGGTTATCAATCATCGCCCTAGCAATACCAACACCCTGACGCTGCCCGCCAGAAAGCGTTTCACCACGCTCTCCAATGGACATATCAAAGCCATTAGGATGCATATTAATAAAATCAGCAATGCCGCCGATACGGGCTGCGTTTAACACCTGTTCATCATCTGCATGCGGTGATGCAATCGCTATATTTTCTCGCATTGATCCATAAAATAGATTGGTATCTTGCTGAACATATCCAATACTGCGTCTAAGTTCGGCAGGGTCAATTTGTCTGGAATCGATTCCATCGATCAAAATAGCACCGCTTGTTGGTTGATATAGACCTAATATCAATTTTTGCAATGTTGTTTTACCAGATCCCATACGGCCCAAAATAACAACATGTTCGCCAGCGCGTATTTTGAACGACACATTTTTGAGTGCACTAACCTCGGTGCCTGGATAATTAAAACTCACCTCACGAAATTCGATGTCACCCTGAAATGCGTTACGAGATAAAAAGCTTGTTTCATCTGGGCGCTCAACAGGCCTGCTCATGACGTCGTCTAGAGAGGTAAGCGCAGTAGTAGCATTATGATACTGAGTCATCAAACCAGCAGATTGCGATACGGGAGCCAAAGCACGACCTGCCAGCATAGTACATGCAATTAATCCACCCATGGTCAAATCACCCTCTATGACAAGATAAACACCGAGTAGTACCAAAGACACGTTAACGAGCTGAGAAATACCATTTGCTCCATTGGTAATAGATGCAGAAAGTAACTTTAATTTTGCATTCACCTGCGTTAAGTAATAAGCACTTCTTTCCCATTGGCGCTGCATGCGCCCTTCAATGCCAAGTGCTTTAATCGTCTCTAAACCAACCAGGCTTTCGATGAGTGTCGCATTCCTGATTGCGCCTGCCCTAAACATTGCCTCAGAATGTTCCTGCATTTTGGTTTGTACGCTAAAAGAGTAGATCAGTAAGACTGTCCCACCAATAGCGACCGGAATAACCATATATGGCGCAATCCAAGCAATTACGATTATGAAGATTAGTGCGAAAGGAATGTCTATCAAGGTTGTGATAGTAGCTGAGGTAATAAAGTCTCGAACTGTTTCAAAGGCTCTTAAATTTGAGGCAAAAGAACCTGCAGAGCTCGGGCGTAACTCTAGACGTGTACCTAGAACCTTCTCCATGATACTTGCGGTTAGCTTTACATCAATCCGCTGACTAGCCCAATCCAAGAAATAGGCGCGCATCGTTCGCAATGCGATATCAGCAAAAACAATTAACGCAATGCCTGCCACCATCACCCATAGCGTTTCCACGGAACGGTTGGGAACGATACGATCATAGACATTCATCGTAAACAGTGGCATAGCTAATGCAAACATATTGATTAAAAAAGCCGCTAGCATAATGTCACGATAAATGCGCTTATTCTCTGACAAAACACCCCAAAACCAGTGTTTATGTCGTCCGCTTTTTATATCGGGTGCGCGCTTATCAAAAATGAATTTGGGTTTTGTAACAATAAGGTACCCAGAAAACCGATCAGTCAATTCATTCGAAGGAACTGAAACCTCTGCATCACCAAGCTCAGGAAAAATAATACGCGCATGTGTCTTGCCTTCATCCCACCCTAGGAATAAACAAGCTTCTTCATCTTTTAGTAATAGTATTGCAGGTGTAAACTCGCTGTGAATTTGCTTTAAAGGCTTTTTTAGGACACTACTTACAAGATTGGCTCTCTCTGCTGCGCGTTTAATCAAACTCGGTGTCATGCGCCCATTACTCAGCGGCAACCCTGCTGCTAGTGCATCTTTAGATATTGCAATGCCATGCATGCGGCAAGATATCTGCAAACAGCTCAACAAGCTATCTGCTTCATCACCCCGTAATGCTTCTAGCGTACTAACTGTTTTACTCGCTTCGTTTAGATTCATACTCGAGTTTAATGTGCAAAGTAATACTTTAAATGATTAATTCCATTAATTACAAGATATTACGCTATATTTTAAATCTAACTTCTGAAATTAAGACCTAAAACACACACTTATTCGGCGTTTTGACTAAATAGGGAAAAATATTCTCGAAAAAAGTAATACCAACTTCATTAAACAGCGTAAATTAAATGCAGATACGAAAATTGCTCATTGAAGGCTAACATTACAATTGAGAGTTGGAGGCGCGAGCCGGAATCGAACCGGCGTCTACGGCTTTGCAGGCCGCTGCATAACCACTTTGCTATCGCGCCATGATAATTCTTGAAACTAAAACGGGGACATCAGCACTTGCTAAAATCCCCGTTTCTTAATTTTGGAGCGGGAAACGAGGTTCGAACTCGCGACCTATACCTTGGCAAGGTATCGCTCTACCAGCTGAGCTATTCCCGCGTTAAGAGCGAGCATTTTAGCGACTTTCGTATTGATGTCAAGACTGAAAACACTCTTTTCT
>JBFIGM010000143.1:0-5667 GCA_041602315.1 Methylophilaceae bacterium | reverse complement strand
GGTTTTGGCATTAAAGGTGGCGCTAAAGCAGGTGAACAATTCATTGACGCACTAGAAATGATTTTGCGTTTGGTTAATATAGGTGATGCCAAATCATTGGCTTGCCACCCTGCTTCTACAACTCATAGACAGCTAAATGAAGAAGAGCTTGCAAAAGCAGGTGTCAGTGCAGATTTAGTGAGAATCTCTGTTGGTATCGAGAATATAGAGGATATTATTGCCGATGTCAGTCAGGCACTTGATAAAGTAAGCTAAGATAAAGTTTGTCTTACTGACGTGAGAGCAACGCAAGCACAATAACAAGCAGCATGATAGAAACCCCTTTCCAAAATGCGACTGGATCGCGCTCAATAAGTGGGGGCCGCACTTTCTTTAGAAATGTCTTATTGGGCTGCTTGAGATCGAATGTTAGCTCTGACAGAGCCTCATACCGCTTTGTTGGTTCAGGATGAACTGCTTTCATGATTGCATCGTCCACCCAAGCGGGGATGTCTCTGCGTACGCGGCGGATAGCATCATATCTTAAATGGGTTTGCTCTTTCTTCGTTTTTATTTTGGCTACATTTGTGCCATAGGGTAACTTACCCGTTAGCATTTCATAGGCAATCACCCCTAATGAATATAAATCTGAACGCGTTGTCCCCTCTTCGCCTAAGAAATATTCTGGTGCGCTATATTGTGCGGTACCTAAAATAGGATCTTGTGTAATTGGTGATGCAATTTCTGATAACCCAGCAACACGTGTTGCACCAAAATCA
Source organism: Methylophilaceae bacterium (assembly GCA_041602315.1). Classification (GTDB taxonomy): domain Bacteria; phylum Pseudomonadota; class Gammaproteobacteria; order Burkholderiales; family Methylophilaceae. The sequence continues at coordinate 4,909 of JBFIGM010000143.1, read as the reverse complement.
ATAATCTTAACTGTACCTGTATCGTCTATCATCACATTTGCTGGTCTCAAGTCTTGATGTATCATTTCCAAACGATGAAAGGCTCTTAAACCTTTAGCAATTTGTTCAACTATACCCCTGACGGCTTGCAGTTCTGCTTGTGGGTTATCGTGCATCCATTGCGCTAAGGTTTTTCCTTCAATATACTCCATCGCAACATAGAGATATTGGCGTTGTCGATGTTGAATGCAAGGCTTCATGACGTGTGCACTATTGATGCGCTTGGCAATCCACTCCTCAAGCAAAAAACGTTCTAGATAAGCTGGATTGTCTCTTAAATCAACAGAAGGTGTTTTTAAAACCACCTGTGTTTGTGTTTCTAAATCTATAGCTAAATAAACATGACTTCGGCTTGAGACATGAATCTCGCGTATGATTTCAAAACCATCAAATACCATTCTTGGCTCTAAATATGGCGGAAATGGTAGCTCTGTCAGTTGTTGGTATAACTCTTCTACATTTTGCTCTGGTAAATCATTCACCCGCGCCAATTGAAGAGTTAGATTGTCTGTGCTGCCGTTTGTTAATGCTTGATTGAGAATGAGCTGTGCAGCTAACTGCAAATTATTCTGGTTTGCTTGTATAGTATCAGTAATAAATCGCTCACTTGCATATTCATATATACCGTCGGTTGCTAGTAAAAATATATCACCTTGGGTCACATTGATAGCTTGGTAATCAATCTCTACATGTTCATTAATACCCAAACCTCGGCTTAAATAACTCTTTTCTTCTGAAAGCCAAACGCGATGGTCTTTAGTCAGTTGTTCTAGCGCGCTTTTATGTACACGATAAACCCTTGTATCACCAACATGTAAAATATGTGCAGTCGTCGATTTAAATATGAGAGCACTAAATGTACAAACATATCCTTTATCTTTGTCATAACGACTCACTTGATTATGATATGTTTGTGTATATAGCCATGAATTGATTGCGATAAGAACACGCGTAGCCGCCGTTTTGACAGACCACATCTCTGGGGTACATGCATAGTCTGCCAAAAATCCTTTTACCGCGGTTTCACTTGCTTCCTTACTGACAGAACTGCTACTGATACCATCTGCAATCGCAATCGTGACACCTTTTGCACTCAACAATGGCTCTTCTGGAATGCTAGCAGCATAAAAATCTTGATTGATGTCTTTAAGCCCTTTATCGGACAACTGGACAATTTCAATAGTTAACTTTTTTGTCATCGACTCTGTTTAAACAATTCCGCGAAATAGAAAAAAGCGCCTGATCAATTAATCAGACGCTATCACTATGATGATTATTTACCAAGATTTATATGGTAAAAACTTACCATTCATTGTAACGACCACACGGTCACCTTTAGGATTTTCCTCTTTTCCAACTTCCATTGAAAAATCAATTGCACTCATAATGCCATCGCCAAATTTTTCTTGGATAACTTCTTTAAGCGTTGGCCCATATACGCCGATAATTTCGTATAAACGATAAATAAGTGGATCTTGTGGTACTGTTTTATCCCACTCCTTAGTTGGGTATGCCTGTAATGCTGTTGCAATTTCTGCATTCAAGCCCAAGTATTCGGCAATCGCATTTGCTTGTTCTTTGGTTGCACTATTCATCCCTAAGCAAGCAGAAGTAAGCCATACTGGTGATAATTTCAAATCTTCTGCTATTTTTTCCCAAGTAAGTCCTTTTGCAACTTTGGCTGTGACGATTGCATCCGTCATTTGCTGTTTATTCATTCAATTTCTCCTTAATTATATTCAAATCGGTTACCAAAATGAGAGCCTCAAATTGTTGTGATTGTTAAAGCCCTCAAATTAACGGTGATTTAAAGTGTACGTTTTGGTTTTGTTTTCACATGGGTTGTATAGAGTGTTAAGCCTGTGAATGCCAAACCGCCTACCAAATTACCAAGTGCTGTAGGAATTTCATTCCATATGAAGTAATCTGCAATCGAGAAGTCACCACCCATAATCATGCTGAATGGAAATAGGAACATATTAACCACTGAGTGCTCAAATGCCATGAAAAAGAACAGGAAGATAGGCATCCACATCGCAATAACCTTGCCGCTCACATTAGTAGAAATCATGGCACCAACAACACCCATAGACACCATCCAGTTACACAACATGCCACGTACAAAAATAGTAAACCAGCCGGCTAATCCGTATTTTGCATAGCCTAATGTTCTTGCTTCACCAATACCCGCTACTTTGGTAGCAATTTCACCACCATCAGTGTTGTACCCGTAAGTAAAAATGAATGACATCATGACAGCAACGGTTAATGCACCGAGGAAATTACCGACAAACACTAAACCCCAATTGCGCAAGATTTGCGGCCAAGTAACACCTGGTCGTTTATCAAGCCATGCTAATGGTGTTAACATAAATACACCTGTTAATAAATCAAATCCCATTAAATAGAGCATACAGAAGCCAACTGGAAATAGAATAGAACCTATTAAATGTGATCCTGTTGCGACGGCGATACTCACCGCAAATACCGCAGCCAATGCCAAAATAGCACCTGCCATATAACCTCTAATAACGGTGTCTCTAGAAGACATATAAATTTTCGATTCCCCTGCGTCGACCATTTTGGTCACAAATTCTGCTGGTGCTAAATAAGACATAGTATTTTCCCCTTACCTAAGTAGTTGTTTATAAATCAATAGTTAAAATGAGTGGTACACATTATTCATTGTTGTTGACACTTTTTAAATTTCATTCAACCCCCCATAATTGATAATTTTCGAAACAAAAAAAGGCGTCTTGAATTGTTGTGTTAATGCACAGCAATTCAAGACGCCTTTGTCTTTAAATTCTAATCAGTTTGCCATCTTACTTCCCGCCTTTAGGAAATGGCTAAAATTCTTTTATCACAACTGCTTGCGATAAATCCATAGTTATTAAGCAAAGCACATGCCAAATTAAAAATATATTATTAAGCCATTGATTTAAAAGACTGCTTACAAAAGTTATCGCTAAAAGCTAGTAGATAAAGTATCACACATTGCACCAAAAAAGTGCGTATGCACAACCTATAACATAAACATGAAGTTAAATAATATTTGGCTAGTTAAGGTATGCCTAAGAATGTTCTTCTAGCCGCTTGTCTTCCTCTGGCAGCTCATAAGCATCTGCAACATAGCCTGGCCCCTTCATAATCATAATTAAGAAGCAGCCAATAGCTAGCACACCAACAAAAAACCAGTACGTAAACATTGCCCCTAAGCACACATAAATGGTTTTGTATTGCGCGGCTGTAATGATTGTATTGTTAATGTAAATAATAATGGCAGGAGACAGAATTAACAAAGTACCTACAATAAAAATTAATGGAATTTTTCTGAGTATTGGCCACTCGATGCCAACAGGATATTGCGTCGTGTTAGGTAACTTTTTAAAAAAATCAATCATAAGGTCACTATCTATATAACTAAACAGATCAAATGGATAGCCATTACATTATGCCTTTGCTAGCGTTGATTATTTGATGCAAATCAACAATTAATCTTTTATCAAATCAGCTAAACCATTAAAATCACTGCACTCGGTAACTAAAAATACATTTTCTGTCATGATTTCAGACCAATTACGCTTTAACAAAACCATCGCTGACTTCGATGCACTCAATGCGCAAGACCCAAACAAAGTCATTGTGGATGGCATAGAAAAACCAAAAGAACTGGTTTACGCACAAAGAATGACAGAGATGCTTGAACGTTATGCACCTGAAGCTTCTGAATCACTTAAATTAGCGACACGCGCACAACATATCAAACGCTGGACTATTCCACGCAATGACTTTCCGATGACAAAACCGGGTTATTTACAGTGGCGCAGTAAATTAAAAAGCTACCACGCTGAAACTGCCGCAACTATACTAAAAGACAATGGTTATGATGAGGAAACGATAGAAAAAGTTTCTATATTGCTCAAAAAAGAACACTTGCGAGCAAACCCCGATACACAAACGCTTGAAGATGTGATTGTCTTGGCCTTTTTGGAGCACGATCTAGAGGCTTTTGTCGAAAAATACAGCGATTATCCTGAAGAAAAGTTTTTAACTATTTTGCGCAAATCCTATCTTAAAATGTCGGATAAAGGTCGAGCAGCTGCACTGAGTTTGATTAAGATTCCAGAACATCTCTTACCTGTTGTATTAAAAGCAGTTGCTTAATTCATATCAAACTTTTTCAACCTATGCCAGCCGTTTTAAACTCGCGCGGCAATTAAAGCGTCAACATCACTTCTACTTTGGTCCAACGAACTCTGGTAAAACCTATCATGCACTAAATGCATTAATCGCCGCTAAAAGCGGTGTTTATCTTGCACCACTACGCTTATTAGCAATGGAAGTAAGAGATAGATTGGTACAAGCGGGAGTACCATGTAACTTAATCACCGGCGAAGAGCGCATTTTTATGAATGGCGCGCAACATACAGCATCAACGATAGAAATGATGCATAGCACAAAATCGGTGGAAGTAGCGGTGATAGATGAAATACAAATGCTACAGGATCCAGACCGAGGATCAGCATGGACCGCTTCATTAATTGGCGTGCCTGCCAAAGAAGTATTTATTTGCGGATCCAACGCTGTTACCTCACTTTGCACTCAAGCATTAGAGCTTTTACAGGAGTCGTACACGATTACCTATCTAGAACGTAAAACACCGCTGATTTTTGAAGAAAAAAGTTTATGTGGCAAACGCTACAATAAAGTAAGACTAAAGCATCAATTACAAAAAGGCGATGCGATTATTACTTTTAGTAGAAAAGATGTATTAACACTTTCAGCACGGTTTAGAAACTGGGGCTTCAAAGTTGCTAGTATTTATGGTGCCCTATCACCAGAAGTGAGACGGTATGAATCAGAGCGC
>JBFIGM010000142.1:0-5817 GCA_041602315.1 Methylophilaceae bacterium | reverse complement strand
TTTACGAGCGTTCTGGCGTTACTGGGGCATCAAGTCATAGCGGTCGCAGAACTTTTATCACCAATTTAGCTAATAAAGGCATTGGTGTGAGAGTGCTGCAATCGCTAGCAGGGCATAGCAGTATCGCCACAACTCAGATGTATATTGATGTTAATGATGTAATGAAACGTGCAGCAGTAAATCTAATATAAATGAGGTTAAATGCCATGATTTGGAAAAAAGCGGACATTGATGATTATTCGTTATAGAAAGTTAATTTTTAATCATATTTTTATATTAGTATTTTGATTTTTTGTAATAGTTGATTTGTTTAAGTACATTCTACTATCTGCTACTTTTAATAACTGCTCCAAACAATCACCATCATCAGGCGCTACTGCCATTCCGATACTCATCTTTATTATTAGATTATCCTTATTATGATTAATTGGTTTTTCGATTGAAGCCTTAATTTTATTAATCACATTCGCTGCATCAACTTCCGAGCAGTTATGTAGTATTGCTACAAACTCATCTCCGCCCAACCTAGCTAGTGAGTCATTTGTTCTTGTTATTTCTTTAAGCCTTTTACTAACTTCTTTAAGAACATAATCCCCGACATTATGACCATATTTATCATTGATTGCTTTAAAGCCATTTAAGTCCATCACTAAAAGTACAAACGAGACGTCTGATTTCTTAAAATAATAGATGGCCTCTTTAAAATCGATTTCTAACAAGGCTCTATTACCAAGGCCTGTTAACTTATCAATATGAGCTAACTCATTCAACGGTTTAACTAATTTTTTGTTAATAAGATAAATGGCTAGACCTGTAAACGACACAGTAGCTAACAATAAATAAATAATCATATTTTCAGACTTTTTATAAGGTTGCATCGCTACATCAAGCTCTTTTGCAAGCACCACTTTAATTAAATGACTGTTGTTATATGGTGTTTTAATGTCAACTGGGTACATTAAGTATTTATTAGTTTCTACAATAAAGATGTCAGTATTTTTAAGTTTTAGTTGCTCTCTGTACAAATTGATAAACAAGGTAGTTTCTGAATTTGCTAAAGAGCTAGAATACGTGTCCCATTCATTGTGAAATTCTGAAATAAAAAAGAAATCCATATCAATTTGGTTGCGAATTTCATGAACAAATATATTATCTAACTCGTATCCAATGATTAAGTTTGCAATAGTAGTTGGTGCTTTTACGGGAGTATTTACTACATGAAATAATTTATGATTTATTATTTGTAGCCAGGCTTTAGATTCGTTTTGTGATGCAACAAGGTTGGTAATGTCACTTTTAGATAAATTATCCTTTGAAACATTAGCCAGTATGTTGTTTGTTGTATCCAATAATAACAATAAAGAAGCATTTGCCCTATTGCCAAGATTGTCTAGAGTAGACTCTAGTGTAATTTTATCTGAAGTTGCAATTGCTTCTCTAAAACCGTAATCCTTAGCAAGCACTTCGGTAACTTGGTGCAACTGAGCGTCTTGTTTAGTTAGGATTTGATCAAATATTTTCGACCCTAATGTAAGTTCATCTTTTAAAGTGTTTCTAGCAATATTATGATTGGTAAAAAGTTGAATTAAAAATCCAGCAAACTGAATAATCACTATTGTTATTATTAGAAAGTAGAAAATCTTATGTTCGTGATAACGATTTTTCATTACTTATTTTCGATATTTAGAGAAAATTCATTAAAGTTAAGTGTAAGCATACATTATTTATTTAACTTTGACTTTTTAGCAAATCTATCTATAAAGTGTTTTTTGGAACGTGATTTTCGAAATAAAAAATTCACATTTACATCATCCTTTCAGCTAATTTTGCAAGTTGTTCAAGAATCGCTGTCCAGGTTTCATTAAATCCCAATTTTAAGTGTTTGCTAATGTCTTCTGAATTTTTATGCTTCACTCGTGTTGTGCATAAAGTGCCACTACTAGTACCTTGCATTGTTATAATTACCGTAATTGCCAAACTTGACTCAGCAGGTTGCAAATCTTCAATAAGAGCTGTCGTAAAAACAATTCGCTCTTGAGGCACAACCTCAAGAAAACAACCTTTTAAATGAGGCTGATATATTTCTCCATCTTTGCTCATTTCTGTCTCAAAGCCACCCCCCACTTTTAAATCCATTTTTATTACTTTGCACATTATAGGTTGAGGTATCCACCACTTTTCAAAATACTCTGGAATCAACCAAGCCTTCCAAATTACAGACAGGGGAGCTTTTATAATATGCGATATGGTTAGTTCAATTTTTTCAGATGACATTAATTCTTCAACTTATGAATTAAAATTTTCTACAATTGTATGTGTCAGCATGCTCGAACTTCTCAAAACTAGAAATATTCACGAAACACAACCAAATAAAAGCATTAGGATCTTTGCTGTTAAATTTATTCTTTTTCAATAACTTTTATAAGTCGTACGTAGCTGGAATAACATTCAACGGCCAACTTAGATAATTAGAAAAAACACATTTACAACTTAGTACAATAATTAAATAACAATTCAATAGTACATTAATATATCGCACATAATCTTATATAGAGTAATTAAATTAATCTACTGTTATCATAATTTTCACTAGAATTTAAAGCTTCCTAATATAATCTAGCTATTAACTTACATAACAATATAGGTTAGTCTCTTTTGAAAATTTATCGGTATTACCAATGAATAAATATGAAAACCTTAAATTAGATCATCAGCTATGCTTTGCGCTTTATGCTGCCTCACATGCCCTAACAAGAGCTTATAGAAGTGCGCTTGAAAACACTGGTCTTACCTACACACAGTATTTAGTTATGCTTGTACTATGGGAATCAGATGGTACAAATGTAAATACGATAGCACAAAGACTAGAATTAAACTCTGCAACACTAACACCAATGCTGAAAAGATTAGAATCAGCTGGATTTATTGAGCGTTCACGTAGCAGCATAGATGAGCGAATTGTTGAAATTAAACTAACCGATATTGGTAAGAATCTTAAAGATCAGGTCGCAAAAGCGCAGCAAAACGTCGAGTGTCAAACAGGACTCTGTGATGAAGAGTTTATTCGCTTGAGAGAATCTTTACATCGATTAACCGAAACAATGGCAGCTGGCGCTAAAAGGGCACAAGCTGCATAAAGCAAAAAAGGCCAACAATATATGTTGGCCTTTTATTGTGAACTGGTAATAACTATTTACTTAGTACGGTATTCAACACCATCCCTTTTAAGTCTTGATGTAAATGGTTTTTCGTCTTTTCTTGTTACGATCACTTTACGATAACTTTCTAAGTCATCCATCAATTGGTCAATTTCATGGTTGCCAACATTAAAGTGATAGAAAGTCGCTAAGCATAGTGTTTTAATAATATCAAACTCTCGATCACTAATGTTTAGATGGGGGTGGCTGTCCTTCATTGATTTCCCGCGTCCAAATGGATCGGGTTGATATATTTTAGGCCCACCTGTTTCTTGCACTACCCAGTTAGTTAGCATAACTTTGAACCCAGCCTTAGTTTCTTCTCTGTCATGCACTGCTTTTAACATTGGGTTTGCATTCAAGCCTTTGTTGTCATAAATCAAATCTACAAGATGGTCTACTGTCAGAGCGATATTGTATGTGCCACCAAGACGCTCATATAAGCTCTCCTCTTCAGCTAATGTAGTTTTTGCAAACGTAAATAATAGAAAAATCATTCCAACAAACGCAATAACATTATGCTGAAATTTATTTATTTTAGATAAGATCATTACTGCCCCCTAACATAGTTATAAATAGTATAAATAAGACTTCTAAAGGTTTTGATGAGGTAATGCTTTCATCAAAAGTATTTATACCATACTAATAATTAGTACACAAACAATTAGTACACAAACAACAATGCTGGAATGCATTTATTCAATTTGTCAGTAAAGGTTAAATCAATAGAGAAGGGTGTTTGTTATCAGAAAATATTAAACAATTGGTATTTTTGGAAATTCTCCCACCCAAAATCTAAAGTACTCTCTTGAGACAACATGATAAAACTCTTTCATATTTTCATTAGAAAATAGTGGTTCAAGTTCATTAACAGCGTTACGGTAGTCTTTTTTGATGTCTTTTCGAACAGCCCTCAATTTTATTGTTATTAATTTAGCTATCCTGCTTCTAATTTTTATCTCTTTTTCAGGTACATTAATTTGTCTCATTGAATTAATATAAACATTTAATGGCCATTCTTCAAAGTCAGTGAACGTCTCTGTTTCAATTCTGTCCCAAAGTTCTATAAGCTCTTGAAGGTTAGTATTTTCGGTTTTTATAGTATCTTCATTTGTTAGCTTATATGCATTTCTCCAAATAGGATAAAATTCTCTAGCAAGTTGGATACAGTAAGTTCTATTCTTTAAGTCAATTAATTTCAGTAGTTGATCAACCGCGTTTCGGTATGAGGCACCGCTTATATCAATTCCTATTAGATGTTTAGTGAGTTTAACTATAAAATATTTGCTTTTATGAAGGTGTTCAGATGATGCACCTTTGGTCAATAAGTTATTGATGTAACTTTCAACTGAGCATATTAAATTTACATCAACATTAACCTCTTTAAACATTAACTTTGATAACTCAACCAGTTCATCATCACCAGATAAAACTGCATTAATTAAAACATCATTAGCATAACTTTTGTTGTTGAGAATCTCAGTCGATTTCACCTTTCCAATGTACTTTTTTGCCTTTTGTGTGAATTTTGAAATATTTAATAAATTTTTTCTGTTAAGGCTCATTATTAATTAGAATTGCTATAAAAATATTAATATATACACAAGCAATTATTGAGCCATTAATTAGCGCACTAATTAATTAAGATAAATCATCACCTTATCGAAAATAAACTTTATTAAGTGCTAAATATTTGATGATTAATAGACGCATAAGCCATATTAATGACATTAATTAGAGTCTATCGCGTTTGAACTAGGAAAATAACTTAGATATATCTTTATGAAATATGATTACTATCAATGCTAAGTTTACTTCCCCCCAATCGACAAGTTACCATTAATGACTCACTTTATTTCGATGCCTCTGAAAACTATCTGGAAAAGTCATTTAGTCTGAATATTTCCATAGCATCTTCGATGCATATACCATATGCTAAGCATCACATTGCTTAATGTCAGAAGTCACGAAATGGTTTTAGTGCTAATAGCTTAAGCCAAGAGTTTAAAAAGCTTTACGAACGTTCTGGCGTTACTGGGGCATCAAGTCACAGTGGTCGAAGAACCTTTATCACCAATTTAGCGAATAAAGGTATAGGTGTGCGAGTTTTGCAGTCGCTAGCTGGGCATAGCAGTATTGCAACAACACAGATGTATATCGATGTTAATGATGAGATGAAGCGAGTTGCTGTAAATCTTATTTAAATATACTTAAATGTCTTGATTGGTGACAAAGCGGACTGTCAGATTCGGCTAGTCAACTTCCGTTGTGGGCCCTAAGCGGACATTAGCAGATTATCTGAATTTACAACTAATTAAATACTTTAGTATAACCACGCGGGTATACCCTGTTTGAAATCAGCACTCATCCTGAACGCATAGCAAGCGCCAAAGCCTTCATTGTACAAGGTTTGGCTGAAGGCAAACTGTAACCGCTGGTGGTCAAAACCTTTCCACTTGCGCAGATTGTCGAAGCACAATGCTATATGGAATCCAACTAGCAAATTGGGAAGATTGTGCTGACTGTTTAGCCGCTATTACCATCTGCATAGGCGGCTTTGAAACTTTCACGGGCTTGCCATCTGCGCCAAAAATAATCGAGGTACTCAAAACGCTCATCG
>JBFIGM010000141.1:0-5832 GCA_041602315.1 Methylophilaceae bacterium | reverse complement strand
TTGAAAATCCGCGTGTCACTGGTTCAATTCCAGTTCGGGCCACCAAATAGAATAAGGCTCACAGCGATGTGGGCTTTTTTCATATTACATTTCAACATGAATAGTGGATAATGATTTTACTGAGCCATTGTTAATGATGAACAATAGATACTAATTTTTGTAGTAGCGTAATATTCTAATTAAGAGTTAGAGATTTCTATAATCGTAAATATTTAAAGGAATTTATTATGTGGACAACACCAGCAGCAACTGAAATGCGTTTTGGCTTTGAAGTTACTATGTACGTTATGAACAAGTAATCTAGCAACAAATAATACATAAGGGAGCTTAGGCTCCCTTTTTTGTTATGTGTGAGCAATTGGCTTTTCTGTAAAAAGGTAATCGTTAAGCTCTTTATCAAATCTTGAGTCTTTTCTTCTAATCCATTCAAGCACCATAGCAGCATGTTCTTTTTCTTCGTCTCTGTTATGTGCAAGAATTGCTTTCAATTCATTATCTTTACATGCATCAACTCTTTGGTTATACCAATCAACCGCTTCAAGCTCTTCCATTAATGAGGTGATCGCTCTGTGCATATCCTTAGTTTCATCTGATAACTCATTAATTGGTTCGTGGTAACCCTCGTTCGACATAATTTATCCTTTTTTAAAATTAACTTTTAATCTCAACCCAATCATAATTCCAACAGACTCGGTCATCAATAAGCGCTTTCACCTATTCATTGATATATAAAGTTTATTTAAATTATTAAAAAGGTTAGGGAAGGTATGCCATACTCAATTCATCATTATTATTTTTCTTTAATGTAATTGCTATGAAATCAAAATTACTCTTAATTTCTTTATTTGCCCTATTGGTTCACGCTATTGCATCCTTTGCACATCAACCAAGGATTGTAGAGAGTAACGCAACTGTTGTTCCTAATCCTGATGTTTCTAAAGCCTATTACGGCAAACTTTCTGGTGAGTACCACACTTACACTATTAACGCACAAGAAGCTTTTGATCTATATGTTGGAATTCTTATGCCATTCTCCGAAGACTCTAAAAAAGATGTCTCAGCAGAAATTTACAAAAACGGTGACTCTATTCAAGTTCTTGGTGGTAAGAGTGCAGACTGGAAAAAAATGTTTGAGTTTTTTGGTCAAAGCACCTACTGGAAGAGTGATGAATATAAAGAATGGGTAGACGCTGGTAAATATACCATCATAGTTTCAAGTAGCAACAACGACAGCAAGTATGCTTTGGCTATTGGACAAACCGAAGCGTTTAACGGAAACGAAATCATCAATGCGCTGAGGGTTATCCCTGATCTCAAACGTAATTTCTTTAACGAATCCTCTCTTAGCTTTGTTAAGTCGCCATTTGGCTGGGGTTATATTTTAACTATGTATATCCTAGCTTTTGTATTTGGACTTTTGTACAGATATATTCTAAAAACATTTGCAAAAGGAACTGCAAGAGGACTAAACAACAATATTAGTAATTATGACCGCATAATTCGGCTTACTATCTGGGTTGGAATACTCATCTTGGCAATAACTACTTCTTGGAGTCCATGGCTCTTATTCTTCTCAGGGTTTGCTCTTTTTGAGGCGTTATTCAACTGGTGTGGGTTCTATGCAGCGATAGGAAAAAACACCTGCCCTTATTAGCAGGAAATCCACATGTCACTGGTTCAATTGCAGTTTGGGGCCACCAATTAATTCAAGCACGCCTAAATGTGGGCTTTGTTGTTGCTTGAATGAAATGTCTCTCATTACTAATTCTCCGTTTTTGTTTAGGCATTATTATATGTCTAGCAGAGCGGGTGATTACCATAAGCTTCGTTTTTCTATGCTTCCCATGAAGAGTTAATAATTATTTGCATACCTCGCTACCCTCAGAGACTAAACTTCCCCATTCAATACTCTTTTGAAGTGCTATTTCACTCGCATCACGAAGTGCAGCTGTTCCGCCTTGCGCATTTGGGGATATTGACGTCACTTTTTCAGTAAAAAGTTGGGTTGCAATTGCTTTTTGAGTATTCCTCTCAATAATTGTTGCACTAAGTTGAACTACAGCTTCACTATCTGTAATTGTTTGAAAAACATGATCAAAAACTTCTATTTTTAGTTTCAAACTGCAGTTTGGTGATACTTTTGCAAGATTAACCGTTTGACTTATTTTACTCGATAGCAGTTCTACTGGAGTTGTTACCCAACGACTTTCAACATAAAAAAATACACGTGATGGATTTTGGTACATTAGTCGATACCTTATTTTATTATGATTAAAAGCGTCAGCTGCAGTTGGTTTATCTATAATAATTTTTGACGTAGATCGCTGATTATGTTCACTAAAAACCGGTAAGCCAAAATCATAAATTACCAAGTTTTGTTTAGTTTTATTTGTGCTAATACAGGCAACCAAATTAAGTGTAATTAAGCTGGTGATTACTGATAAAACTAGTTTAAATCTACTGGTTTTCATGGCTTAGAAGTAAACCCCTCTTCACCTGGTCCTGGTGAGTCAGTTGGTTTTCCAAAAATAATGCTTTGCGGGTTATCTTCCAAAGCATTGATTAACTGATTGAAATGTACAAAGCTTTGATTCATATTTTGTGTTACAGCATGTATTTGTGGCAAAGTTTCAGCAATAAGCATATTAGCAACCTGATTAGTACTCATCTCAATTTGAGTTGCTGTTCGCTCAAACTTTTTATTGGTTAGGCTTAACTCATCAATCAACGGTTTTGTTGCATCAAAAGCCTGCTGCACACTTTCTAATGTTTTGATGAATTGCTCTTGATTTTCTTGAGATATCATTTTATTGGCATTGTTTAACATTTCAGTTGCTGAGTTGATTGCGGGTATTGTTTTTTCTGATACTTCTTCAAAGCTCGCAATCGTATTATTTAATTTTTCTATATCAATATTCGATAACAAATGATCTGCAGAAGATGCAAGCTGGCTACTACTTTGCAAAAGAACTTCAAATTGTGAAATAAGTTCTGGACCTTTGGCCATCAAGTTGTCGGCAAGTGTTGGACGAATTGAAATAATACCTTCTGGTAGTAATATAGGGGCATTCTGACTTTCATCGTTCAAGTCTAAATAAGCAATACCTGTGAGACCTTGGCGACGTAATTCAGCATATGCCTCTGTACTGAGCCTCAACGTATCTATTACTTCTATTTTAATTAAAATAGTGGTTTGCGATTTTGTGTCTAGTGAAATTTCGGTTACTTTGCCAACATTAACACCACGAAATTTAACAGTTGCTTCTGGACTTAGCCCCGTTATAGGTAGTTGGGAGTTTATTGTGTACGTTGTACGAACTTCTTTAGAACCACTCATCCACCAATATGTTAGCAGCATACCAAGACCAAGTATCATGGTGAAGATACCAACAGCAATCGCATAAGCTCTATTTTCCATAGTTCAATTATAGTCTTTCAAGTCTATCTCGGATACTTTGGAAAAAGTTGATTACAAATGGGTGATCAACTTTAGAAAGCTCGTATAAAGAACAGTCAGCAATGACATGTTTTTCTTCTAACACAACTACCCGCTCAGCAAGAGAGACTAGCGTATCCATGTCATGTGTGACAAAAATCACCGTTAAACCTAATGATTTTTTTAATTGCTTTACCAATTCAATGAAATTATGGCTGCGGTCAGGATCTAATCCTGCAGTTGGCTCATCTAATACTAACAACTCAGGCTCTAATGCAAGTGCACGCGCCAATCCTACTCGTTTTACCATACCACCAGAAATTTCGGCAGGAAGTAAATCAGCATGATGAGGGTCTAACTCAACTAATGCCAGCTTGTGCATGACTAACTGGTAAATGATGGATTCATCAAATTGTTTTAACTCCCTTAATGGAAAGGCTATATTGTCAAAAACAGAAAGTGCAGAAAACAAGGCTCCCTGCTGGAACAGCACGCCAAAGCGACTCATTAACTGCCGCTTAGCATTCCGTTCTATTATTTGTAAATTTTGACCAAACACTAATACGCGACCACTTTTAGGATTTGTGAGCCCGATAATATGACGTAGTAATGTTGTTTTCCCACAACCTGACCTACCAACCAGTGAGAGAATGTCACCTCTTCTTAGTTGTAAGTTGAGATTCTGGTGAATAATGTTGTCGCCAAACTGTGTGTAGATATTTTGTAAATCACAGATAACTTCCTGATCTTGAGTTTCTTGATTCATACCCCAACACCACGAGTTAAAATTGCAAATATGGCATTAACTAAAATAACTCCGGAAATTGCTGTAACGACAGAACTTGTTGTACTACTACTCAAACTTTCGGTATTTGGTCTTATGCGCAACCCGAAGTGACAAGCGACAATTGCCACAACAAAACCAAACATTACACCTTTAATTAAGCTCATTGTTAGGTTAATTGGCTGCACAACAAATGGTAAAAACTCAAAAAAGAAACGATAGCTGATACCTAGTTCTAAATTCGATGCAAATGCCCCACCTAACAGTGTCCAACCAGATGTCCACAAAACAAGCAAAGGTGCAACAAATGTCAATCCCAATACTTTAGGCAGCACAACCCTTAAGGTACGCGAAATACCCATTGTGGTTAACGCGTCAATCTCATCAGTAACTCGCATCACGCCAATTTGAGCTGTCATTGCAGAACCGGATCTACCTGCTACTAATATTGCCATTAGTACCGGGCCGAGTTCACGAATAATACTGAGACCCAAAATATTAACAATATACACATCTGCGCCAAATGTATGCAATTGCTTAGCCATTAGATATCCCATGACTACACCAATCATAAAACCAAGCAACGCTGTTACTGGTAGCGCATTGACACCACTCTTATAGACGTTAGCACTGAATTCACGCCAAGGAAAATCTTTTGGCCTACGAAATAAATATAAAATTTCAATTGAAAGTGAAAAAAGCAAATCTGTAAAGTCGGTAAAGTGATGCCAAATGTAGAATACTGACTTGCCAAGATTATGAAAAGGCGCAAGGAAATCAACCTCGACGCTTTTGACTGGTGGTCTCTCTAAACTACTTAGCTCATTTAAAAGTTTTGCATGCTCTGGTTTGAGTGAAACATTTTTTCCGAGCTTGCCGCCCCAACCTGATAAAAGCGTTGATGCACCAGCAGCGTCCAACTGTTCAACTTCGCACAAATCCCAATATGTGAGAGTATCCTTAAAGAAGGGGTCTAACGATTTCTTAAGTTTTGCAAAATTATTTGAGGGAACGCGTAATGACCATTGACCAATAAGCTGGATATGCTGCCTACCATGCTTATCTTGATCAACACGAAAGCCTGCTTCAGCCATTAAATTTCACCTTTTAAATATTATAAGAAAGGAAAAACTGGAAAGACAAGAAAGATCAGAGCATCAAGTTGTTCATTTTTCCAATTCGATATTTCCCTTGATAACGCATAAAGCGTTTATAAAACTAACCATTAAATTGAAAGACCTTACTATTTCTCATGGTACCTCTGAAATGCTGTGTTTGGAAGAATGAATAGTTTCGAAACTTACACTCGCTCTGCGACAAAGTAACTCTTATTAATCAATAGCTTTTATTAAAAAGGGTGTCATTGCATTTTGGACAAGGAGGAACATGTCCTGTTTGCTTGAGCTGCACTTTCTGTCCGCACGCTTGGCAAGTTAAAGTGCCAGCGGATGTCATCTCACCGGTTTTGTAGGTAAGCGCTTTTTTTGTTTTTCTGCTCAAAGAGTTCAATGCATTACCAGTCAACTCCAGCACGGCCGCTAACGAAGAAAGTGCTCCTGCACCTAATCGGGCTGGGTGCAACTTTTCTTTAGCTTCTTCGCCAAGTTGTTGT
>JBFIGM010000140.1:0-5876 GCA_041602315.1 Methylophilaceae bacterium | reverse complement strand
TAACATCCCTGTCGTAAAAATAACTGATATTAAGCAATGATTTATCCAGCGCACCAGAATTCTCACCTACTTTAATCATTCTTACTACAAGTGGTGGGAAAAGCCCCGCATTACGAAAGCTTTGACTCATACTGTCCCCGGCGTTAATTTGTGCGTGAGCGCGATTTAAAGCATCCGCAATCACTTTGTTACCAACGATTCTTTCACATGTTTTAATTGCCTGTAAAACAGGAATACCAGTTTGATACATTAACGCAAAATAGCGCGCAAACCTTGCCATAATAATTTTGTTCAAAATATCGCCCGTTATCGGCAATTTAAGTTTGAAATAATCAAACTTATATCGTGCATCTGCGCTACTTTTTATCCAGGCAGTTAATGCAATAAAAGCAACAATTGGAACTGTTATGAACAACCACCAATAACCAACAAAAGCATTTGAGACAGCAATTAATATCTTTGTATTCAGCGGCAATTCTTGCCCTAAGCTACCAATAAACTTAACCATCTCAGGTACAAGATAAATCATCAAAAAAGCAACAGCTGCCATCACGACGATAAACACAAACAATGGATAGGCCAACAGGCGCTTTGTTTGCGCAAACAGCTCATCTTGCCACTTTAGTGTATTGCTCAAATTATCAAAAACCGTTGATAATTGCCCTGTTTGTTCACCTGCACTAACCAGATTAACAAACACTTCATTAAATACATCAGGATGGGACGATAATGCTTCAGACAGCATTTTACCTCCCTCAACCTCAGAGGATATGGCGCCTAACACCTTCTGAAAATAAAGATTTGATGTACTTTCCTGTAGATCACTCAAACCTTCCAAAATTGGCACACCAGCGGTTGTTAATTGTTCCAATTGGAAGCAAAACATGACCAAATCTCGATTGCTAACCTTGTTTTTGGCTAGCGGGCTTTTGGCTTTATCCGTCTCTTTAAACGTAATTAAATCCAGACCCATACGCTCCAGGCGTATTTCTAGATCAGCTTCATTTAGCGCATCTATTTGGCCTTTTGCATTTAGCCCAGATTGATCAATCGCTCTGTAATCATAGGTTGCCAATGCTTAAGTACCTCTATTTATTAATACGTGAGGTCAAATCAATCACACGCATTACCTCTTCAAGACTAGTGTAACCCTCCAAAATTCTTCGGATACCATCTTCAGCTAAGGTTGTAAAACCTTTATTAACTGCGATCGTTTTCAATTCATCTAGATGTGCTTTTCTGGCGATTAATGCATCCATCTCTGCATCAATACGTAATAACTCAACAATTGCCATACGCCCTCTATAGCCAGTTAAATTACATTTTTTACACCCTTTTGCTTTAAAAATTTCAGGCATTTCAGTTCGTTTTAGGCCTAAAATACGGCGCTCTTCTGGTGTGGGTTTTGCGGTTTCTTTACAGTGTGGACAAAGCACGCGCACCAAACGCTGTGCAATCACACCAATAATATTCCCAGACATAATGTCCGAAGAAATCCCAATATCAGACAACCTAGGAAATGCACCTAAAGCAGAGTTTGTATGCAAGGTGGTAAACACTTGATGACCTGTCATTGCAGCACGGAAGGCCATCGTTGCCGTATCCTCATCACGCACCTCACCCACTAAAATAATATCTGGGTCTTGCCGCATGATAGAGCGGATGCCATTGGCGAAATCAACTTTGTTCACTTCTGAAACAGAGGTCTGTCGCATGAGAGACACGGGATACTCAACAGGATCTTCCAGTGTCATGATATTCACGGCTTCAGTATTCTTATGAGATAACAATGAATATAAAGTCGTGGTCTTACCGCTACCAGTAGGACCTGTCACGACTAAAATACCTTCAGGTCTTGTCATCATCAACTTAAGCTCTTCTAGAGTCGAGCTTCTAAGCCCCATTCGCTCCAATGGAATGATTGATTTTTCTCGATCAAGAACACGCAGTACAATGTTTTCGCCGTGAATAGTAGGATGTGTAGACACCCTAAAATCAATAGGTCGTCCGCACAAATTCATATTTAACCGACCATCTTGGGCAGACCGTGTTTCTGCTATATCCATCCCGCTAACAACTTTAAGCCTTACTGAAACACCGGGCCAATAACTTTTATGCAAACTTCTTACTTGTTGCAACACGCCGTCAATCCGATAACGAATCCGCAAAAAGGCAAACTCTGGTTCAAAGTGGATATCCGAAGCACCTTTCTTAACCGCATCCATCAGCAATGCACCGACTAGGCGTACTACTGGTTGTGTGTATTCATCACCTTCTGTTTGCAGACTTTGATAATCAATTTCACCCGTTTCAATTTCACGCAAGATGCCATCTACCGACAACTCATAATCATAAAATTGATCGATATACTCTTCTAATTGCGCTTCTGCTGCTAATACAGGCTTAAGTTGAATTTGTCCGCCAAGCATTGCGCGCAACTGATCCAATGCCACCACATTGAACATATCAGCCATGGCGACTATCATCGTTTTTGTCGATTCTTCGTAGGCCACGGGTAATAGGTGGTAACGACGCGAGAAGTCTTCTGGCACCATTTTTAGCGCATCGCCATCTGCGACTACTGTAGTCAAATCGATACTTTCCTGACCAATAGTATGCGCAACCAAATCGCGCACCATGGTTTCTGATACAAAACCAAGGCGTACTAATTGTCTGCCAAGTGGAATATCATTTTGCTCTTGCTCTATTAACGCTATGCGCAACTGATCCTGACTAATTAGCCCTTGTTGTACCATCAGTTCGCCTAAGCGTAATTTACGTCTTGGTTCTGCCATTTTTCTATTCTGTCATCATTGTTTTTGTTAGTTATTATTGAATGGAGGATATTCTTGCCTCAAGCGCCGCTGTATCAATCAAGCTGGATTCATCTACTTTTTGCAACGCTTCTTGATAGTAGGGTAAAGCAATTGTTGGCTTCCCGAGTTGATCCAAGCTAATACCTAAATTAAATGCATTTTCTGCCGTCGGATTGAAACGATAAGCTTCAAAATAAGCTTGCTGGGCTGCTGACCAATTACCCTGACCAGCATACAAATCGCCGAGTGTTGCATGTAGGTTTGCATTAGTAGGTGAAGCGGCAAGCAACGACTTAATCTGACTCTCGTTCACTTGCGCTTGCGGTCTTGCAGCTTGTTGAATGCTCAGCATTCCGCTTTTTGCCACTTCATTTCTGGGCTCAAGCTCTAACACTTTCCGATACCATCCATCTGCATCTGCTAGGCGACCCTGACGAGATGCAATCGCTCCTAATCCAAGCATTGCATCCACATTTGCACCATATTGCTTCAACACCAATTTATAATCAGTTTGCGCCTGATCATCATTACCAAGGTTATAAGCTGCATAAGCGCGCATCAATACTTCGTTGATGCCAGACTCAGTTTTTGCTTTTGTTATCTCTATTGACGTATTTTCTGATGTTGTGTCGTCATCGATTAGCGTCTCAATTGCACGTGTAGCCGTCACAACCTGCTCATTGGGTGTTAATGATTCCTTTACCGCCGAAGGCTGCTTAGATGATTGATCAAAAACTGATTTTTCTTCTGCAATATCAGTAGCCAGAGGCGTATCAGCATTTGTCTCTGATAATTCTGTTAAATTGAAATCTTCTGTTTTATTAATCACTTCTGATTCAGTCAAACCTTGTACAACTGGCGCCTCTATTGCATCCTCAATTTCGGTGTCTGGCACAGCCTGTGGCATTGAATTTGACATTGATGGTCTTGGTGGGATAACAATGGCGGGCTGAGTAAATACAAATTGATACCAATAAGCAAAACCAGCCAACAATGCTATAGTAAGTAAAGCAACAATCACCGCTATTTTAGCGGTTTGACCAGAGTGTTCAGCTTGTTTAGCTGTAAACAGATTAGCTGCCTGTGCTCGGCTAGATTTTACTGCTGGTTCTATTGATAAATGAGGGCTAGGGTTAATTCCCGAGCGATGCGGATCTTTTTGCGCCAAATCCGCGGCAGAGCCTTTTAAAGCTGCTGGCGTATCGTCAGCCTCATTCTCTATTCGCGAGTCAGTTGTTAATGATTCGTTAACAGGGCTTAGCGACAAATCATCCGCCATAATTGTTTTATCTGCCGAAGCTGAAGTGGTTTTTTCAGCAGTTGCAGTCAGTTTATCCGATTGTTTTCCATCGCTGCTGCGTGCACTATCTTTCCCTTGCGCTTTTTGCGTTTGTGCTTTATCTAGTGCTTTAATCAATAAACTCATGGTCTGCGTGACCTATCAATTAATTTGCTTCTTCCAGCGTTTTTTGTAGCTGCTGTGCTGGCAAATACTTTTTGTAAGAACTTAATTCATCACTTTCTAAGCTTGCATTCGAAATGACTGTAGGCCGCAAGAAAACTACAAGCTCAGTTTTGCTGTTAGAGTTGTTTCTGCCTTTAAAGACATTTCCTACTCCTGGTACATCAGATAACCCCGGCACAGCTTGTGTGTTCCGTTGAATTTCATCTTGCATCAACCCACCTAGCACCGCTGTATTGCCGCTTCTTATTCTGAGGATTGACTCCATCTCACGAACACGTATTACTGGAATTTGGCTTGGTGTAGTTAAGTTCGGATTAGGATCGTTCCTAAAATCAATGACACTTGAAACGGTTGGCCTTACGTTAATATTTACATCCCCAGTACTGTCAATTTGCGGTGTAACACTCATCACTACACCAACAGCTACAGTATTAGGCGTTGTCGTAATTGTAGACAACACGCCTCCGACCGTCCCGCCAACAGTTGACTGCTGTGCTTCGACTGTAAAATACACTAGATTATCCACGACCTTTAACACTGCCGTTTGGTTATTCAAAACCATAAGCTTAGGACTAGACAGTACTTTCGTGTCACCAAATTGCTTTAGTAAATTGATTGATGCAGCAATGTTACCTAGAGAGCTTAAAGGGTTAAAATAACCAACAACGATACCACCATTGTCACTTGTCGCACGAGTATTAATATTACCAGGCGTAAAATTATTGTTGAATTCTGGATTAAGTGTATTACTTGGTTTTAATTCTTGACTAAAAGTAAATCCACTACTCGTTGGCGAATTTCCTAAACGACTCCAATCTATACCAGCTTGATAACCATCGTTAAGTGTAACCTCAACTATTGTTGCCTCGACTAACACCTGTTTTTTAGCGCTGCCCATCACCTCATCAATAAATTCTTGTACCTTTTGATGTTGTCTATTCGTCGCACGCACGCTAATCACACCCGTTTCTGGGTTTGCAATCACATTTGCTGCTAATAATGTTTTAAACTCCGTTCTTTGTTCATCAAGTTGCTGCTGTGTATTTTGCTGGCTATCGGTAGTACTATTCTCAGCATTTTCTTGTACAGCATTGCTCTCAGCCACTGTTCCGTAGCGTGACACGATAATTTCTTTATCTGTTTCAGCAAGCAAATCTTTGATATTTTGGACTAATGACTCCCACAAGTGGTTTTCAGTATTACTTACTACTGAGGTACGTGAGCTATTATTCACATTTCCAGAGCTACCTGAGCTAGTCCCAGTCGTTGATGCTGCTCGCCCAGTATTTGCTATCTCCGTTGCCGAACCAATAAAACCCTCGGTATCGCGGTTCATATTCACATAATCAATTTTGTAAGTTCTTAGGACTGGTTGATCTGGCGAAACAACTAATACATTGCCTTCCATTCTATAGGTCAGATCAACTTGTCGAGATAATCGCTCCAAAATAGCTGGCAGTGTTTGATCAACAGCATTGAGAGTGGCACGTCCTTGTATTGCAGGGTCTATATCAACGTTAATCTTACTTTCGCGTGCAAGCGCAAATAGAATTTCTTTAACTGGCACCTCATTAACAACCACACTATATGTCTGT
>JBFIGM010000139.1:0-5879 GCA_041602315.1 Methylophilaceae bacterium | reverse complement strand
CTGAGACAAGTTCATATGCTCATCAGGCGTTGGGTACTCTCCCACACAATGCAAAATAGCAAACTCTTTTTGACGATGGGCAAAAAAACTGACTACGCTATCAATCGTATCCAAAGAGGCACCAGCAGTTGATGCGATAATTGGTTGCGACGTTTCTATAATGCGCTCCAACAGTGGCCAATCGCCAAATGAACAGCTTGCCACTTTAATCATATCCAGTTCTTGCGATTCGATTAAAGCAACTGAGGCTTCATCAAAAGGTGTTGCCATGGTCAAAAAACCTTCTGATTTCATCTCTGCAATCAGCGTCTCGAAGTCTTCTTTAGCCAAGCGAGTTTCTGAAAATCGCTTGATGTATTTAATATCGTCGCGACCTTGCATATCAGGATGAATAAAGGTATCTAAATCACGATATTGCAATTTAAATGCAAACTGAAAAGGGTACTTGCGACAAACTTCACCAAATGCGCGAATAAGCTTAATGCCATGCTTGACGTCACCCATATGATTATTGGCCATTTCTAATATAAATAACGGTGCAGGAATTTTATTCATCATTCTTTTTTCATCTGTATTATTCATCAAAACCAACCCCGAAAAACAACTGTATTTTTTCAGCGATAAAATCCAGCATCGCTAAACTGATACCAGGATAGATACCAACCCAGAAGCTATTAAGCATTGCATTATCAGTATTACTTAAATCACCACTGACTCTGTAATGCCTTCCTGTCATGTAAGGTTGTTTGGTAAGGTTTCCAGCAAAAAACAAGCGTGTGCCGATTTTATGTTGGTCTAAGTAGTTAATCATATCCACGCGATTTGTCTGCGCTTCTGGCTTGAGTGTCATCAAAAAGCCAAACCATGACGGATCACTATTTTCTGTTGCTTCAGGTAAAAGAATATATTCTGCGCAAGATTGCAATTTCATTTTCAGGTAAGCAAAATTCGCCCTTCTAGCTGCAATAAACTGGTCTAGTTTATCCATCTGCGCCAATGCACAGGCAGCTTGCATATCGGTAATTTTTAAGTTGTATCCTAAATGAGAATAGGTGTACTTATGATCATAACCCTTAGGCAAATCACCTAGTTGTTGGCAGAAGCGTTTACCACATGTGTTGTCTTTACCTGGCGAGCAGTAACAATCGCGACCCCAATCTCTAAAAGATTCAGCTATAGACTTAAGCTTTGAGTTATTAGTCAATACGGCACCACCCTCACCCATGGTGATATGATGTGCAGGATAGAAGCTTAACGTTGCAATATCGCCAAAAGTACCGACTAGCTGATCATTAAATGTAGCGCCCAATGCATCACAACAGTCTTCAACCAACCATAATTGATGTTGCTCACAAATTGCTTTGATTGTGTTTAAATCAAATGGATTACCTAGTGAATGCGCTAACATAATCGCTTTGGTTTTAGGACTAATCGCTGCCTCAATCTTGGTAGCATCAATATTATGGGTCGCTAAATCAATATCAACGAATACAGGAACTGCTCCATATTGCAGAATTGGATTAACAGTAGTCGGAAACCCAGCAGCAACCGTAATGACCTCATCTCCAGGCTGAATAGCACGCTTACCAAGCCTAGGTGAAGTTAGCGCCATAAAAGCCAACAGATTCGCAGACGATCCAGAGTTGGTCGTTAACACATGCTTTATACCCAAATATTGTGATAAGCGGCTTTCAAATGCTGCATTAAAGCGACCTGTCGTTAACCAACCGTCCAGTGACGCTTGCACCATATGATCAAGCTCATCGCCATCAATTACCTTGCCTGAAGGTGGTATGACATGATTGTTAGCCTCAAAAACCTGCTCTTCATATTGTAGGGCTGCAAACTCAGCAACCAATGCAGATATCTTCCTTCTAATCTCTAAGCTTTTTACTGGGTGCTTATCATGCGGAGACTTAACATGCCTGCTAGCTTTTGCGATTGCTTCAATATTAATCACGCTGCTGTCCATCGATCGCCCCTATGCATTTGATATTGCATAATTTGATTGAGTGTGTAGGCTTTCATGTCTTCATCACGTTGGTAAGCTTGATACCAACTCACGACATGAATAACAGCATCTTCAATATTCCAGACTGGATACCAACCAAGTTTGCTATGTGCCTTAGAACACTCTAATCTGAGGTATGTAGCTTCATGCTGCGCATCTGGATTGTTTTGAACCAAATAAGTGACATCCTGCCCCCAATGAGCTGCTAAACGTTCAACCAGCCAACCAGTGCTTTTTGTGTCGGTCTCATTTGGGCCAAAATTCCAAGCTTCAGCATAAGACTTACCATCCACAAATAATCTTTGTGCTAACAACATATATGCACTTAATGGTTCTAATACATGTTGCCATGGACGGATAGAAGCAGGGTTTCTTAATTGCACAGGTTTCTGTTTTGTGAATGCATGAACCACATCAGGAATCAACCTATCATCAGCCCAATCTCCACCGCCAATCACATTGCCTGCTCTTGCAGTTGCAATGGCAACAACATGCTCATGGTATTTTTCAGAGTTAAAAAATGAATTGCGATAGGAATCTACGACAAGTTCAGCGCAACCCTTACTGCTGCTATATGGATCAAATCCTCCCATTGGGTCATTCTCACGATATCCCCAATGCCATTCCTTGTTGTCATAACATTTATCACTGGTCACAATCACAACTGATCTAACCGACTTGCTTTTTCTGACAGCCTCAAGCAAATTGACCGTCCCCATTACATTTGTTGCATAAGTTTCAGCAGGCGTCTGGTAAGACTGTAAAACAAGCGATTGAGCCGCCAAATGTAAAACTATTTCTGGGTCAGCTTCTAACAATGCTGTTGCTAAGAAATCAGCATCGCGAACATCTCCATAAATGGATTTCATGCCATCGCCTACATTGGCAACTTCATACATATTCGTTTCACTAGGTGGATTCAATGATAATCCAGTGACTTGTGCACCTAACGATTGTAACCACAATGAAAGCCAGGCTCCTTTGAATCCAGTATGACCTGTAATGAATACACGTTTACCTTGCCAAAAAGCTTTATTCTCTAAATCAGCACGCATTGGCACTCTCCCATACTTTCCATGGTGCCTTCTGCTCAGCACAAAGCTGCTCAAGATAATTTTTATCACGCATCGTATCCATCGGCTGCCAAAAACCCTTATGGAACCAAGCCTGCAACTCATTTTGTGCCGTCAACCGCTCCAGTGGCTCTCTTTCCCAAATCGTTTTATCAGTATCAATCAGATCAATCACTTTAGGAGAAAGCACAAAAAAACCACCATTAATCCATGCGCAATCGCCGTTTGGTTTTTCTTGGAACTTGGTTACTGTGTTATTTTCAAACGCAATTGCCCCAAATCGACCAGGTGGTTGTACAGCAGTAATGGTGGCTAGTTTTCCAGACTCTTGATGAAATTGAATCAAAGCACCTATATCAACGTTGCCAACACCGTCACCATAAGTGAAGCAGAAATCCTCATCACCAATATAGTCTTTTACACGTTTTAAACGACCTCCAGTCATCGTCTCCTCACCAGTATTAACTAGTGTGACGCGCCAAGGCTCTGCTTTATTTTGATGGACTTGCATTTGATTATGCTGAATATCAAATGTGACATCAGACATATGCATAAAATAATTCGCAAAATACTCTTTAATCACATAACCTTTATAACCAAGACAAATAATGAAATCATTCACACCATAATGTGAATATAGTTTCATAATGTGCCAAAGAATTGGTTTACCACCAATTTCAATCATCGGCTTAGGTTTTAAGTGTGATTCTTCACTAATACGCGTTCCGAAACCACCGGCTAAAATCACAGCTTTCAATTAGTGCTCCTAATTGATTATTGAATAGTTAAATTAGACTATATTTACAGCTAATCCAATCGGACAATAAGATGGCTTATCACCCTTTTTTTTATCTTTAACATCGAGAAGCAGTAAAGGATTTGTTTTTCGTGCCGATACAACCAGCACGGGATTTATTAAATGCATTCCAACGTGATGCTTTAATCTTTATATATAGCTATAAATGATGATTTAGGTAAAAAATGGGACATATCACTCAAGATACAAGTTTAGAGATGAGAACTTTAGTTTGGCCTAATCCGCCCTATCTAAAAGTTGTACATGACTCAAGCAAACCACTCTTGGAAAGTTGCATTATTGATTTATTTGGTAAAAAAACGTTAACCGGTCAACTCATCCGTTTCTCGCCAGAAGAAGGTCGAGTGCTTTTTGAACCATTTAATAGCAGAGAACACCAAATCATTGATTTTGATGAGATAAAAAACCTACAATTATTGTCTCCTGCCACAGTTGTGTCGGAACAAAGTTTTCTAGAATCTCGTGCACAAGAAGTTTTCCCGCCATCAGATAATCAAGCCTATAAGATAGATTTGATTGATGACACATCGCTAACTGGCGATACGGTTGGATATGTCAACAATGAAGCAGGGCTTTATATTTTCCCAGTAATTAAAAAAGGGATTATTGAGAAGCACTTTATTCCACGCCAAGCAATCAGAGATTATCAAATTGGCATGCAAATTGGCGACATATTAGTTGAAGCAAACCACGCCACAACGAATGATATTGAAACGGCTTTAGACCACCAAAAAGAGCTACGCTCAAAGAGGATAGGCGACTACTTAAATGAGCACCAAATCATTTCTGAAGAGCAGTTACATAAAGCCATCAAACATCAAGAAGATAGACCTGTTCTAAAACTTGGCGAGGCCTTACAAGAATTAGAGCTATTAACTAATGAACAGCTGAATGAGGCACTAGCGAAACAAAAAGAGAACCGTAATTTGCGCCTTGGTCAAATTCTCATCAAGATGGGGATCGTTGATGAGCGCACTTTAAAAGGTACTTTAGCAAAAAAACTAGGGATTCCTTATGTTGATTTATCAAAATTTAACTTTGATATAAACGCTATTCGCTTACTGAATCGTGCGCTTGCAAAAAAATATACATTGATGCCACTCTGCACACACAATGGCATGCTAGTCGTTGCTTTTGAAGATCCAATGGATATTAAAGCTATTGATGAACTGCGTTTCTTGACACAGATGAATGTTTTGCCTGCTATGGCATCTCGTGAGGACATTCTTAACGCAATCGCAGAATATTATAGTGACCATGAAGATTGGTATAGCGAGGAAGCTAGTCCTGCGCAACAAAATAAAGACGGCTCTATTGAGTTTAATTTCTCAGAGTCATCCTCAGGGGATGATCTCGCCCTGCAACTATTTGAGGAAGATAAAAAGAAAGTTAAAGAAATTGAAGACGAGCCTATTACTGAATCAGACAATACGCTTGTCAAATTAGTGAATAAAATGATTTTAGATGCGGTTAAAGATAAAGTTTCCGATATTCATATTGAGACCTATCCAGACAACAAGAACACTCAGGTGCGTTTTAGAAAAGATGGCACGCTCGTCCCTTATCTTGAGATTCCAGCTAATTTCTGTAATGCGCTGATTTCACGCATTAAGATCATGTCAAAATTAGACATTTCTGAAAGAAGAAAGCCGCAAGATGGTAAGATAGATTTCAAACAGTTTGGCCCTAAAAATGTTGAGTTGAGGGTAGCGACGATACCAACCACTGGCAATATGGAAGATATCGTTATGCGCGTACTCTCCTCAAGCAAGCCACTCCCGATCAAAAAATTGGGGCTATCAGAACAAGCATTAGCAGCCTTGCAAAATATGATCGTGAAACCACATGGACTTATTCTAGTTTGCGGTCCTACAGGCTCAGGGAAAACCACAACGCTGCATTCATTATTGGGTCATATCAATACTCCAGAACGCAAAATATGGACAGCAGAAGACCCTATTGAAATCACACAATCTGG
>JBFIGM010000138.1:0-6103 GCA_041602315.1 Methylophilaceae bacterium | reverse complement strand
GTAGCAAACCATTAAAACGCTTGATGATAGCGCAAGATACTGGAGGCGCAATCAAAGGCGGTGTTCGTGCTGATTTCTTCTGGGGTGCTGGTGATGCAGCGGGTGCCAAGGCAGGTGCCATGAAACAACAAGGTAAAATCTGGGTACTGTTGCCTCAAGGTTTTGTGCTGCCAGAATAATCTTTTTCTATATTCGAATTGGATAATGAGCAGCTGAATCAGTTAGTTGGTACTTATTTTCGATTCGTTTTACAGGCGTTAGAGCAATATTTTACTTCCTCCCAAACTTTTGCCCATTTTTTCCGCCAATTAAACTCACGCTGACAAACAATACATGTTTTACTGGGCAAATCACGCTTTTTCCTCATCGCTACCATAAATTAATTTGGTAATTTATACTGAGAAGAGCCATATGCACGTGTAATTTCAACTGTTCGTAATTGCAAATGTTTACAGGACTTTGCTCGCACTCGTTTACGCCAAAGCTTATAACTACCAAAAGTGAGCCATTGCTTCATTAATTTTTTTAGCGCGTTTTCATCCAAACCATAACGTTGTTGAATCACATCAAAAGTGGTTTTATCTTCCCACGCCATTTCAATAATTCTTGATTTATCGTGTTCAATGAGCGCCCAATCAATCGGTAATTTGCTGGTTTTTTGCATATTGTTACTCTTATTCAATTAAGCAAATTAGTCATGATTGTTTGAACTTAGTTCATCTAAACCCAAGCTTCAGAGCAGTTAAATTTTAGCTTTTAATAAAAATTAAAAAATATTTGTAAGTTTTTTTGTTGAACTGCTACTAATGGTTACCAGATACTATTTGGTAACTAATTTAACTTTTTTTAACTAGGAGTATCATAATGAAATCATTTTTTAACGTAAGCACATTAGTTTTAGGCTTGAGCTTGGCTGGCTCAGTATACGCTGGGTCTTCTTTGCATACTGGTGGTGATGTTTATCAAGCACCAACTTCTGCAATATCTGAAATAAATTTTGCCAAACATTACGGCCAATTGTTTGATCAGTTAGACACTAATCATGACGGATTACTACAAGCAGCAGAGTTTCAAAATGCCAACAATATACAGCTTGTAAGTCTAACAAGTGGTGGTTACCAACGTAGCCCTATTACAATAAACGCTAGCAATAAGCCCTTAACCAAAAGTGCGTTTGTTGCGTTGCAGAATGTAAAAGCGACAAACAAAGCAAAAAAGATGGCTGACCAGTCAAATCCACAACAATGGTTATCTGACCATATTGGACATGGTTAAAACAATACCGATTCTATAAGGCCGCTATGGTCTTATAGAATCAGACAGTGATGAGATTATGCTTAACTTTTTGGATACAGTATGATGTTTAATTATTACAAAATACGCTTTTCATCATGGCAGATCGCTTACACTGGTTATTAGAAACATTCGACCTTCATGCTGACGTTTTTCAGGTAGGTAGACTTTGCCATAGTGCTGATTATGATGAATCGGATAATGTCGGTTATATTCACATTTTAAAGGATGGCCAGCTTGATCTAGAAACAGTTGGTCAACCCACTCAGCGCTATTGCGAGCCTGTTCTGATTTTTTACGTTAATGCCAAAAAGCATCGCTTGTCTCCAGTGAATGAGACAAACATGGTCTGCGCAACCTTTAATTTTGACCAAACGTTGGGCAACCCGTTAACAAAGTCATTTCCAGATGTTCTTTGTGTCAGTTTTAAAGAAATCCCACAACTTCATAGCGTACTGAATTTACTTTTTGACGAAGCGATTGATCACCATTGTGGTCAACAATCTATTCTCAATCGTCTTATAGAAGTTACCATCATTTTATTAATTCGCCATTTAATGGACCATAATAAAATTCATATCGGCTTACTGGCCGGGCTAGCAGACAATAAGTTAGCTAAAGCGATTAACGCAGTCCATGAATCGCCAGCAAAAGCATGGTCATTAGAAACATTAGCGATGGAGGCTGGCATGTCACGCGCACGTTTTGCCGCACACTTTCACCAAACGATTGGCATGACACCACATGCTTATCTGACCGAGTGGCGTATCAGTAAAGCAAAATCGTTGTTATTGCGCGGTAAATCACTCTCTTATGTTGTAGATGCTATCGGCTACAGTGGATTAAGTGCATTTTCACGTGCCTTTTATGCATTAGTCGGTATGCCGCCCAAAGCTTGGTTAAAACAAAACGAACAAACAACGCCGAATGCAAAGTCATCATCCTAATAATTGTTGGCATGGCAAGACATCTTTATCCAGTCGAGACAATATGTCAAAAAACTGAGACCCTAAGTCACGCCACAAAACTTACTATTTAATTGTCAATAACGACAACTAAACAAGTAAAACTTAGGAGATATAAGATGTTAAATAATCGTTTTAAAGTGGCAATCGGCATACTATCGCTTCCAATTGCAACCGCTGTAACTTCGGCACAAGCTGCTGATGAATACAACACCGTTCCTGGACTCACTTATGCAGGAGCTCCGCTTGGCTTGCACGGTGTTGACCCAGTTGCGTTTCTCGCCATTGGTAATCGTATTGAAGGTACGGATAAATTCACTGGCGTACATGAAGGTGTTGCGTATTACTTTGCATCCGAGGATAACTTAAAGACATTTAAAAATGCACCGGATCATTATGTACCTGAATATGGCGGCTTTTGTGCTTATGGTGCATCTGTTGGTAAAAAGTTTGATGGTGACCCGCGCTATGCTGCCATCCATAACAACAAACTTTACGTTTTTTTGAATGAAGCGGTACTAAAAGAATTTAACAAAGATCCAGATGCTACTATTGCAAAGGCCAATCAAAATTGGAGCAAAATCCAGCATCAACCTGCTGCTAGTCTATAGAATTGAGACTAACAATCATTAGCTAATGCGGCAATAAGCGATTGCCGCATTTTTTAAGTGTAATTTTTAGTTATGGATTGTACAGTAGATACTGAATTCTCTCTTGTAAGATAGGTAAAACATCTTCGATAAACCATCCATTACGCTTTAACCAACTATTATTTCGCGGACTTGGATGAGGTAATACAATCTGATTTGGCCATTTTAATGACCATGATTTCACTGCATCTGTTAGTGTATTTCTTGCATCGGGATAATAGTATTGATAGGCAAACTGCCCAATCACAATTGTTAAAGCGATATTAGGTAGTACGCCTACCAGCTTCTCCCTCCATTTCTCGGCGCATTCAGGTCTTGGCGCTAGATCGCCTGATTTACCCGTCCCTGGATAACAAAAACCCATTGGCAAAATCGCCACTTTATGAATATCATAAAAGTCATCCGCGTTTAGTGTTAACCAACTGCGCAAACGATCACCGCTTGCATCAGCAAATGGTGTATTAGCCGTGTGTGCTTTTAAGCCTGGCGCTTGGCCAGCGATTAGAATTCTAGCGCTAGGATGTAATTGCAAAATTGGATTAGGTGAAAATGGTAGTGAAGACTCACATATTTTGCAGGCATGCACTTCATTTAATAAAGACTCAACATATTCGGCCATCATTTTCTCTCATAAGAAGAAAGCTTACTGGTTAGTTACCAGTAAGCTCTTGTTTATAGAAGTAGTTAGAGATTCACCAAAGGGAAATCAACCACAGTATCTGCAATATTATTAGTATAGTTAGTCATCATATTAATAATTACATTTGCAATCACCTCTATGATTAATGCATCAGTCAGGCCTTTAGCGCGCAAATCTTCTACTGTCCCTGGATCTAGCATTCCACGACTCACTACAACTTTTTTTGCAAATGCAACGATTAATTCATCAATCGCTTCAATTGCACCGCCTCTGCGTGCCCGATCAATTTCTGTCTCATTTAGGCCTGCTACTCTAGCCAGCATGGTATGCGCGCTTAAACAGTAACGACATAAATTCACCTGCGCTACAGCAAGTGCTATCATTTCACGTTGCTTGTCAGTTAAAAGGCCATATGTCAGGTTTTCAGAAAATTGTAGATAACTATCAAGTACTGGTTTAGAGTGCGCAAATGTAGCAATTAGATTTGGCACCATGCCTAGCTTAGACTTAACAGCATTTAAGATTGCAGCTGTATTAGCATCAGCATGATTAACTTTTACTGGTTGAATATTTGCCATTTCTATTCCTTTCTAATATCCACCAGTTGCGGCCTTACCAGTAGCTTTACCTGCTCTAAGTACTGGGTAATGTTGTACAAAAACCAAATCCTGTTTCGCATTGGGCGAATGGCAAACAGCACAGGCATCATTTGGTAGCACATCTGCTTTTCTTTTTAGCGATTGGAAATCTTCATTGGTAAATCTAAAGAAACCCCAATTGCCTGGATTATTTGCAAAACGCGCCTTACTCTTGACCATCGCCTCTAAGCCAATATACTCACCTTCAAAATAACCATTTCCAGAAAAACTGGTTTTGCTACCCACACTCACTAATTCTTTGACAACAATTGTGCCATCCCTAAACTCACCTTTACTTTTCCAGTGCGCCCAACTTACTGGATCTATATATACATTATGAAACTCTGGAAATGCAGCTTGTCCATTATTCATATCATTGGGTGTCAATGGTGCTCCAATAAATACCCACTCTCGATAACCTTTGGGTCGAACCAAAGAACCGTTATTATCAAATTTAGCTATTGTTTGTTTGCCTGGCTGTGCTGCCTCAGTTTCTGATCCTAGAATTAACGCAGTTGTTAGCGAAAAAGCGGCAACAACTAGCAAGCCCAGCCGAAGCTTGAACATACTTTTCGTTTGTGTTGTATACATCATCATCTCCTAATTAATGAAAATAATTGCCCAAACGGACAAAGCAATCATCTATTAATCAAGAAGTAAGTTTTTTTAAATCGTCTACAATTTTATACAGTTGGTCTCTTTTTATAAAAAGCGTAAGTAAATGATTTAGCCATGTAGAGTCATTCACAATCACCATTTCTTTATTGCAACTTATGCCATTGATCTACAGAAATATAGTAGCTAACAAAATGACGATTTAATAGCTGTGATTGATTAATTTTGTTGGCAAATTTTTTAAGCGCTTTATATTCTCGCCGACTATCTAGCAAGTGGAACAACACTTCATGATGTCCAAGCTCCTTAGCCCAGTTCATCATTGTTTTAAAGATGGAAATACCAGTACCCCAGTATAGATTAGCTAATACAATTGCTAATTCATAGCCATTGTCATCAGGCTGAATACCGCACCAACCTGCTAATTCTTTATCAATATAGATTGCACGAACTCGACAGCCCTCTCTTGCATCTACATCAAGTTTACTTTTAACCCAGTTATTAATAGTCGTCTCGTTAAAAATATCATGTTCGACCAAATGCCTTCTAAGAACTGGCTCATTCAAAATCTTGAGCCAATCTAGTGTATTAACTTCTCTAAAACTGACATAGCTAATCTTCTTCATGGAACGCACCCCCTGCATACTTAAATATTGATGATTAAGCATGATTGACACTCAGGCTAAATTAATTGTAAATGACGAAGTACTTTTAAACCACTGCTAAACGAATACTGAAAACAAAGCTATCTTCGCACTACAATAAACACATATTTCTAATAACTTTCATAAGATTTATTCAAGACGATGCTTAGTGCTCAATGGCTAGCTTTAGTTGGCGGACTATTGTTGGAAATGAGTTTTACTTGAATAATGATATAACGTTCATCTTTCACCAGCGCTATGATTTTATTTTAGGCTATTACTTGGGCCATTGGTTTTACATTTGTTCCACTTCTATTTAAAAAAACCGTTAACTACATTTCCGATTTAAAACCCCAATGCATGCTTCATTACATAGAAAATGTGCGTTTGCTCTTGCACACCCACAAATAAATGTGACATTGGTCCACCTGCAAAAATTGCTACATCTTCACCAGCATGGGTCGCTGACTTTAATGGAATATTGGCTTCTTGTCGGAAATTTGGTCGTAAGGTATCAACAACCTCTAAATCTGCCGCGCGGCCAGGATTTATGCTGACATTTTCTTCTTCCAACTCATGTCCATCATTCTCGTCAGCATGGTAACCTACACCGCTTACATAGTTTAATGTGGTGTAGGGCTTTCCATCGACCGCTTTG
>JBFIGM010000137.1:0-6134 GCA_041602315.1 Methylophilaceae bacterium | reverse complement strand
ATCTTGATAATACCAGCCACTTTTGGCTTTATCTATCCAGCGGCCTGCAAAGGACTCTTGAATACTGCTTTCCCATTCTGGATGTCCGTTGGCTACTGCAATTTCTTTGTATAGTTTTTTACGATCGCTATTTTCTTCTGCGACCAAAGCGTTGATACCCTGTCTGTCTTTCAGTGGTAATGCTTTCGCGTCACGCACGGTAATAAAGCCATTACTAGTTAAGCCGATAGCACCACTTTGATAATGGGGTGCTAGCGCGTTATGCCTAGCCTGCATACTGTTTTTGACTGCATTAATCGCTGGTGTATTAATCTCAAGATTAGGTACTGCATAAGCAAGTGTAACCGTCAGAAAAGTGACTAAGTACAGCACATATTGCATTATCGTTTTTTTCATTTCCATACCTCTACTCTGCCGCTGGCGGGTTATTTGTTTGATCAGATGGTGCATCTGTGGTTGCTTCTGGCGATTTTTTCTGCTCATCGTCTGTTATTTGCCATACATCATCAATAATTTCATCTGCAACTTTTTGCGCTTCTGCTGCTGGGAAATAGATATTGATGGTTACGCAGGCGCTTAATAGACCAGCAAGTAACAAGATGAGACTGAACTTTTTCATCATTTTTCCTTATTCATTTACTCTACAACCACTTTTGAGTTGGCATCTGTAATGCGTTTGATTCTAGCTATCAAGTCTATTAGGCTTACATATTTAGTATAGCCGTTCACATTGACTGCTGGAATACCACTTCCTTTAACGATTATATACCCTTGTGGCGTTGACTCCACGCCACCCATTTCACAAATATCGCGTCTAAGTTTGCAGCTAATGCCAATTTTCTCGTAATTAAATTCATCAAAAAAACGTAAAAAAGTACGCTGAAGTGCTGCGGCTGTGCCCGCTCCACCCAATGCCGCGATATTCTCTACCGCCCTTTGCGATACTTTTTTGACTTGCTCATCATCATTGGTACTCAGCGTAGCATCGAAATAGACTGGCTTCCAGTTTTCCAGTACGAGATTTTTCACATCACCATCTAGCTTACCTTTGATCTCTCCAAAGCTATAGGTTCTGGTAAGTTCACCTAAATCTAATTTTCGTACATTTAGGTCTGCATACATTCTGGTGACTACGCCAAGCGGATCATCGATACGTAGATTATTCATGCTCACTGTACCGTTAAACATATTAAAGGTCATTGCGCCATCCATACTCAGCTGTTTACTAGCGTAAGTGACGAGTGGCACCTGACCTGATATCTTACCTTCCATAAGCGGCCAACCTAGTGCAGCACTAAATTGGCTGAGCGAGATTGGTAATAAATCTAAACGCAAGTGCCAAAACCAGTTTTCACCCAACCATGCTGCGGATACTTCTTTAAAATCCAATGCACCATCCAAAACAGGTAGCACTAATTCTGGCGCGGTTACAGAGTATCGATTCACAACTGCGTTTAAGTTGGTTTTACCTAATGGTAAATCGAGTAAATATCCGTTCTCATAAGCCAGTGAGATGTTTTTTTGAATATCGTAATCCCATGGAATATGCGCATTGACATGACTAAAGGCAAATTTGCCATTTTGGTCTTGAATATTGGCATCCACCAAATTCAGCTCAAAGCTCGTTGGCTGTAACGCTTTCATCTCAAATTGCCAACTTGCTTTGCCTGACACATCCAGATTACCAAAAGCGGACTTCTCTAATTTCGGTTTTAAAATCAGTGTATATAGCCCATTAAAATCTACATCATGCGCGCTGACTTTCACATCTTCCAGCACTTTGGTTTTCATATTGATTTGTGCTTGCGCATTTATTTGACCGACATCTGTAACGGCGAGACTAGCATCCGATACGTTGATAATATCTGTGCGCAATGTTCCTGTGGCTTTAAATACATTTCCTGCTTTGCCAAAATAAAATGGCTGCCAAAAGACTTCACCTTCATCCCAGCTTAGTTGGCCATCCCAATGCCAAATGCCTTTTTTGTGCTGTGCGGTAAATTGCATATCCCCAAATAGGTTTTCACCTGCATGCAAACCTTCTAAATCACTGAATTGTGCACCATCGAATAAAAGATCTAACGTAAATTGATTAGAGTGTTGCGAAATATGGAATGAAAATGGCGCGGAAATAACCGGGGAAGTTAATTGGCCATCAAAGCAATCAATATAGCCAATTTGCTCACTCATCAGAGAGCCACAAACCAGTTTAAATGGAGTGAAGTCTGGTTCACCTTTGGGCTTGATTGCAGCTTGCAGATCAAGCTTAGGCTTTTTACCTTTTAAATCGACATGAAATTGTGCATCCTTAAGCTGACCAACAGGTGCATCAATCTCGCCAATACTGATGGCAATACGTGAAACGGCATAGGCAAACTGATTTGGCAACAATAAACCAGTCAGAGTGGCCAACATTGAGAGTAGGCATTTTAAATTATCAGATACAAGCTTGTTTGTTATGCAACAAAACATATCAAGCCTATGCACATCTAATCGGGGAACACACCTGAAGATAGATAGCGGTCACCTCGATCACAAACTATGCTTATAATCACAGCATTCTCTAATTGTTTAGAAAGTTGCAAGGCAGTGTAAAGCGCGCCGCCACTGGATATGCCCGCAAAAATGCCCTCCATGCTAGCCAACTTGCGTGCTGTGTCTTCTGCTTGCTTTTGGTTAACATACATCAGCTGATCGACTCGACTTTTATCAAATATTTTGGGCATATATTCTTCTGGCCATTTGCGAATGCCTGGAATACGTGAGCCTTCTTCAGGCTGTACACCAATAATTTGTATATTTGGATTCTGTTCTTTTAAATAGCGTGACGTTCCCATGATGGTTCCTGTCGTGCCCATACTGGAGACAAAATGTGTAATTTCACCCTGTGTATCTCGCCAAATTTCTGGACCAGTACCTTCATAGTGTGCTTGTGGATTATCCATATTGGCAAATTGATCAAGAACAATACCTTCGCCCTCCGCTTGCATTTTCATCGCCACATCGCGCGCAAGTTCCATACTGCCATCAGCAGGCGTTAACACAAGCTCTGCACCATAAGCTCTCATGCTCTGGCGTCTTTCTACTGTTTGATTCTCGGGCATGACGAGAATCATTTTATATCCGCGCATCGCTGCAACCATCGCTAATGCTATGCCCGTATTGCCGCTAGTTGCTTCAATTAGTGTGTCCCCTGGTTTGATATCACCACGCTGCTCCGCACGGAGAATCATACTGTATGCAGGCCTATCTTTAACTGAACCAGCTGGATTATTTCCTTCGAGCTTTAACAAGATTGTATTGCTTGTTTTGCCTTGCATGCGCTGCAAGGCGACGAGTGGCGTATTGCCGACAAAATCATTAATCGTTTTAATTTTCATAATCCAAATTATATCTGCAAAAAAGCTGGTTTACGCTTTTATGTCGATAAAGCAGCGTTATAATGTTTCATAAGGTAGTCATTATGACCAATGAAGTAGAACTTAAACTACGTATCAATAAATCAGATATTCCTGCTCTGAAACATCATCTTGCGTCTTTTGCCTCAACAAGAAATGATGTGCAGATAAGCGCCCCTGTCACACGCAAGACACTCAGCGTTTACTACGATACACCTTACCTCAGTCTATTTGATCATGGCTTAAGTTTGCGGCTGCGTCATGCAAACAGGAAGTGGACACAAACCATTAAAGATGCAGGTAACGCAGTGAGCGGCTTGCACCAACGATTAGAACTAGAATGGGAGGTGAAAGGTGGCAAGTTGGACTTTAGCAAAATAACAGACCCAACTTATCAAGCTTTTTTTAATAACAATAGCCTGCGTAATGCGTTAGTCCCTTTGTTTAGTACAGATATACGGCGCACAACATGGTATTTAACTTATAAAACCAATGACAAAATTGAACTCGTTCTGGATGTTGGTGAATTAATAGCTGATGTTAATCGTGAGCCCATTTGTGAAGTTGAACTGGAACTCAAAAATGGAAACAAAGGTCGCTTATTCGAACTTGCTTTGGCTCTACAAGCGCACTTTCCATTATGGATTGAAAATATTAGTAAAGCACAAAGAGCCTATGCCTATTTTAGAAGCCAACCACCTGTCATCTTCAATGCAAAGCCAATTAAACTTGATGGCAAAGCATTAGCAATTGATAGCTTAAAACAAATCGTACTGGCCTGCCTTGTACAACTGCAAGGCAATCAAGACATGGTGCTGCATGGGCATGATATTGAAGGTGTGCATCAAATGCGTGTTGCGTTGCGCAGATTGCGCGCTGCACTTAAAATCTTTAGTCAAATATTAGATAAACAGAACACTGAGAAAATCTATGATGACCTCATCTGGATTACCAACACGCTTGGAAATGCACGTGATCTGGATGTATTCACTACCCAGACACTGCCTCCAGTGATGGCGCAGATGCCAAATCAACCTAGTTTGGCTTTGTTAGCTAAAAGGGCTCAACAAGCTAGAAAGTCTACCTATGCAAATATACGCGAAGCTATCACCAGCCAACGCTATCAACATTTATTGCTGACATTAGCGAGCTGGGTGGAAAATCAAGACCTGCAGAATAAAAAAAACATAAAACTGACCCTTGCAGAAGTTGCAGAGCCTATGCTTAACAAGCGGTATGCGCAACTGCAAAAAAGCAGCAACAAGATCAAAAAGGCATCTCCAGAAGAACGACACCGTACCCGTATTGCCGCAAAAAAATTACGATATTTGGCTGAGTTTTTTGCAAGCCTTTACCCTACAAAAAAAACCAGGCCATTTATTAAAAGCCTATCTGAGTTGCAAGATCAGCTAGGGATGATGAATGACATCAGCGTTACCAGCAACCTAATAGAAAGGTTGATAAAAGAAAAACCGTCAAAAGAATTATTAACAGCCAAACACTTATTGGACGGATGGAATGCTCGCAGCCTAGTTCCCTACGTTAAAGAAGCAAAAACCACATGGAAGGAATTTTTAAAACAAAAGCCTTTTTGGTAGGGCAGAAAATTCTATTGTTGATTTAGCTTGAGCAAGTAAATGCCATAGACAACTAGACCAAGAAAACTAATCAGGCCGAGCTGTGGCAGCGTTAATCCTAGAAAAGTCCAATCGATCGCGGCGCAATCACCTGTACCTCGGAACAAGAGTTTAAAGGCTTTTTCTAGCGGAAAGTTCTCAAACATATAGTCGAAGCCCACACCACAATCTGCAATCATACTTTCTTTGTTGGCCTGTAAATACCAATGCCGTATGGCAACGCCTGCGCCACCCAAACCAACCAATGCGAGTAGCAACGTGAATATTTTTTTCAATAGATGTGATGGCGGTATAAAGGCAGTTATCAGGAATAATGTACCAAGCGCCATAAAAATAATTCGCTGTGTGATGCACAACGGACAAGGCTCCAAGTTATATTGCGTTTGAATCACTAAAGCTAGTGCAACAATTGCAAAGCTGACCATAAACCCAAGCAAGTATCCTGTTTTACCTTTTAGACGATCCATTTCGTTCCTCATTTATTTTCATACTAATTGCGACGTATCATAAACTGCAGAACCGATTATGTCACCCGTGCATCTAAAAACCACTGCTAAACCACAACCTCCAGCATTTCTAGGAGACTAATCACTTTATCAGAAGTGCGTATCGATATAGCAAGGTTTGTTAATGTTGGGTTTGCATAGCTGCCTGTTGTAAATACAGAGCTACCAGCAATGAAAAGGTTCCTGATTCCATGCACGCGGCAATCTCTATCGACCACACCATCTTTCGGATTGTCGCTCATGCGTGTAGTGCCAAGCATGTGATGCAAACCAGTGGATGACTTCATGACATCAGCTGTTATCTCTGGTGGCTGGAATCCACCAAGCTTAGTCTCTGTAAAAACGTCTTGTATAATCTTTTGCGCACGTTTTACACTTTCGATGTCCTCTTCGGCGCAAATATAATGCAATTTTGTTTTGCGGCAGCCCAACGCGTCTTTCTCATCTGTTAATGTAATCCGATTATCAGGATTCGGGCTTTGCTCTACAATCGCCAATAGCTCTAAACGATCATACTTCCGCTGGTTGTTACTCACTCTAGACCAACCACCTCTGCCCAAACCTAAAAAGACAGGTATACCGTATCTAAACTT
>JBFIGM010000136.1:0-6216 GCA_041602315.1 Methylophilaceae bacterium | reverse complement strand
TGCGCACCCTCAACGGAAGTTACATCGACGCCATCTTTTACCATACCACCTTCAAATGCCGTGCCTTTAGCGATAGACTGACCGACAATCGTGTGATGCCAAGCATTTGGCATACCATCTTCGCTAAGACTTGCACTCAGTTGATGCACATAAATTGGACGGTAATATCCAGCATGCATATCATCCTCGCGCGACCAAACTAATTTAACTGGGTCCTTGATCCCAGTCGCTTTAACAATACTAGCCGCCTCTAAAATATAATCAGATTGTGGATTACCTCTACGTCCAAAGCTACCGCCTGCATACAGTGTATTGATCTTCACCTCTTCAGGTGTTAAGTCGAACAGTTTTGATAAGGCGAATTGATCAACCGTGTGTAATTGATTGCCATTCCACACTTCACAGATTCCATCGTTAAACTGCACGACACAATTTAGTGGCTCCATTGCGGCATGGGCTAAGAATGGGAAAACATAAGTATTGGCGATGACTTTTTTACTGCCTTTTAGCTGCCCCAGTGCATCACCATCTTTTCGGGCGATACTGCCAGGACTCGTCACTAATTGTTGATACTCACTAATAATTTCTTCACTGCCTTTAGTGTAGGCGTTTGTTTCATCCCACTCTATGGAAAGTGCATCGCGGCCTTTCTTTGCTGTCCAATAGTTATCGGCTAAAACGGCCACACCAGTAGGGAGTTCCACGACATTGACCACCCCCTTAATTGCTTTTGCTGCTTGGTCATCAAATGATTTGACAGCTGCTCCAAATTTAGGTGGATGCGCGACAACTGCAACTAGCATATTCTCTAACTGAATATCTTGTGTAAAAATCGCTGTACCATTTGTCTTGTTTTTACTGTCTTTTCGCGGAATGTGCTTACCAATTAGTTGATAGTCTTTAGGGTCTTTCAAAGCCACTTCTGT
This sequence comes from Methylophilaceae bacterium, assembly GCA_041602315.1. Classification (GTDB taxonomy): domain Bacteria; phylum Pseudomonadota; class Gammaproteobacteria; order Burkholderiales; family Methylophilaceae. Next base: position 5,290 of record JBFIGM010000136.1, on the reverse strand, counting down.
CGGCACACCTAACGCCGCTGCCGCTTCTGCCAACTCACCAAAAGTAGCTTGATGTCCGTCAGCATGACTTAGCACACCTGCTTTCACCGTGATTTCATTTGCTGGCACACTCCATGTATCAGACGCTGCCTGAACTAGCATAGCGCGAACTGTGGCACCAGCTTCGCGCATCTGATCAAAAGCATTTTTAATTGCAGAGCTTCCACCAGTACCTTGATATGGACCCCAGTCTAAGTTGTTATATTTTTTAGCATCTGCCGCAGCAGCTTCTACTTTAACTTGCGCCCAATCTGCATCTAATTCTTCAGCCACTAAGGTCGCTAGGCCAGTGTAGGTGCCTTGTCCCATTTCAAGATGCTTAGCGACCACAGTCACTGTATTATCTGAATTGACGCTGACAAAAGCATTAAAGGTCGATAAAACGCCTTCGTCAGCCTCTGCACCAGTTACAGCTGCATCACTTGGCTCGTTTGAACAACCTGGAATCGCAATAGCAATAGTTAAAGCCGCACTTGTTTTGAGAAAGTTTCGGCGAGAAACGTTGAGTAATTTATTTTTCATGCTGTTCTCCTTAGGCCAAAGACTTTGCTGCTTGATGTATAGCTGCACGAATACGTACGTAAGTTGCACAGCGACAAATATTACCTGTCATTGCATTGTCGATATCAGCATCTGTTGGCTTTGGATTTGATGTAAGCAAAGCCGTGGCAGACATGATCTGTCCAGACTGACAATATCCACATTGCACAACATCCAAATCCTGCCATGCTTTTTGTACGGCTTCTCCTACTTTAGATTCATGCACACTCTCAATAGTAGTGATTTTTTTACCTGCTACCGCAGATAGAGGAAGCTGACATGAACGCACTGGCTGTCCATCCAAATGGACTGTACATGCACCGCATAAGCCTGCACCACAACCAAATTTTGTCCCTGTCATTTGTAAGCTATCACGGATTACCCAAAGTAGCGGGGTATCATCTGGATAATCTGTACTGAGAGTTTCACCATTAATATTTAAATCGGCCATGTGCGCTCCTTACGATTTTTCTTTATTGACTTAGTAATTCTAACCTGCTTGAAGAGTTTAGAGATGAAGATATTGTTAATTATACGCATCCTTTTTGTTCATTCGCATGTCGAGTAATTGCAAAATTTTTTATTTGTTTACCATCCATACCCCAAACTAAACAGCAGCGTTCTATCCATCCGTTCACGCCCTTGTGCGGGTTGATTTGCATAGTCTACGTTTAATTGTGTTGAAGCGTTTAAATTATTGGCAATCGGCACTCTTAGCCCTGTTTTGCTGAATACTAATGTATTGGCTGCATCCTCTAAACTGACTAATACTTCATGCTGGTGGAAAAATTTTACGCTTTGGAAGACCAACTGATCATATTTAAGTGCCCAACGACCACTGGCATAACGATCATCTTCCGCTACTTTGAAATCAGTACTGATATAGTTTACACCGCCTTCGATAGACAGGTTCAAATCTTCTTGCTCATAAAACTGATAACCAGTACCAATACCAGCACTGGATCGTAAATTAATATCCCTAAATTTGTCGTTTTCTAATGAGCCATTCGCATAGATATACCACTGCTTAGTCAGAAAGTGGTCATACTGCATATACCCTTTGCTGTTAAAAGCCGTACTTTCGCCATCCGCTTTTGCACGATTTACGTATGCACCAACTGTGAATCTATTCTCTTTTGTCCTGGCGATCGCTTCCGTATCAAATCTTATTTGACTATTGTCAGTATTACCTTTGGATGTTGCACCGCCTAAGTTTGCATAACCTGACCAAGCCACACCTTTACCAGATACTTCTGGGCTTGGGTTGATATAAGCTAAATCTTTTAAATCAACATCTGCATTGGTGTTTAAACCTGAAAGCTGGATTTGCGCCCTGCCTTCGTCTGACTGTTTAATTTCTCCAGTAAAACTTGAATCGTTAGCCAGCATCACAGTGACTGGCTTATCCGTACTTAAACTCGCAATATCAGACCAAGTTATTTTAATCTCACCAGTGTATTTCGTTTTAAACACTAGTTTGTCTGTTTCTTTCTTGATAACAGTACCAGTTAGCATATCCCCATTTTTTAACTTTACGGTATCTGCATAAACTGTCGGACTCAGCATGGCAGAAGCGACAGCGATTGTTGTTATTAACCTCATATAATCCTCTTTTATATAATGACAAAAATAGCAACCAAACCAAACATAAAGCTGGTGTTTGATGTTGTATTCTTAAATAATTTGATTGAGTGCTTGGGATGCAGGAACGTTATCATTCCATTAAAAGCTATATTACCGACACACCAAAATTGATAAAGTTTAATTTATTTGTAACCGTAGCAATTTGTTCATCGCCAGAATGAGTTTCACTTTACTGATATTTCATATCGCACTTATGATATGGTAGCGATAGTACTAGCAGCCATTAAAGATACCCCATGCCAAATAAAAATATCAACACCGTTAACAAAGCAAAGCTCAGCCTCAAAGAAGTCTTATTTAATAAACGCATGTTGGCCTGTATGGTTCTTGGTTTTAGTTCTGGGTTGCCTCTTTACTTACTTTTTCAGCTATTGCCTGCATGGCTGCGTACCGAGGGGATTGACCTTAAAACAATCGCAGTGTTTGCACTGATTCAACTTCCTTACACATGGAAGTTCATTTGGTCTCCACTGATGGACCGCTATAATCTAATTGCCCCTATGGGTCGTCGCCGCAGTTGGATGTTACTGACACAACTAGCCTTATTTGTCACCATTTGTGCTTATGGCTTCTTTAACCCGCAACTCAACATCACTAGCATTGCTGTTGTTTCAACCTTGGTAGCACTATTCTCTGCCAGCCAAGATATCGTTATAGACGCCTTTAGACGCGAAATCTTAAGTGATGAAGAACTTGGTCTAGGTAACAGTATTCATGTAAACGCTTACCGTGTGTCAGGTTTGGTCCCAGGCGCATTAGCACTTATCTTATCCGATCACTTACCTTGGTCATCCGTGTTTTGGATAGTCGCTTTATTTATGATTCCAGGTATTTTGATGACCATTTTCGCGAGTGAGCCACACCGCGCTGAAGCACCAAAGACCTTATACGCATCTGTTGTAGAGCCATTTACTGAATTTATTAATCGTGCTGGCCTTAACCATGCATTACTTGTATTACTTTTTATCTTGCTTTACAAACTTGGAGACAGCATGGCCACTGCACTGGCCACACCGTTTTATATTGATATGGGTTTTAGCAATACCGATATTGGCACTATCGTCAAAGGTAGTGGCTTAGTCATGCAAATTTTAGGTGGTTTTATTGGTGGTCTCTGGATGCTTAAAGTAGGCATTAACCGCGGCCTGTGGGTGTTCGGGGTGGTACAACTGGTGACTATTCTAGGCTTTGCCTGGCTGGCGCATGCTGGTCCGTTTGAGCATATCGGCATAGTAGAACGTGGCATGTTGGCGGTTGTCATTGGTGGCGAAGCGCTAGGCGTTGGTTTAGGCACCGTCGCCTATGTTGCTTACATGGCACGCGAAACCAATCCTGCTTATACAGCAACACAATTGGCCTTGTTTACTAGTTTATCAGCCGTACCCCGTTCCATTTTTAACGCCCTCACTGGCAATATGGTTGAAGCATTAGGCTGGGAAATATTCTTTTATGTATGTACGTTGTTAGCTATACCAGGCATGCTATTGTTGTTTAAGGTTGCACCATGGAATGAAAGAGGCAGTGACCAACAGAAAATAGAAATGTAAGGCCTTGCTGGTAAGCTCGACCAATCACTATCCAATCAATTAATGGAGTGATAGTCATGCAAATATGCTCTGCACTTACTGGTCTGCTGACCAGTGTTTTCTTGCTCTCTCAAAGTCAGGTTTTCGCTTCTGATTGCTCTACTAAAACAGGCAACAATTCAATCCCATTGTTAGAGCTTTATACATCAGAAGGCTGTAGTAGTTGCCCACCAGCTGACAAATGGATCAGCCAAATTAAGCATGACAAAAGCAAAGTCACCCCATTGGCTTTTCACGTTGATTACTGGGATTATATCGGCTGGAAAGATCAATTTTCAAAAGCTGAATATAGCGATAGACAACGGAAAATAGCTGCTTTTGGCGGTGCTGGTTTTGTCTATACGCCTCAGTTTGTTTTTAATGGCCGCGATTTTAAAGGTTGGGATGATAGCCGCTTGAACAGCGCTATTAATGAAATGCAGGAAAAGGTTGCTCTAGCAAATCTGAGCTTAAGCTTTGTCACCCAAGCGGATGGAAGCCTGATACTTAAAACCAATGCTGAATCGTTAAATCCTGATCTCTTCAAAACGACTGACATTTTTGTGGCGCTTTACGAAAACGGACTAGTCACCAATGTTCAAGCTGGTGAAAATGCAGGCAGGCAATTAAAACATGATTACGTTGTGCGTAAACTATTTGGTGCTTACCAGATCAACAACCAAAATCAGTTCAGTAAAAACTTTACAATGCATGCGTCATGGGCAAACAAAGATGGTGGTGCGGCTATCTTTCTGCAGGACAGCACAAATGGCAAAGTTATCCAAAGTTTAGCATTAGACCTTTGTCACTAATCCTGATAATCAATAATGAGCGGTGCATGATCACTAAACTTTTCATCTTTATAAATTGAAGCTGAAAGGGCTTTATCTGCAAGCGCTGGTGTAGCCACCTGATAATCAATCCGCCAACCAACGTTGTTAGCATAAGCTTGACCGCGATTACTCCACCACGTATAGCAGGTATCGGTAGTGTCTGGATATAGCTTGCGATACACATCAACCCAACCGACACGACTAAATACATCCGTCATCCATGCGCGCTCTTCTGGCAAAAAGCCCGAGTTTTTGCGATTTCCCTTGTAGTTTTTTAGATCCTGCTCTTGATGTGCAATATTCCAATCGCCGCAAACAACAACTTCCTGTCCACTTTGAACAAGCTGCTCTAAATGTGGCATAAACCGATGCATCACACTATATTTAAATGCCTGTCTTTCCTCGCCACTTGAACCACTGGGCAGGTAAAGTGAAACGACTGACAGCTTGCCTAAGCGGCACTCCAGATATCGCCCTTCATCATCGATATCCTGTATACCCAACCCAACGATGACTTCATCAGGCTTTTGTTTGCTGTAAATGCCAACGCCACTATAGCCTTTCTTTAGCGCATAATGAAAAGTTCCAATATAACCCTCAGGTGCTAACATCTCTTGTGTCATATTGTCGGCTTGCGCTTTCAATTCTTGTAAGCAGATCACATCAGGC
>JBFIGM010000135.1:0-6223 GCA_041602315.1 Methylophilaceae bacterium | reverse complement strand
CTTTATACACATAAGAACAAGAATTATTTGTTCATTACGTACATTGTTACTTCAAAACCGAAACGCATTTCAGTAGCTGCTGGTGTTGTCCACATAATGATTCTCCTTTTGTTTAAATTCGTAAAGCTGTTGCGATACGTGATTAATATACTACTTAAGATTGATAGGATTGCTTTATTTAAACTACTTAAAACCAGCTCATGATTATCATTAGATTAAAACGTTTTTTTGATACGTTGCTTGAGCCGTTTCAAGCCTTTTCTACCAATCGTGCGTTTTAGTTTAACTTTCAGGTCATAGAGCATAAAACGCAATTGCGTGACTAGATTAAATTTTCTACCACTTAAACCAAGATAAATTTGCATAAAGCGTTTACGTCCAGCGGGATGTAGCTTATGACAAGCTCGCGTTAAGTCTGCCGTTCGTAATTTCAATGATAACGAGTGGTTTAAACTACGCAACCGCGCTGTATCAATTAATGAAAACTCAAGTTGCTTGTCATCTTTAATTTTAATAAGAATGTTGCCACCCGAGTAGTCTCTAAAATAGATACCACGGCTGTGCATATGATGTGTAAATGCCGCAAATTGTTGATAAACTTCTTCTGAGTTAAGGTCTTTGTATGCTAACTCTCCGCGGGAAAACGCAGAGAAAATCTCTCCAATGCTACAGTCGGCATTTACATGCGCACAGAAATAAAAATTCTGCTTTAGTGTACTATCGCCTACTTTTTCAAAATATGCGACAGGCTGTGCAGTACTCACACCTCGTCTTAATAACTCCATTGCGCCATTCCAGCTTCGCTTGGCTTTGCTCGGTTTAAAACGATCTAAAAATGCTTTGTGTGGATACATCTTAACTGGTTGTTTCACGGTAAGCTTGCCGTTTGGGTTTCGCGGGTCAGTCATTGCCCAAATAACATTGCGGGCATGTCGCAACGATTGATCTTTTTGTGGTGCTTCAAGTAAGTTTGGATTTAATGCTTGTTTAAGCATATCAGCCTCGGTTTGGTCTTTTGCTAAAATCAGACCAGACCAACCGTTAATAGTGTATGTGTAATATTGCAAGTTTTCGATATGTGCGTGAATAGCTAGATCTTTAGCTAATTTGGGTTGCGGATTTGTCTCAATATTAAAATCGACATCCCAGCAGAGAAAAATTGGTTTCTCACAAATTAACTCTGTATTCTTGGTTAGTGATTCGCCATCTCGATCTAATATAGTCGCGTTATTTAATGTATTTTTGCTATAAATATCGGCAAGATAAGCGACTTTGCCGTTAATTGTCCACGCAACGTGCACTTGTGAACGTGTGTTGGTGAAGTGATGAATTTCTAAACCAGCGGCACTAGCAATAGCTGATTGATAATGAGCACCAGTTAATAATTTGTTAAGCGTTTGCATAGCGTAGAAGCTAGGGTATCGTTCGTATTGGTTTAAAAATCCATCAGCGGATTGATAGTGCGCGATACGTTCTAGATTGGGATATTCAGCATCTGTTAGGCCATCATTAATAAGGCCTTCACGGTTACATATCAGTGCACCCCAATTGGCCTGCTTTAAGGCACCAGACGCAGCTAATAACGTGAAATAGCGCGTTAGATAATCTGCTTGCTTTTGCATACCGTTTTCTATCAGCCGATTAATACGATAAATTGCCCAGAAAGCGGCAGATGAAGTTGTTTTTTCTACGCCGAAATCTTGACCTATTTTTTGCAAGATACGTGCTTTTTTGATTAGGTTGTATTTGAACAGTTTTGACCATTTGTATTTCAAAATTCTATGATCAAATCGCTCTGGTTCACTGACTCTTTCTACAAATAAATTATTGGTTTGAACGTCTGGTAGTTGATTTTTTTCTTGTAATGCTTTGAGGATGCCGATGTTATACATTGGCTCAAAGTCCTGAATATTGGGACCTAATAAAATCAAATTACGCGATTTAATTTCTTCATAGGCTATTTGCCACATCTTTAAAAAGCGATTCAATGAATAACCAGACCAACGTTTACGGTTAATCGTGTTCCCAATTTCGATTTGACTAACTTGTGAGCCATATCGGTCTAGGACTGTTGATAAAAATGCTCGCCAACGCTGCTGTTCATCGGGATCATCTATGTTTTTCGCAGCATCAAATGGCAGGATTAAATGCAATGTAATGTTTACATTTTCATCAATGAGTTTTTTTAAAAAGCGTTCATTAAAGTGATCAAGGTCGGTATAGCTAAAATCTAAGCGGACGTTATTGATACCCAGTGTTTCTAGTTGCGCTAAGATGAAATGATCCACTTCTGGATCTTCATTGGATGCAACGCAAACACCGATGAAGTCATTAGGTACTTCATGGTTGCTTACAGGTGAGTGCCCATTTTTAATGCGTAGGCCACCTTTGATAATATAACCAAAAGTGTCCCGCAGCATTTGTTTAATCGGTTTAATTTTTGCGCTATGCATGAATCATGAAATCTAGCTAATGGTCTTATACATGGTTGTTAGTTGCCAACATTATAAGTCCTATTTGTAGCGATTGGCCTTTATCCAGTGAAGGAAGCTGGTCAAATAGACTGGCTGGCGAATTGATAAGTAAGCAATCACTATTGTGCTGATCATTGCAGTAGCTAGAAATAGCTCTGGAATTGAATAGCCCAGATTAAAAATCAACAATGAAAAAATAGCAGAAATGACCATAAACAACGCATTCATGATGTTATTGCCTGCAATGACTCTTGATTGATGACTTTTTTCCGCATGGCTTTGAATATAAGCATACAGCGGCACAATGTAGAATCCACCAAAAACGCCAATCAATAAAATATCAGCTAATAAATGACAATGAGATACTATCGAAAAGAAGTCAATGTAATTACGGGTAGTTTGTAATCCAATTAATGTTCTATGTATATGAGTGCTGGTTAAGTATAAATCTATACAAAATATGATTAAGCCGATACCCCCAAGCAACACAAGACCAAGTTCAACTTTGTGATTAGACAATTTTTCACATGATAATGAACCAATTCCTATGCCTAAGGAGAATACAGATAGCAACAAAATAAAAACACTTTCATTTCCATACAACGTGTCTTTAGCAAAGTTTGGAAATTGTGCCAACAACGTCGCGCCAACAAACCAAAACCAGGAAATACCTATAATCGCTAGCCATAATGATTGGTGTTGCCAGATAAATTTTAGATTATTGAATGTCTCTGTTAGCGGGTTCCAGTTGATAATAAGTTGTGGGGCACCAGCGGGTGAATCTGGTATAGATAAGCTAGACCAATAGCCAGCTATGGCTAGCACTATTACACATAAACTTGTCATGACTGCACTAGTTTGTTGTGTTGCCAACCAAGCCCCAAATACTTGCCCAATCAAGATGGCTACAAATGTACCCATTTCTAACATACCATTTCCACCAATCAATTCATCTTCTTTGAGATGCTGTGGCAAATAAGCGTACTTTACTGGACCGAAAATTGCCGATTGTATACCCATTAAAAATAAGGCTATGGCCAATAAAATGATGTTATTTAGTAAGAAACCAATGCTGGCAAATAGCATAATCAATATTTCAAATAACTTAATATTTTTGATGAGGGTAGATTTTTCCAATTTGTCTGCAATTTGCCCTGCCGTAGCAGAAAATAAGAAAAATGGCAGGATAAAAATGCCAGGTAATATTGTGACCAAACTGGAACTGTCCATAGTGGTGAGTTGGCTGGCATGAAATGCTACTAAAGTGATGAGTGCAGTTTTAAAAACATTGTCATTAAATGCCCCAAGAAACTGGGTCATGAATAATGGTCGATAACGACGTTGCTGTAAAAGTTCAAACTGACTACTCATTTTGGTTGCCTATCTTATGGTAAAAGTCGCTTGAGCCAGCTGTCTCTGTATTCAAACAGGTTGCTGCTAGCGTGCTCCGCATTTTCTACCCATTCAACTTTCACTTTGCCCTTGGCATTCTCGACTAGCATACGGGCACGTTCAGGTAAAATAAGACTATCTTTAAGACCGTGTATCACATAAATGGGTTGCTGTATTTTTTTTACCCATTGCTCAGTTTCCAGTGGGTATCTAATCAACAATTTCACTGGTAGGAATTTTGGGTAACGATCAAGTGCTACATTCGTCATTGCATCATATGCAGCTACAAGATAAACGGGATTTTGTGTATGCCTAGAGGCTACAGACAGCGCCAATCCAGTACCGAGTGAGTAGCCAAATAGATAAATATTGTTAGGCTTTTCTTTCGTTGCAAGCCATTGATAGGCGGCTTCAGCATCAGATAACAGCATGTCTTGGCTAAACCAACAATCTGTAGAACGACCGTAACCAGGGTAGTCCCAAGTCATCAAGTTATAGCCAAGCTTGCGAAAAGCTTGCACATAATCATCAACGCTAGATAGTGTCTCACCATTTCCATGAAACATCATGAGCGTGCCTTTGGCTGCAGGGTGACGCCAAATGGCAACATGTAAATCACCACAGCTGCCAGTAATCAATGCTTGCTCACTGTTTTCCCCATCTGGCTGCCAGTCTTTTGCCACTGATGAAGTTACATGGATCGGAAACAAAAGACTTTTTTGTTTAAAATACATGAAGCAACAGATGATTAGATATGCTAAAACTACAAGACCTAGTAATTTTTTAATAAGATTCATCATTTTATCCGGTTATTTTTGTTTTGGCGTTGTTTTTATCAGTGAGTAGGCCATGTGGGACAGTGCAATCACACCCAAAAACAGGCCAGCCCACAGCCACATGCGTTTGTAATCTTTTGCTGCTTCCCATGCATTAAAGGGTTGATTGCTAGATACAAACTTCAATGTTGCTGCAGGTAGTTCAGTAACGCTTAGATTGCCATGCGGGCGCAATAAGTCATTTATATTCATTGCATTAGTTGATTTTGAGTTTTGGCCTATTTGCAAGTGATAAGGTCCTAATCCGCGCGCATTCCAAATTAAAGTATCTGCTAACCAGCCAAGACTTAATGCGGGGTTATCTTGTCCTATGCTGCCATTTTTCTTTGAAAAACTGAGGCGCCAATAACGTGCTGTTGTCTTGGGAATTTGGATAGATTTATTTGTGTAGCTTCTACCATCTTTTTTTAGCCGATATAGTGAGGCGCTTTTGATACTTCTCCATGGCTTATCTGCCGCGTTACGAACATGAATACTAACATTGGTGATTGTGTTCTGTTGCGGCAGTTGAATATTTAAATAACGGGCTGGATAACGACCATCAGACTCAAATTCGATATGAACAGATTTATCCGTCTGTTCTCTATGCATCAAAGTAATGTCCTGCCAGGCAATCGGTAATTCAGTTTCTTCTACCTGGTTAAATTGAAGACTGGCTGATTTGAGTGAAAAGGTTTCTGTTGTGTTTTTTGGTTTAATTTGCATAAATTGTGCGTTTATATCTTGCTCAAAACTAACACTATTTTTTAAAATAGTCTCATTGTTAGCTGTCACTTTAAGTAATGTTGCTTCTCCTGCAATTTGCCAATCTTTTAGGTTGTCACTTGTTAATATATCTAGTGTTATCAGTTTTCCCAACTGCCCTTCCCAGTCTAAGGTCAGTTTTTTAAAGGGTGGATGTTGCTTACCCAAGTCGAATAAATAATATGTTTTTAACGAGCTTGCATCTTTAGGAGATGTCATTTGAATGCTAGTCTTGTTGTTATGATTGTCCAGTTGAATGGCTGTAATCGCCATATGATTGACACTATCTTGCCGCATGGGAAATATCACAACCGGTTTGCTTTTTTCACTGACAAGTTGCTCCGCATGGATGCTATTGTAAGGAACCAAGGCGTGAGGCACTGCTTCATTTTCAGCATTCATCACCGTCAAGTCTTCTAAATTATCACTCTTACTGTATTGATAAACCGCTTTAGGCAATTTCGTTTGATAGAGTGCTTCATCTTGACTAGTTTCTAAATTGAAAGTAGCTGCGCTAGCAGATGTAACAAGGATTAAAGCCGATAGAATAAGAAAATTTAATTTCATACAGCTTCCTTTTCATGCGTTTCCTCAGTAGTTTTTGCAGGAGGCAAGGGTGCAAAATAACCCATGACAAGCAACATAAGACCTGCCCCGATGAACGATGCAATACGCTCTACTGTACCAGTTTGTGATAAATCTAATATAAAGATTTTGGCAACCACCAGCGCCATCAAAGCGGCTCCGACAATCCATAATATGCGTAATGATTTTCTG
>JBFIGM010000134.1:0-6241 GCA_041602315.1 Methylophilaceae bacterium | reverse complement strand
GGCGGGGCGGAAGCTGCTATTACAGAGCTTTCTGTCGGCGGTTTTTCATCTGCTAAAGCTTTGTCTACCAGAAATGATGACCCAGCAACTGCTAGCAGACCTTGGGATAAAGGGCGTGATGGCTTTGTGATGGGTGAAGGTGCAGGCGTAATGGTACTTGAAGAGTACGAACATGCTAAAGCACGCGGCGCAAAAATTTATGCAGAATTAGTTGGCTATGGTATGAGTGCTGACGCTTATCATATGACAGCACCTAATATGGATGGTCCACGTCGATCTATGGTCAATGCGCTTAAAAATGCAGGTATCAACGTAGATCAAGTCAACTTTATGAATGCGCATGGCACATCTACACCACTTGGTGATGTGAATGAATCCAATGCCATTAAAGCAACATTTGGCGATCATGCCTATAAACTTGTGGTCAACTCTACAAAGTCTATGACAGGTCATTTATTAGGTGGCGCAGGGGGGTTAGAGTCAGTCTTTACAGTACTGTCTGTTTATAACCAAATATCTCCACCTACGATTAATCTTTTTGACCAAGATCCTGAATGTGATCTGGACTATTGTGCCAATACAGCACGTGATATCAAAATTGAATATGCTTTGAAAAACAATTTCGGTTTTGGTGGCACTAACGGTTCATTGGTCTTTAAAAAGGTTTAATAAGTCAATCATTAAAAAGCCTGTGCATTTAACCGCACAGGCTTTTTTGTTGCTCTTGGCTATGGTTTAATGTCGGCTATGCAAATAAACAATGCAACGCTCATCAATGGCAGCTTTCATGGTGCGATTTCCGCACAGGATAGAGGCTTTGCATATGGTGACGGTGTATTTAGAACAATCAAGGTAGTGAATGGTTTGCCTGAGCACTGGCCTATGCATTATCAAACATTAGTTCGAGACTGCGGTGCCCTAGGAATCGTTTGCCCTAGTGCAGAGACGTTTGTAAATGATTTTGAGCAACTTGCTACATTAGATGAAGCAGTCTCCGTTGTTAAAATCATTGTGACACGTGGGGAAGGTGAGCGTGGCTATAAGCCTCCATCTATTACAACACCATTGCGTGTCATGGTTAAAACAAGTTTTCCAAATTACCCTGATGAATATTTTGCAGAAGGCGTTCACCTACATTTATGTGATACACGCATCAGTCATCAGCCTAAATTGGCTGGCATCAAACACCTTAATCGATTGGAAAACGTATTGGCTCGTATGGAGTGGCATGACCCAGATTTGGCTGAAGGCTTAATGCTAGATATAGACGAAAATGTAATTGAGTGCACAGCTGCTAATGTTTTTGCGCGTTTTGATGATACATTAGTTACACCGATATTGAATAAATGTGGGGTAGAAGGCATCACGAGGCAACGAATTTTGTCGCACGCTGGAAATTTAAAACTAAAAACAAAGATTGAAGAAATGCAATTGAAAAGTCTCTTGTCGGCGGATGAAGTGCTTATTTGTAATAGCTTATTTGGTGTGTGGCAAGTTAGACAATTGGCAGACAAAAAATGGGCTAAACAAACATTGGCTAATCTATTGCGTGAGGCGATTAAGCAATGATGCGCATAATTAAATTTACTATAGTGCTGGGCGCGCTTGCGATCATTGGTTTTGCTGGCTATTTGGCCTACTATGCAAAATCACCTTTGAATATTCCTAGTGCTTCTCAGGAAGTCTCTATCAAAGCGAATAGCGGGCTATCTAGCATCGCTAATCAACTCGTAGACCAAGGGGTAATTAAAAACAAGCTATTGTTTGTCATGCTTGCTCGTGTAATGGGCAAAGAATCATCATTGCAAGCGGGGGAATACACGTTAAACGCAAATGTAACACCGTATGAGCTTTTATTGTCGCTTACTAGTGGTAAGACGACGCAAGCAAAAATCACCTTTATAGAAGGCAAAACATTTAGAGACATGCTTGCTAATCTAGAAAAAAATCCAGCTGTGACCAGCACCGTACAACAGCTTTCTAATGCAGATATTATGGCTTTAATAAACCCCGAACAATCACACCCTGAAGGCTTGTTTTTCCCTGACACTTATTACTTTGACCGAGGGACTAAGGATATAGTGTTGCTAAAACGTGCGCATGAAATCATGACTGCTAAACTAGAACAGGCGTGGCAGGCTAGAGAGCCTGGTTTACCTTACAAGAATAGTTACGAAGCGTTAATAATGGCCTCTATCGTCGAAAAAGAAACTGGTAAAGCATCCGAAAGGCCAATGATAGCCGGTGTTTTTGTTAATCGCATGCGCATTGGAATGAAGCTGCAGACAGACCCAACGGTAATCTATGGTATGGGTGACGGTTTTGATGGCAATATTAGACGCAAAGATTTACGTAAAGACACGAGTTACAATACCTACACTCGATATGGCTTGCCGCCAACACCGATAGCGATGCCAAGCTTGGCTTCAATAGAAGCTGCGTTACATCCAGCAAAAACAAAAGCTTTATATTTTGTTGGTAAAGGAGATGGTAGCCATGCCTTTTCTAACTCGCTAGTTGACCATAATCGTGCTGTGGCTAAATATCAGCTTAAACGTTAACAAACAGAAGAATAGATAATTGAAAACAGGAAAATTTATTACACTTGAAGGAATGGACGGGGCTGGCAAAAGTACGCACATTCCTAGCATTGTTGAGCAATTAAAGGATACTGGTAAAGAGGTTGTTTGCACACGTGAGCCTGGTGGAACTGCTGTTGGTGAAAAGCTAAGGGAGTTACTGTTGCATGACACAATGAATCCTGAGACAGAAACACTACTGATGTTTGCTGCTAGAAGAGAACACATCACACAAGTGATTGCACCTGCAATTGCGCGTGGTGCTTACGTACTTTCTGATCGTTTTACTGATGCTACGTATGCATATCAAGCAGGTGCTAAGGGTGTAGACTTTAATAAAATCAGTCAGTTAGAATCATGGGTGCAAGGTGATTTGCAGCCTGATATGACCATATTGTTCGATGTGCCAGTGGAGGTGAGTATGGAACGTCTTGCCTCAGCGCGTACTCCCGATAAATTTGAACGTGAGGGAAGAGCTTTTTTTGAAAAGTTGAGAGAAATCTATTTGCAGCGTGCGCATAATGACCCACAACGTTTTCGCGTCATTGAAGCCGATAAATCATTAGATGAAGTAAGAAATGAAGTTAATGTAATTATTAAAGAGTTTATATTAAGTAATTGATTTTATTATATGTATAAATGGCAAAAAACACAATGGGATAGTGTGATGCAGCGTAGAGAAAAGCTGCCGCATGCATTGCTACTACGCGGCAGGTTAGGTATTGGTAAGCATGACTTTGCCGTTAATCTTTCGCATGCATTGTTGTGCCAACAGTCAAAGAATAACCAACCTGCATGTGGAGTCTGTGCCAGCTGCCAATGGTTAAAAGAAGGCGCTCACCCTGATTTTAAATTAATTGCGCCAGAAGATGAGATCGCAGGAGAGGGTGACTCAAGGAAGAAGGCCACTAAAAAAAGTCAAATCACAGTGGCTCAAATCAGACAGCTATATGATTACCTTAGTTTGACTACGCACCAGGTTGGTGGTCTCCGTATTATATTGATTTCACCTGCTGAAGCATTGAATTTGGCCTCTGCTAATGCTTTGCTTAAAATGTTAGAAGAGCCGCCAGAAAACACCATTTTTATGTTGGTTACTAATCAATCGCAGCGATTGCTTCCAACTATTATCAGTCGTTGCCAAGTGTTGGATTTACCTATTCCATCTTCTCAAGATGCCATCGAGTGGCTTGAATCTCAAGGTGTTGAAAAGGCAGAAGTTGCACTGGAATATGCTGGGGGTGCTCCATTAGCAGCGGTTAAGGTTGCAGAGCAGATAGCTGAAAATGATAAAATAATCAAACAATTAGCTCAAGGAAGCAGGCTAGACCCATATGTCTCTGCACCTTTGTTAATGACACTTGGCATAGAGAGGGCGATAGATGTAATCCAAAAATGGACCTTTGACCTATTAAGCTATAGACTTGCGCGAGAGTTACGTTACCATGGACAATATGTAAATACTTTGCAAGCGTTATGTAAAAGCGTAAACTTAAGCGGTTTGTTACAGTTTCAACGTAATTTGGATGATGCCAAAAAAACCGCAAATCACCCGCTTAATAATGAAATGCAATTAGAAAATATTCTATTACAGTACACACGTGTGTTTAACCTGTAATTTTTTAATTTTAAACGAAAGAATGTAATAGTGAGTTTAGACGCGAATACCGATCAGCAAGCGGCAAATAAACCTGGCGTACTTTCTTTAGCAATTAAAGAAAAAGCCGCTTTATACACTGCATACATGCCTTATATCAAAGGTGGCGGCCTATTCATTCCAACCAACAAAACCTTTAATATTGGTGATGAAGTTTTCATGCTTCTAAGCTTAATTGATGATCCAGCAAAGCTAAAAGTGGTTGGTAAGGTCATTTGGATTTCACCAGTACCCCATAACGGCAGGCCGCAAGGTATTGGTGTGCAGTTTAGTGAAAAAGATGGTGGTAACGAGGTCAAAAATAAAATTGAGGCCATATTAGGCGGAGCACTTAAGTCAAATCGCGCAACGCACACAATGTAAATGACTATGTTTGTTGATTCACACTGTCATCTCAATTTCCCAGAGTTATCAGAAAATATCGCATCTGTTCGTCAGCTTATGCATGATGAGAAAATAGGGCATGCGTTATGCGTCTCTGTAACGCTAGATAAATTTCCAGAAGTGCTTAGCTTAGCTGAGCAATATGATAATTTTTATGCGTCTGTTGGTGTACACCCAGATTATGAAGATATACAAGAACCAACGGTGGAAGAGTTAGTAAGCCTAGCCAAGCATCCCAAGGTTGTTGCAATCGGTGAAACAGGCTTAGACTATTTTCGTCTAACTGGCGATTTAGAATGGCAGCGAGAGCGCTTCCGCACGCACATCCGTGCCGCTATTCTAGCCGACAAGCCTTTAATTATTCACACACGCAATGCAGTTGATGACACGTTACGCATCATGCGAGAAGAGGGCGTGGAGAAAATAGGTGGTGTTCTGCATTGCTTTACTGAAAGTTGGGAGATGGCAAAAGCCGCTATTGAAATGGGCTTTTATATTTCATTTTCAGGCATTGTTACCTTTAAAAACGCGAAAGAATTAAAAGAAGTTGCCAAACAAGTACCATTAGAGCGTATGTTAATAGAAACAGACTCTCCCTATCTCGCTCCTATGCCATTTAGAGGCAAAATAAACCAGCCAGCTTATGTGAAATACGTTGGTCAAGAGATTGCTAATCTACGTGGCATTAGCATCGAGGAAGTAGCAGCAGCAACAACGAAAAACTTTTTCAAACTGTTCAAGCATGCTGTTAATCATGAAGAAGTACTATGCAACTAACAATTCTTGGTGCAGGTTCTAGCGCTGGCACGCCTGTCATCGGTTGTAGTTGTCAAACATGCCAATCAGATAATGTACGTAATCGCCGAACCAGATGTTCTAGCATCATTACATTGGATAGCGGCGAGATTATTCTCATTGATACTGGCCCAGATTTACGGTTTCAAGCCTTAAGAGAAGGAATTACCAATATCGATGCTGTGCTCTATACCCATACACATGCTGACCATTTGCATGGTATTGATGATTTGCGCAGCTTTTGCCAAATCAATCGACGGCAAATACCCCTTTTTGCGCGCAAAGATGCAGTAGAGCATATCAAAGCTAAATTTGGTTACACGCTCAGAGAGCCGTCTAATTTTTGGGATTTACCCGTACTCAGTATTACAGAAATCGATGCACCCTTTGAATTGTTTGGTCAAAAAGTGATTCCTATTCCTGTGATGCACGGGCGAATAGAAATTTTTGCTTATCGCATAGGCAATATCGCCTACATGACTGATGTTTCAGAGATTCCTGAAGCATCTTTCACACTTTTACAAGGTTTGGATCTGTTGCTAATAGACTGTTTACGCACAGAAAAACATCCAACACATATAAATTTTGAACAAAGTTTAGCTTACATTGGTCAGATAGGGGCTAAACAAAGTGTTTTGATTCATAGGACACATGAATTAGAATATGAAACCTTAACGCAAAAGCTACCAGAGACCGTTGCAGGTGGTTATGACGGCATGAAAATTCAAGTGAATTGATGTCAACGAAATCAGCGCAAATACGTTTGTCAGTCAACAATATAGGAAAATACAATGAATTTTACAGCACTTAAGAATCTTGGTCTTGG
>JBFIGM010000133.1:0-6358 GCA_041602315.1 Methylophilaceae bacterium | reverse complement strand
TATTACTATGTCTGTAACAATGCGTCAAATGCTTGAGGCTGGCGTTCACTTCGGCCACCAAACTCGTTACTGGAATCCTAAAATGGCAGAGTTCATTTTTGGTGATCGTAACAAAATTCATATCGTTAACCTAGAAAAAACCTTACCTTTGTTTGAAGAGGCGCAAAAATATGTGCGCACATTAGCCGCAAATAAAGGACGTATCCTGTTTGTTGGTACAAAACGCCAAGCACGTGAGATTATTAAAGAGGAAGCACAGCGAGCAGGCTGTGCTTATGTTAACCACCGTTGGTTAGGTGGTATGTTAACCAACTACAAAACGGTCAAACAATCAATCAAACGCTTAAAAGATTATGAAGCCATGTTGGAAGATGGCAGCATGGAGAAATTCGGTAAAAAAGAAGCGCTAGGTTACAAGCGTGAGCTTGAGAAGTTAGAGCGCTCTATTGGCGGCATTAAAGAAATGGGCGGCTTGCCAGATGCTATTTTTATCATTGACGTAGGACATGAAAGTGGTGCTGTCGTTGAAGCGAAAAAATTGGGTATTCCACTGATTGGCGTTGTTGATACAAATAACTCGCCAGAAGGTATTGCATACGTCATTCCTGGCAACGATGATTCGAGTCGTGCAATCAGACTGTATGCGCGTGGCATGGCTGATGCTGTACTTGAAGGTCGTGCAAATGCATTGGCTGAAATAGTAAAATCTGCAAGTGAAGAAGAAGAGTACGTTGAAGTTGCTGAATCAGAAGCAGTAACGTCGTCAGCAGAGTAATTAATACTAACTAAAGCTGGGAATTTACCCAGCTTTTTTGTTTTTAATCAGATTGTTACAATAGTAACTTAATGTTATATATAATGAAATTAAGGAGCTCAAAATGGCTGAAATTACAGCGAGCATGGTAAAAGAATTACGCGAGCGCACAGATGCGCCTATGATGGACTGCAAGAAAGCACTATCAGAAGCGGAAGGTGACATGGGTCGCGCAGAAGAAATCTTGCGTGTCCGATTTGGTAACAAAGCAAGCAAAGCAGCTGGCCGTGTTGCGGCAGAGGGTGTTGTTGGAATCAGCGTATCGAAAGATGGTAAAACAGCTACTTTACTAGAAGTAAACTCTGAAACAGACTTTTGTGCCAGAAACGAAGCATTCATAAATTACGTAAATGACCTAGCGCAAGTAATTAATGAGAATGCGCCAGCTGATATGGCTGCTGTAGCTGCTTTACCTATGCAAGGTGCGACTGCTGAGGAAGTGCGTGCGCAGTTAGTTGGTAAAATTGGTGAAAACATCACGCCACGTCGTTTTACCCATATGAATGCTGAAGGACAAGTTTCCAGTTATGTACATGGTGGCAAAATTGGCGTTATTGTCGATGTGATTGGTGGTGACGACGAATTAGGTAAAGATATTGCTATGCATATTGCAGCTGCTAAACCTAAAGCATTAAATGCAGAAGGGATCGATGCAGAAGCAATTGAAGCTGAACGTCGTGTAGCCATTGAAAAAGCAAAAGAAGCTGGAAAGCCTGAAGCAATGCTAGATAAAATTGCTGAAGGTACCGTGAATAAATTCTTAAAAGAAGTAACTTTGCTCAACCAAATTTTTGTTAAAAATGACAAAATGACAATTGAACAGTTACTTAAATCTAAGAATGCAACAATTGCATCATTTTCAATGTTCACGGTAGGTGAAGGTATTGAGAAAGCTGTTGTTGACTATGCTGCTGAGGTAGCTGCTGCCGCTAAAGTTTAATAACATTTAACAGCAATGATATTTAAGTGGGCGCGGTATAAACCGGCCCATTTTTTTTGTTTGTTGTCATGGTTTTAAATGGAGAGTCATTGGAGACTATGTGCATTTGTGATTAAATGTGAAATATTGAAAATAGAGGGAAAAAATGGCAAAACCAGCATATAAAAGAATACTATTAAAGCTATCTGGCGAAGCACTGATGGGCGATGATGCTTATGGTATTAATCGTGTAACCATAGATAATATTGTGGCGCAAATTAAAGCAGTTGTTGCCTTGGGTGTAGAGGTGGCAGTCGTGATTGGCGGAGGGAATATATTCAGAGGTGTTGCACCAGCTGCTTCTGGCATGGATAGAGCCACCGCTGATTATATGGGTATGCTTGCGACTGTTATGAACGCAATGGCGCTACAAGATGCAATGCGAAGTATTGGCATTAATGCCAGAGTACAGTCAGCATTGAAGCTTGAACAGGTCGCCGAGCCCTATATACGAGGCAAGGCTATTCGTTATTTAGAAGAAGGTAAAGTTGTTATTTTTGGCGCAGGCACAGGAAATCCATTTTTTACAACTGATACAGCAGCAGCACTAAGAGGTATGGAAATCAATGCTGAAGTTGTCCTTAAAGCGACTAAAGTAGATGGCATCTACACTGATGACCCAAAAAAGAATCCAGATGCTAAACGCTATGAAGTTGTGACATTTGATGAGGCAATAGCTAAGAACCTAAAAGTGATGGATGCGACAGCATTAACACTCTGTCGAGACCAAGACTTACCTATCTGTGTGTTCAGTATTTTTAAAGAGGGTGCGTTGATGCGCGTTGTCATGGGGCAAGATGAAGGAACACGTGTCGTAAAGTAAGTATAGGATAAAATTTAGTACAATAGACAGTATTGAAAATAGAGTTGGAGAAGGAAATGGTGGAGGATATTAAAAAAACGGCTGAGCAAAAGATGCAAAAGTCATTGGAAGCATTAAAAACTGACTTGCAAAAAATACGTACTGGTCGTGCCCATACTGGTTTGTTAGATCATGTGATGGTTGAATACTATGGCTCTGAGGTTGCAATTAACCAAGTTGCAAGTGTTAACTTGGGTGATGCACATACAATCAATGTACAGCCTTTCGAAAAAGACATGGTGTCAAAAGTTGAAAAAGCCATTCGGGACAGTGATTTAGGACTGAACCCTGCTACCAATGGCAATTTAATACGTGTGCCCATGCCGATGCTAACAGAAGAACGTCGTCGCGACCTGACTAAGATTGTGCGTAGTGAAGGTGAAAATGCAAAAGTAGCTGTGCGAAATGTGAGACGTGATGCTAATGATGCGCTTAAAAAACTGGTAAAAGAAAAAGAAATTAGCGAAGATGATGAGCGCCGTGCGCAAGATGTTGTTCAAAAGCTCACGGACAAGGCTGTTGCTGATATTGACCAGTTACTGCAAGCCAAAGAAGCTGATTTGATGGCTGTATAACTGGATATCCATTGGTTTTTTCTAAAAAACATAGTTTTACCAAACGGCTATTCGCAAGTTCCACTGAGGCGATACCGACAATTGACACATTGCCACAGCATATCGCTGTCATCATGGATGGGAATGGTCGCTGGGCGCGTAAAAGACTTTTACCCCGAGTGTCAGGGCATAAGAAAGGGGTAGAGGTCGTTCGTGACATGGTTAAATGTTGCGCACAGCTGAATATTAAGTATTTGACACTATTTGCGTTTAGTAGTGAAAACTGGCGTCGACCAGATGAAGAGGTTTCTTTTTTGATGAGCCTATTCATGGAAGTGCTAAAGCGTGAGGTAGACAAACTGCATGAAAATAACATTCGACTTATTTTAATTGGTAATCGAAATGAGTTTAATGCTGATCTAGTAAGACAAATAGAAGCATCTGAAAAGTTAACAGAAAACAATACTGGCTTAACACTTACAATCGCTGCCAATTATGGCGGACGTTGGGACCTGCTGCAAGCGGTTAACCAGATGGTGCATTCGCGAAAGAATTCACAAGATTATAAAGAAGAAGATTTAACGCCATTCCTTTCAATGCATTATGCACCAGAGCCTGATCTGTTTATCCGAACGGGGGGTGAAAAACGAATCAGTAATTTCCTATTATGGCAGTTAGCTTACACAGAGCTTTACTTTACAGATACACTATGGCCAGATTTTGATAAAAACTGCTTTAATGCCGCAATAAAGTCATATCAGCAACGCGAGCGTCGTTTTGGTCAAACCAGTGAGCAAATAGCGAAAGCCTAACCCTATGCTAAAAACACGTATTATTACCGCATTATTGCTTGTTGCAGTATTGTTACCAATATTGTTTTTGTCTTCTAATATGGTATGGGCTTTTGTCACATTAGCTATTTCTTTACTTGCAGTTAATGAGTGGGGAAGGTTGATTAATTTAACTCCAAAAAATGTTGTCTATTATTCAATAGGTAGTAGTCTACTTGGCGGTGTTTTTTTATGGGCAATGGCTGTAAATGGTTTCCATTGGCTAATATACCAGTCACTTTTTATTTTTGTTTTAACCTTAGTATTTTGGGTCCTAATTGTCCCAATATTACTGACTAAGTTTGTAACCGTACATAATCAGTATTTGTTGGCAATAATAGGCCTATTTCTAATGGCCCCACTGTGGCTGGCACTTATTTGCTTAAAAGGAATTGATCCTTGGCTATTACTTACTTTGTTGATGACCATTTGGGTAGCTGACACTGCTGCTTATTTTGCAGGTAAGCATTTTGGAAGGCACAAACTTGCACCAAGTATTAGTCCTGGTAAAACATGGGAAGGAGTACTGGGTGCATTAATTGGCGTAACACTCTTTGCCGGTATTTTATACTTCAATATGCTTATCAGCACATGGGCAATCTTCGTTTTGCTGTGGCTGGTTACTATACTGGGTGTAGCTGGGGACTTATTTGAGTCGTTGATTAAACGGCAAATGAATAAGAAAGACAGTGGGGATTTGCTGCCTGGACATGGCGGTATACTAGACCGGATTGACGGGCTGATTCCAAGCTTACCAATTGCTGTTCTAATCATTTATCTTTTCAATTATTTTCAGGTGGGTAATTAGTTGCAGAATGTAACAATTTTAGGCAGTACAGGCACGATTGGAGAACAAACTTTAGATGTGATAGGTAGACACCCATCTAAATATAAAGTGTTTGCTTTAACTGCAAATACCAATGTTAGTGTCATGCTGCAACAATGTCTGCGATATAAACCAAGCTTTGCCGTCATGTTAGACAAAGAAGCGGCTAGATTGCTGCAAGATGCCTTAGGAAAAGAAAATAGTATAACCAAGGTGTTAACTGGTATATCTAGCCTTGAAGAGGTTGCCAGCGATGTTGCGGTAGATGTCGTGATGGCGGCTATAGTCGGTGCAGCGGGTCTGAGACCAGCAATGGCTGCAGCAAAAGCAGGTAAACGAATCTTGCTAGCTAACAAAGAAACCTTAGTCATGGCTGGGAAGTTGTTTATGGATGCCGTGAAAAAAGGCGGTGCTTCATTATTGCCAATTGATAGTGAGCATAATGCAATCTTTCAGGTAATGCCACCAAGGCACTTGAATCACTTAGCGGAGGGAGGTATTCGCAAGATTATCTTAACTGCCTCTGGCGGGCCTTTTAGGCAGCATACACAAGAACAAATTGCAGCCGCAACACCTGATATGGCACTAAAACATCCAAACTGGGTTATGGGCGCAAAAATAACAATAGATTCCGCTTCACTCATGAATAAAGGGCTAGAGGTGATTGAAGCGCATTGGTTGTTCAATGCTAAGCCTGAACAGATAGAAGTCGTTGTTCACCCTCAAAGCGTTATTCATTCAATGGTTGAATATATTGATGGTAGTGTTTTGGCGCAACTAGGTAATCCTGACATGCGTACACCTATTGCATATGGCTTGGCTTACCCAGAACGTATTGAAGCTGGCGTTAGCTCATTAGATTTTTTAACTGTTGGTAAACTAGAGTTTGAAGCGCCCGATATATCTCGTTTCCCTTGTCTGAAGCTTGCCTATGATGCGTTAAACGCAGGTGGCACAGCATCAACAATACTAAATGCCGTCAATGAAGTAGCTGTTCATGCTTTCTTGTCTGGTGAAATTCAGTTTACTGGTATCCCTGATTTAATTGCATCTGCGCTAGATCAAATACCTATTGAAACTGTTTCATCCATTGAACATTTAATAGAAACAGATGCAAAAGCAAGAGCTTATGCGAATAACTGGGTTGCTAGTTCCTCAGCAAAACAACTTGTTAAGACTAAGGTGCTAGCGTGTTAACGATTATTGCATTTATTGTCACCATCGGGATTATTGTCACCATTCACGAGTATGGGCATTTTCAAGTGGCGCGTTGGTGTGGTGTGAAAGTGCTACGCTTTTCGATTGGTTTTGGTAAACCGTTATGGAGTAGAACAATAGGCTCTGATGAGACTGAGTTCGTCTTGGCCGCAATTCCATTTGGCGGCTACGTTAAAATGTTGGATGAAAATGAGCTGAAAGCTGAAAGGGAACAAGGCGAAGCACACACTGATCAAACTGAGTATTCAGAAGCTGATCTGGCTAGAGCTTTTAAT
>JBFIGM010000132.1:0-6362 GCA_041602315.1 Methylophilaceae bacterium | reverse complement strand
CACACGCTATGTTCACCGCTACAAAAAGCTTGGTCAGTCTAAATACGTGCCCAAAGAAAACTGCCCTACGCCATTACCACAATGGAAAAGGATCGACAATTTACAAGCATCATTGCCAGATCGAGATAAAAACATTGCTGATGCCTTAGGCGGGACGATTTCTACAGAGGAGTATGTAGAAATGGTCATCAAAGGTGAAGCGTAGAGCCAATCACGCATTGTTTAGCTATATAAAAGGATCTTATGAACTTGTATGAAGATTTCCCAATAAATGATAGTACGTTGAGTGATATGCGGGCGCGGGCATTAAAGCTTGAATCCGAAGTGAAAAAAGTAATCGTTGGACAAGAGAGAGCAATTCGACTCATGTTGATTGCAATCTTTTCAAGAGGGCATGTATTACTTGAAGGTGATGTCGGTGTGGGGAAAACGACGCTCTTAAGAGCGGTAACGCGAGCCATTGGTGGAGCGTATGAGCGTATCGAAGGCACCGTTGATCTAATGCCAAACGATTTGATATACCATACTTATATCAGCGATGAGGGCAAACCTAAAGTGGAGCCAGGTCCATTGTTGCGCTCTGGTGAAAATATCTCAGTTTTTTTCTTTAATGAAATTAATCGTGCCAGACCTCAGGTGCATTCTTTAATGCTCCGCGTAATGGCTGAGCGTAGTTTATACGCATTTAAAAAAGAATTCAGCCTGCCTCATATATTAGTGTTTGCTGATCGTAATCAAGTGGAAAAAGATGAAACTTTTGAAATTCCATCAGCTGCTAGAGATCGCTTTATGATGGAGATTCCCATTCTAGTGCCAGAGGATGTAGAAACAAGAAAGTCACTTATCTTTAACACAAAATTCCATGACACAGATGCTCTGACTAGCCTTATAGAACCCAATATCTTGTCATTTGATAAATTAAATGCATTTGGAGCTGGACTACAAAATCACATTGAAGCAAGTACAGTGCTACAAGACTATGTCGCCAATATTTGGCAAGCAACACAAAAGCCTGAGCAATATGGGATTGAAATAGAAGGAGTTGAGAGCTCACATTTAATACATTCGGGTGCTAGCCCACGTGGGATGGGTATGTTAATGAAAGCAGCTAGAGTAAATGCATGGCTTTGTGAACGAGAGTCGCTGTTACCCGAAGATGTTCATCAAGTTTTTCACGAAGTCATTGCACACCGCATAGTATTAAATCCAATGTTTGAGTCTAGACGCACAAGTCTAACTAGAGCCTTAACGACGAAAATCATCCAGCAAGTTGCTATGCCGTAAAAGATAAAATGAGTAACGTCGAAAAAATATTTACTTATCAGATAAACTGGAAGTCGCATGGTTATCATGCTGGTAGCCATCGTGGTACGCATGCTGGCTTAGGTACGGATTTTCGAGGTAACGCCTCATTACTTGAATATCCTGATCCTCGCAGAGTTGATATAAGACAGACGATAAATGATTTGACTGATCAAGTTCACGTTAAGGTATTTAATCAAAAAAATGCAACCCCTGTTTACGCACTTTGTGATTTGTCTGCTTCAATGCGCTTTAACGGGAAGCAGAAAAAAACCGTCTTAGCGGCAGAAATTGTTGCTTCGATTGCTTGTTCAGTAAAAGAGGCTGGCGATGCTTTTGGTTTTATCGGGTTCAATCAAGTTATTGCTGAGGAGTGGATAGTCAAGCCATCTGTTAAGCAAAAAGAAGTCAATCAATTAATTAATCGGCTAGCCAATTTTCAACCGACTTCATCAGGCGTCAACGGTTTGTTTGATATTAACCAGTATATAAATAAAAAAAGAGGACTCATTTTTATTATTTCAGATTTTCACGTTTCGCAAAAAACATTGAATACAGTGCTGCCAATGCTCTCTCATCATCATGTTGTGCCTGTAGTGCTGTGGGATGAGAATGAGTATGAAAATCTACCAAACTTTGGTTTTACTACTTTAATTGATCCAGAAACAGGTGAGCAGCGTACATTGTTTTTTAGAAGGGCATTGAGAGAACGTTTTCAGACAATGTTTTCTGAACGAAAGAAACAGCTAAGCGAAATATTTACGCAACATGGAATGCCACCCTGTTTCATCAATAAAGGGTTTAATCCGAAAATGTTTTCAGAATATTTTTATCAATTCTCAGCGTCATCAGTATAGTTGCAATGTATATATATCAAAAAAGATACGCCTCATTCGCGATAATATTGATATTCTCGCTCTTTGCTTCTGTTGTGCTGGCGCAAAAAGCAACAGAGGCGTATCGGTTACAGGTGAACAATCCGGATAAGGCTATCAACTATATAGTAGGTGATACGTTTACCAGAAATATAGAAATTGATGTAAAGCAGCCTTATCAGTTAGTTAAAGATTCTCTTCCTCAATTAGGTGTTAATGATCAAGGGGTTGAGCTGAAGTCAGTAAAGCTATCCAGCAAAAGATTTCTTCATCATAGTCATTATTCAATAAGCCTTGTTTATCAGATATTTAGTAGTGATGCATATACCAAAAAATATAAGTTGCAAGCACATAATCTTAAGATTAAGGACAAGCATCGATCGATTAGCATTGAGATACCTGAATGGGATTTTCGGGTTTCACCTATTGCTACACACAATGAAGGTGGAATATTGCAAGATATTAGTCCTTATAGAGCGCCGATAAAAGTTGAAACATATAATGCCAAACTGTTACTAGCCCTATTTTTTTGTTTAACACTGATTAGTGTAGTTGGGATGATTTATCTGAATGCCGATGGAACGTGGTTTCCTGGTATGGGAGGTCCATTTGCTAGCAGTTATCGTGAATTACAGTCAATAAAAGAGGTACAAGATGCGTTAACAAGCGTACATCATGCATTTAATAAAACGTATAAAGAAAGCTTGTTTACACATAATATAGATGCGTTTCTAGCAGCGAAACCAGAATTCAAACCCATTCAAGCTGAAATTCTTCATTTTTTCAATCACTCTTACAATTTTCAGTTTGGATCAGGCAACAATACGCATGATATTAATCTGGGTGATGTAATCCAATTTTGTCTTTTATGCCGACATTGTGAGCGGAGTATAAAATGACTTTTACCCATCCATTTTTACTGCTCCTATTGCCGCTTGCAATTATTCCTCTTTGGCTACAAAGACAAGACGGTCAATATTACTCATCAATAGCGATGATACCTAAGGACACTGTTTCTGATATTGCTAGTCTAGTGTTGCGATACATTGTGGTCATATTATTAGCCTGTATGCTTATGGCTTTAGTAGGGGTGCATGGCCCAACAGGACAAGTTGAACGCACAGGCAAAGGAGCACAGACCGTATTTGTAATTGACCGCAGCGCAAGTATGGATGACCCTTTTGCAGGTTCAGGCACACATGGCAATATTGGTGAAACGAAATCGGCCGCGGCAAAAAGGTTAATCACTCAGTTTGTGAATAATCGCAAAGACGATATGGTAGGTATCGCTACGTTTAGTAATGCAGCAATGCATGCCATTCCTCTCACCCAGAGTCGAGAAGCAATCTATGCGGCCATAGGTGCGGCAAGTGGAGCTGGCCTATTGCAAACGAATATAGGTGCAGGTTTAACAGTAGGTATTTCCATGTTTGAAAAATTGCCTGACTCAGGTTCTCGTGCCATTGTGCTTTTATCCGATGGTGCAGGAAGATTGACGCCTAAAACGAAACAAAAAATTAGTGATTGGATCATTAGAGAGCACATCAACTTATACTGGATAGTATTACGTCAACCTGATGGGATCAGCATATTCAACCCAAAGTATCAGCAGTCAGATTTGAAAGAATTACCCGCAGAAGTTGAGCTACATCGTTTTTTTCAAACACTAGACACCAAATATAAAGCCTATGAGGCTGATGATCCAAAAACATTACAGTCCGCCATTGATGATATCAATCTTCAAGAGCTACAACCAATTACCTACATTGAAAAAACACCTGGTTATGATTACACACCACTGTTTACTTATATTGCTATCTTGCTGATATCCGTATTAATTTTAATTAAGCATTTCAGTTTTCAGTCATGGCGATGAATCGTACAAACATTAACAAACTTTTTTTATCGATGCTTTTTATCGGCATTGTAGGTACTACTTGCGCTGGATATCAACTCTATAAAGTCGAAACTTTCAATGAGGCAATACTGAATGGTCGCAAGCCCGCATTGAATAATTATGTGTTTGAGAGGAAGTATGCAGCTGCATACACACTTGCATCCAAAGGAAGATTCCAAGATGCATCTCAGTTGTTTGGACAGTTGTTAGAAATGGATATCGACAAACAAAAGCGAGCGGCCGTTCAATATAACCTAGGCAATATTTTCCTGACCAGAGGATTATTAGTGCATCAGAATGGCACGGAAGTGAGGGACAAGGCAGAGTACTTGTTTAATCAGGCTAGAATCGCTTATAAGCAGTCACTCAGCTTAGACAATCAGCACCTTGATGTTAAGTATAACTATGATCGCGTGTTGAGATTGTTGCCAAAGGATGCGAATTACAGAGATGAAAAAGAAGAGCTAGGCATCGTAGTGGAAAGTCTTCCAACGGGGCTGCCATAATGAATATTCAAAAACACAAGGGTACACTAGTAATGTTAGCTGCATTAGTGCTAATGGTTATTTCGCTGTTCCACCCTACCATTCCGCTGAAGAGAGACTTACATCATTATCTGTTCATTGTAGACATCACACAAAGCATGAATACGAAGGATATACTCGCACACAATGAATTCATTAGTCGTATTGCCCATACGAGGAGCTTGTTACAATCAACAGTTACTAAACTGCCATGTGGTTCTAAGGTGAGTTTGGGCGTATTCTCTGCTGAGAGCATTGCTTTACTATATACGCCGATTGAAGTTTGTAAAAACTACAGTGCTATTCAAGATAGTATTGCACATTTAGAGTGGCGTATGGCTTGGCGAGGTAACAGCCGATTACGCTTTGGTATGCAATCAGCTTCTGCTGTTCAGAACTCACTGCCAGTGCCAGCACAAATTGTTTTTTTCACAGATGGTGATGAAGCGCCCAAGCTTAATGCTGTTAATAAAATCGACCTAAGTAACTGGCAAGGAGGAACTGGTTGGTTAATAGCTGGCGTAGGTAGTGATCAGGCATCTCCGATTCCCAAACTTGATAGCGAAAATGAGGTGTTGGGTTACTGGGCATATGCCAACTCCATCATGGCACCCTCGCAAGTACAATCTGAAGAGTCTATAGGAACACGAGACTCATCTATTGCAACAGCTGACTATGACCGCTATTTATCAAAATTGGAAGAGGCCTATTTGAAATCCTTAACTACGGAAATCAATGCCAGCTATATTCGTGCAACAAACCCAGTTGATCTCGCTGCTAGGATACAAGAGCTGCAACCTGCAGGACAAGCGATAACGCAATTCTCGATTGCTTGGTTATGTATAGCTGGTGCCATATGCTTGATATTAGCGGAGTATTGGCCGAATTTTATAAATAAATTTAAAAAGAATGAATATTAATTAAACAGTGCTACAGAGGATACATATGAAACCAATCAATGCAGTTACCATATCAGGGTTTTTATTAACAGCGGTGATGCTATATGTATTAGCCTATTTTCCTTTTTTACCAGCATGGCCAATTTTTATCGCATGGGCTTGTTTTTTTCATATGGAAGGCGGTGAGAACAGCAAGCAAGCTTATTATGCAACGTTAATGCATATAGGATTTGGTGCAATAGCGTCTTGGGTTTCAGCCCTACTCGTAATCAATAGTCCATTTTCTGCTCAGCTAGCCAACCAATTATGGGGGCCTGTTTTAATCGCAGTCGTTATTGGCGCAATCATGCGTATTAGCATGTTAACGCAGCTCAGTATAACGCCAGCGATTATTTATGGATATGCCTCGATTTGGGCGTTCTTGAGTGTGCCAGGCTTGTTGAATAACGATCAGCTATTATCAGTATCATTTCAGAATGCCATCGTAGCAATTTTATTTTGTACTATCTTAGGTGCGTCAGCTGGGTACATCAATGCCAGTATGGTGAATTGGTTATGTGGTTTGCGCAGAAATAATACTGAATAAGGCACTATCAATTTTTTATCAATTGATAGCCAAAAATGTTTGGCGGAGTGGACGGGGCTCGAACCCGCGACCCCCGGCGTGACAGGCCGGTATTCTAACCAACTGAACTACCACTCCTAGTAGTGAACCGAATGCAACCATTCGGTAAATGTCACATTATTGATTTTTGGTGGGTGCTAACGGGGTCGAACCGCTGACATTCGCCTTGTAAGGGCGACGCTCTACCAACTGAGCTAAGCACCCAAATCAATAACAAGTCGCGCATGATACCGTTATTTT
>JBFIGM010000131.1:0-6487 GCA_041602315.1 Methylophilaceae bacterium | reverse complement strand
GTAAATAGCCAACTCACTCAAATTGCGGCAGATTAATGTAAATAATTGTTTATCGCTGACCTGCCGGATTTGCCGAATTTTATCCTGCGCGTCCTTAAACCCAAGCATACAACCAAGTGCATAACTAGAATCAGTGGGGTATGCGATTATGCCGCCCTCACGCAGAATTTCCGCAGTATGCTTGATAAGCCTTACCTGCGGATTTTCGGTATGAATAACGAAATATTGCGCCATCTAAATTTAGTTAACCTTAATTATTAGCATTATTACGAAAAACCAAGTCAAAGTATCCTATTTTGATTTTTTCATGGAAATCATGTGGCTCCATTTTATACTCGGGCGCTCTATTATTAAAAACGCAAGCCAACTAATTAAAATACAGGTAACAATTGTCAACGCTAGAGTAAGCGAGTCAGCGACAACACCAGCTGTTATAAGTCGATGTACTACCCAAGAAATTGCGCCTGTTAAGGGGTTATGTAAAAGGTAAAGGCTATAAGATATTAAACCAATAAACTGCACCCAAGAAAGTGTAAGCCAGTCACTCATTTTATCTTGGACGCCTGCATAGATGAGCAAAGCTGAAGTCATCGCTACAATGAATACAAATCCCGAACTAATCACAATGCTTGTCAAGACAATCATTGCTAAATAGGCTAGTGTAAAAGTTCGTATTTTCCCAGCATGTTGTGACGCCCAGTAAGACAACACACCAGCCAAAAAGCTATACCAGTGTTGAATGAAACCGCCTGGCCAGAATGTCTCAGAAGTCACTCCAAGCGGCCAAAGTAAAGCGATTATTGCCATTCCTGCAACCAGTTTTTGTCTTACATGCGTATATTCTCCAATCTTCGCAATATAATCAGCAACAAGAAACAGTATTGCAAAGACAATATAGAACTGCAGCTCGACACAAAGCGTCCAAAAAACAGTATTGATATGCGGTACGGAAAAAACCTCTTGGAGGAAAAGCATGTGTAAAGCTATATTAGTCAAACTGAATGGCGGCAATTCTACTCCCAAGAAAACTGCTTTCACATAAATGAAAAATAGCGCAAATACAATGGCAAAATAGTACGGTGGTGCTAGCCTTATAAACCTTCTGGCAGTGAATTTGAAGGCTGAAGATAAGTTTATGTGGATGCTTTTGACCGTCAGCGCCATAACAAAACCACTAAGAACAAAAAACACGGCAACACCAAAATCACCATGCGTAAAAATGATTGCGTACAATAAATCAGGAGTTACAGCCTTAATCGACTCAATGTGCTTACCCTCTGACAAGTGAAATAAAACGACCCATAGCGCGGCAAGTCCACGCAGGCCATCCGCAAATGCAAGTCGCTTCTTACTTAGTGCTTGGTTTGTATCAGGATGGCTAAATTGCTTTGATGGCGGATTCATTAAAGGTTATCCCAAATCTTTATAAAAAAGACTTTTCTTCCCAATCTTGCCATACAGGTACACAACGCGCTGGTAATTCTGAAATACAACCCATTTCCATATAGGATATACCTGGCCCATGAAAGTCAGACCCTAAAGATGCTTTTAAGCTGAACCGGTGTGCTATTGTCGCAAATTGTTCGTATTGGGGAATGGTATGGCTACCAGTAACCACTTCAATTGCCTCTCCACCATATTTTCTGAATTCATGCATCAACAAATGCATATTAATACGTCCTAAATCATACCTTCCTGGATGTGCAATCACAGCGATACCGCCAGCTTGTCTAATCAACGTGACCGCCTCTTCTAAACTCATCCACTGATGTTCGACAAAGCCAGGTTTGCCTTTAACCAAGTATTTTTTAAATACCGTTTTTACATCTTTAACATGCCCAGCTTCGACTAGAAATCTAGCAAAATGGCTGCGCGTGATGATACTGCTACCAGCGATTTCTTGCGCCCCTTCTAAACTACCGTTAATGCCGATTGCCTCTAGACCCTCTGCCATTAATTTTGCACGGTCCAATCGTCCTTGCCTGACGGCATTCAATGCTTGTTTTAATGGTTGAAAATTTGAATCAAATTTCAAGCCTACAATATGAAGTGTCCGGTTTTTCCAGGTGGCGGATATTTCGACGCCGTTAACAAATGGCATACCTAGAGAGTTAGCGGTTTCTCTAGCCTCGCCCAACCCGCCAATATCATCATGATCGGTCAGCGCGAGCACTTTTACACCTTGTTTGTGCGCATGCTTAACTAAATCCTCAGGGGAATATAATCCATCAGAAATGGTAGAATGGCAGTGTAAATCGATTGTTGCAGGCATCGCAGTGACAACTTTATTAGAGTAAACGCGTCATATTTTAACAAAATATGGCTTAACTTTATTGCAATATAGTCAGCGCGAGGCCACAAAATTCGCACAATTGATTATTTTGGATAAAAACACGAAAGAAAGCATGAAAGTATTTTTTGATTTATTCCCTGTCATCTTGTTTTTTATAGGCTTTAAGCTCTATGACATATTTGTGGCGACAGCCATTGCAATTGGCGCCACACTTGCGCTGATTATTTACAGCAAAGTACGCAATGGAAAAGTAGAGAAAATGCTATTGATTAATGGTGCCATTATTTCAGTACTTGGGGGCGTTACATTACTACTACACGATAAAACTTATATAATGTGGAAACCCACTGCGCTCTATTGGTTAATGGCTGCCATCCTGCTCATATCCAATCACTTTTTTAAAAAGAACTTGATTGAAAAAATGATGGGGAAAATGCTAAACCCTCCTAAACAGATTTGGAACAAACTGAATTTAATATGGGTTGGCTTTTTGATTATATTGGGCGTTCTAAACTTGTATATCGCCTTCAATTACAGTGAGAATACCTGGGTTAATTTTAAATTGTTTGGTGTAACCTCAATGATGTTTATATTTATGATCGCGCAGACGCTGTTTCTCAAAGATTACCTAATTGAACCCAAAGAAGACCAAAAGGAATCCTAAAATGTGGTATGCCATAATTGGAGAGGATGCATCAAACTCTCTAGAAAAACGATTGGAAGCGCGCCCTGATCATATTGCAAGACTCACTGCACTGAAAAATGAAGGCCGTCTACTACTTGCAGGCCCGTTTCCAGCTATAGATGCCCAAGACCCAGGTCTGGCTGGCTTTTCAGGTAGTTTAATCGTAGCTGAGTTTGATGATATTGAGGCAGCGAAACAATGGGCTGAAGCAGACCCATATGTATCTGCTGGCGTCTATCAACAAGTTACCGTGAAACCTTTTCGCAAAACACTACCCTAAGTCATTATGCAAATGATTGATGTCATCAAAAACCGACTTGCTTCGCTAGAGCCAACTGCAATAGAGATTGAGGATGACAGCGCTGCACATGCAGGCCATAAAGGAAATATGGGCGGGGGTCACTTCAACATCAAGATAACAAGCTCGCATTTTTCACAAAAATCGCAGATAATGCGTCATCGTTTGATTTATCAGGCACTTGGTGATTTAATTCCACAACAAATTCATGCGATTAGTATTATTGCTATTGCGCCAAATGACCCTATATCAAGATAAATATTTAAAAAATTCAGGGGAATTTTTTATTAACAAAGGAAGCTCATGAGTATGAACAAAGTATTAATCACCTTAGCAGCAATTTCTGCAATAACATTGTCGCCATTAGCAGCTGCGGCTGATGTAGCTGCTACGGTAAACGGAAAGCCAATTAAACAATCTTGGGTAGACTTCATCATGAAGGACGCTGAGCAAAGAGGTCAAAAAGGTGAAGGCCTAAAAAATGCAGTCATCAACGAACTCATTGGCTCAGAATTGGCCTATCAGGAGGCTGAAAAGAAAGGGTTTGATAAGAAGGCAGATGTTTTGACAGCTGCTGAAATCGGCAAACGCAAACTGATTGTGAATGCATTTTTAGCAGACTACATGGATAAGAACCCAGTCTCTGATGCAGATACAAAAGCGGCTTATGATCAGTACAAAAAAGAGCTAGGTGACACGGAATATAAAGCACAGCATATTTTAGTTAAAACGGAAGATGAAGCAAAAGACTTACTGAGCCAAATTAAAAAAGGCGCTGATTTTGACAAATTGGCTAAAGAAAAATCATTAGACCCAGGTTCAAAAACCAAAGGTGGTGATTTAGGCTGGTTTTCCCCAGCAGGCATGGTTGAGCCATTTAGCGATGCAGTTAAGGGGCTTAAAAAAGGTGGCATGACTGATGCTCCAATACAAACCAAGTTTGGCTGGCATATTATTAAACTGAATGACACACGTGCTACACAAGTACCTCCTTACGAAAAAGCGAAAGAAGGCTTAAAGCGCACATTACAGCAACGTAAACTGGAACAACTAATGTTGAGCTTGAAGGACAAGGCAAAAATAGTAGTGCCAGGCGTTACCGATAAAAAGTAATTTTTTATCACTGATTAAGGCTTGCAAATTGCAAGCCTTTTTAATGCCTTGCAGATAGACAAACCTTTAAAAAACATGTAATAATAAGAACTATTCTTATTCTCAATAATCAAACTCATTATGCGACTGCTCAACAATCTAAAATCTGGTGACCTTGCGACAATCAGTGGCTTTAGTGCAATACATACCGAGCCATCATTACTGCAGCGTTTGGTTGCACTTGGGTTCAGAGCAGGCAAACAAATTAAAGTCATGCGTAAAGCAAGCTTTAATGGCCCACTGCATGTCAGAATTGGCAGCACAGACATCATTCTTAGAGAGTCTGAAGCTAAACTGATTCAGATTTCAAGTTAACTTCACCCTTTCAGCTTAGATTGTACTTATTAAATTAAATGAAAAGAATTGCCTTATTGGGCATGCCAAATACAGGCAAGTCCACGCTATTTAACCGTCTATCTGGCGCTTCTGCTAGAGTAGGCAACTGGCCAGGTATTACCGTTGACCTAATGAGTGCAAAAATTCTAACAGGTGGTCACATTGCTGAACTTGTCGACTTACCCGGCTTGTATGATTTGCATGGCTTTTCTGATGATGAACAAGTTGTTCGACACTTCCTAAGCAATAATGAAATAGACTTAGCCTGCATAGTAGTTAACTCCACGCAAATTGAGCGGCAGCTTTCTTTGGCATTACAAATTCGTAGCCTAGGTATACCAGCTATTTTATTACTTAACATGCAAGATGAATCAAAGCGCGCAGGCGTCACCATAGATGTTGAAAAGATGGCTGAAAAAATTCAAATGCCAGTTGTGCAGATTAGTGCGAAGTATGCTGAAGGCTGGGCCCAAATGCTGCATACAATAGCGGAAACGATTGAAAAAAACACAAAAAAAATAAGTGCTAAGGAAGTGGCAAACCGTTTAGAGGTTGATACGCAAATCGAATCAGAAATGCAGTCGATCATACAAGAAACAGTCCAAATTCCGACAACACTCAACAATCAAACAACAGACAATATTGACAAGGTATTGCTTCACCCATGGTTCGGGTTACCTATATTTGTAGTCGCTATCTTTTTGCTGTTCCAATTTATTTTTACCGTTGGTGCGCCATTGCAAGATGCAATGGCATGGCTATTTGATCAGACCAGATCTACCTTACTAGATCCTTTACTTGCCACAGCACCCGTTTGGCTAAACGGTTTATTGCTTGATGGAATATACAATGGCGTCAGCACAGTTGCGGCTTTTGTCCCCATTATTGTACTTTTTTTCCTTGTGATGAGCATGGTAGAAGACAGTGGCTATTTATCACGAGCCGCATTCCTGATGGATGCATTGATGGCCAAACTTGGGCTTGATGGCCGCGGGTTTGTAATGGTACTCATGGGCTTTGGCTGCAACGTGCCAGCTCTAATGGGCACTCGAGTGATGCGCTCTCGTGGTATGCGCTTATTAACTATGCTAACGATTCCATTATCGCTCTGCTCAGCGCGGTTACAAATATTTATCTTTATGATTGCCATTCTATTCAAACCCAGCCAAGCAGCATGGGTAATGTTCTCTCTGTACATGATGAGTTTGTTCACAATCTTTTTGACTGCTCTAATTTTTAAAGGCCGCTTCAAGAACAACGAGCCATTTATTCTAGAATTACCACCCTATCGCTTCCCAACTGCGCGTCAGATATGGTTAAGAGGTTGGCAAGAAGTTAAGCACTTTTTGGTGCGCGCCACTAAATTTATCGTGTTAGGTGTGGTGATGGTTTGGTTGCTGACAAACTTTCCCAGCAATGTGCCTGCTGCAAGCGCACAAACCTATGCAGGACAAATCGGTACTTTCTTCGCGCCAGTATTAAACCCGATTGGTATTGATACACAGTTGGCAATTGCACTCATTTTTGGCTTTGTAGCAAAAGAGATTGTTGTAGGCTCCTTGGCCGTCATCTATGGTCTACAAGGTGATGCATTGATGACTCAAATGGCACAAAACTTAGACTGGGTACAAGGGATGAGTTTTATGCTGTTTAGCTTGATTTATACCCCGTGCTTATCAACAATTGCCACCCTCAAAACCGAATCTAAGAGTACCGGCTTTAT
>JBFIGM010000130.1:0-6509 GCA_041602315.1 Methylophilaceae bacterium | reverse complement strand
TATAAACAATTACCGCTGAATTTTTATCAAATTCAGACTAAGTTCCGTGATGAAATTCGCCCACGTTTTGGTGTGATGCGCGCACGCGAGTTTTTAATGAAAGATGCTTATTCCTTTCATACTAGCCATGATTGCTTAGTTAATACCTATCATAAAATGCATGAGGCCTACAGCAACATCTTTACACGCTTAGGGTTGAAATTTCGTGCAGTGAAAGCAGACTCTGGCGCAATCGGTGGAGATGGTTCACAAGAGTTTCATGTATTGGCCGACAGCGGAGAAGATGCGCTGGCTTATTGTGAAAGTTCAGACTATGCAGCAAATGTTGAATTGGCAGAAGCGGTGACAACGGGTGAGCGAAGAGCTGCTACTGAAGTCATGCAAGAGGTTGATACGCCAAAGCAAACTACATGTGAAGATGTTGCTGACTTGTTGGGTATTAGTATCCAAAGAACAGTCAAAGCGATTGCTTTAATGGCCAGTGAACAATTCTATTTGGTGTTGCTGAGAGGTGACCATCAATTAAATGAAGTGAAGTTATCTAAATTAGATGGTTTAGCGGACTTTAGATTTGCGACAGAAGAGGAGGTGCGCAATCATCTGCATTGCCCACCTGGTTTTATTGGTCCAGTAGGGGTGGATGGCAACGTAAAAGTCATCGCAGATAAAACCGTTGCTATCATGAGTGACTTCGTGTGTGGTGCTAATAAGCCTAAACTACATCTAAATGGTGTCAATTTTGGTCGAGACTTACCTGAGCCACTAATGGTTTCTGATGTGCGCAATGTAGTTGATGGTGATTTAAGCCCTGATGGAAAGGGTAAGCTTTCACTGTGCAGAGGTGTTGAAGTTGGGCATATTTTTCAATTGGGATCAAAATACTCAGCAGCCATGCAGGCAACTTATTTAGATGAAAATGGAAAATCCAACCCATTGGTGATGGGATGTTATGGCATTGGGGTTTCTCGTATTGTAGGTGCCGCAATTGAGCAGGGACATGACCAAAATGGTATTATTTTTCCACTAAGCATGGCACCGTTTACTGTTGTTATATGTCCGATTGGCTTTAATAAGAGTGAATTGGTTGAGACAAAAGTTAATCAGATTTACCATGATTTATTAAACCAAGGTGTTGATGTATTACTGGATGATCGTGGTGAGCGTCCAGGTGTGATGTTCGCAGAAGCTGATTTAATGGGCATTCCACACCGAATTGTGATTGGTGAGCGCGGAATCAATGAGGGTATTGTGGAGTATAAAGGGCGCCAAGATGCAACTGCGCAAAATGTACCTATAGAAGAGTTAGTCTCTTTTATTCGGGAACGGTTAGCATAAGGCATTATTTTTGCTTGGTCTTGCTGGATGAAAACTATTATTTTTAAAAGAATATTCTTTTTAACGATACTTTTTTTTGCTACCACTTCTTTAGCTGGTGGCCAGCGTGAAGAAGCGCTATCCAATAGTGTTAAAGCTTTGATGCAAAAATCTGTCAGTGATTTGGCAGCACCTAAGCTCATGTTCTCCGATAATGAGCAAGGGCAGGCCTGGTTAAGTGAGATGTCGCGACGTCTAGAATCTAGAATGCCTAACAAGGACTATCGAGAAGGTTTTTTAATCTCTGTGCATTATGAGGCAACACGCGCTGGATTAGACCCACAGTTAGTGCTGAGTTTAATTAATGTTGAAAGTGCGTTCAAGAAGTATGCTGTCT
Organism: Methylophilaceae bacterium; assembly: GCA_041602315.1. GTDB lineage: Bacteria > Pseudomonadota > Gammaproteobacteria > Burkholderiales > Methylophilaceae. The sequence continues at coordinate 4,798 of JBFIGM010000130.1, read as the reverse complement.
CTAGTGTAGGAGCGCGTGGTTATATGCAAGTGATGCCATTTTGGACTAAGGCAATTGGAAATAAAGAGCATAATCTTTTCGATTTGCGGCTCAATCTTAGGTATGGCTGCACAATTTTAAGGCACTATCTCGACATTGAACGCGGAAATCTATTTCGTGCATTAGGTCGTTATAATGGCAGTTTAGGTAAGGCCAAGTACCCGAACCTAGTCATAGCAAAATGGCGAAAATACTGGGATTACAAAACAACGATCGCAGAAAATTAATTCGTTTTTACCTCCAATAGTTCTCTTTTTTATACTTCCGTTTAAATTAAAACATTGCAAAATGCACCAAAATGGGCATACCATGCACTGTCAATTTGATTTGTTTTGGTGCATATAACAATGTATTAAATTCATGAGAGTTGATCGCTTTTCTCGCAACATTATTTTTATAAGAAGTAATTTTTTAGGGAGATAAAGGTATGTCAAAGTTAACAGCATTAGCAGTAAGTATTGCAGTACTTGGTGGAATTTGGGCATTTTTAGCATTAAACCCGTTAGCTGGGGTGGCGTTGGTTTGGGTAGGCTTTATCGCTTGGGGGTGCTACTTTCATACAGGCGGAGATACGGCAGCATTACAAAAAACAATTGCTGGCATGTCTTATGGCGCAGTTATTGCAGCTATAGCCTTGTATCTTGTCAGCTCTGGAATGCTGGGTGGATTGGGGGCTTTAGCAGCACCAGTCATTATCGGTGTAACAGTATTTTTGCTGGTTATTGTCGCTGGAATTAGTTTACTTTCGGTCGTCCCCGCAAACGTATATGGCTATGCCGCAACAGCAGGCTTAGCACTAACAGGTGGTACAGCTGCGAATGCGACGATGTTGGATTTATCAAACCCGGCATTATTAGTAATTATTTCAACGGTTATAGGTGCTGTATTTGCTATGTTGTCAGGTAAGTTAGCTGGCATGCTTGGCAAGTGAAGTTGATTAAGCAATAAAAAACCGCGCCATAGCGCGGTTTTTTATTTCAAGCTAACGGTTTATTTGATAATTTGGTAACCATGGTAAGTACCAAATTCACCCTCATTTTCATTGTATAAAAAGAACATGTTATTGGTGTAGCCAAGCCCATTGTAATAATTCTTGGCACGTAATTTGATACCTTTTGGAATAGTGCTTTTAGCTACAAATTTACCTGTCAAATCAAAAACTAAAAAAGCATCATGGTCTAAATCCAAGAGCGCCAACTCTTCACCTTTAGAACCGGTGTATGCGACAAAGTTATCGCTTATATCGTCGAATTTTGCACCTGCAGCAGCGATATCTAGCGCAATTTCGCCAATCGGCTTGGGCTCTTTAGTAGAAACGATGAGCACTTTATTGCTTCGTTTTTGTTTGGCAAAGTAGCGGTCATTGTCTGCATCGTAAGATGGCATAGTAAAACCGTCGCCAAATGCGGGGTGGTATTGTCTAATTTCTGTGGAACTATCCTTAATTTTACCTTCTTCAGTCATTTCCAGGGCGTACATACCTGTATTTGGGGCAAACCCAAGTTCGCTTGAAATATTAAATGTAATCGTCTCAATGTGGCCTGTGTTAGGGTTATAGTAGATGGATCGATTATCAAAACCTGGTCCAGCAGAGTTAACATACTTTCCATTCTCATCAAAAGCATGTACTTGTGACTTTGAAATGGGAGCTGACCATTCTGTCCCCATTGGAGCCAAGCCACCATCGGCTACATAATAGTGCATAAGCGCCGGATGATATGCCACAGTCATTGGTCTCGTGGTCGGCTCTTTAGCCATCGGGATTTTTAGTGCAAGCTTGGCCTCAGGGAGAACAGCTGCTTGTATAACCGCAGTGAATATAATGCTAAACAGAAAAAGACTCGTTTTTGCTAATGTGTTTTGTGTATTCAATTTGTAATGTCTCCAGTTTGATGGATTATGTTGTTTGCAACGTTAGTCATACATAATGATGACTTTGTTCAATAAATGAAATCAGGACTGCCTTTCTAATAGCATGGCGTCGCCATAACTAAAAAATCGGTATTCACTATTAACCGCATGCTGGTAGGCCTTTTTTATATTATTGTAACCAGCAAAAGCAGACACTAACATGAGTAGTGTACTCTTGGGTAGATGGAAATTTGTCAGCAATCGGTCCGCAACGTTGAATATGAAGCCCGGGGTGATAAAAATGCTGGTTTCTTGATTGCCGGCAGACAGTTTTGTTTCTTGTGCGGCACTTTCCAATGCTCTCAGTACTGTGGTGCCAACGGCTGTAACTTTTCCACCTGCTGCCCGTGTTTTCTCAATGAGTTGTATCGTTTCTTCGGGAATATGGTAAATCTCACTGTGCATTTTGTGTTCCACTATGTTTTCTACTTTGACTGGCTGAAAGGTACCTGCGCCAACGTGAAGTGTAATATAAGCTATTCGAACACCTTTGGCTTTCAATTTTGAAAGCACAATTTCATCAAAATGTAGGCCTGCAGTCGGTGCGGCTACTGCGCCGGCATGTTTGGCATAAACTGTTTGGTAGCGCGTTTCGTCAATAGCATCAGCTGAATGTGTAATATAAGGTGGTAGCGGCAAATTGCCATATTGCTCTAAAAGTTCCAATAATGGCGTATCACTTAAAAACTTTACATGAAATAAATCACCATTGCGCCCAATCACTTCCACATCGAGTACTTCCGCAAGCCTAAGCAAGCTACCAGATTTGGGTGAGCGAGATGACCGAATAAGTGCGTAGGCTTCGTGATCGTTTAGCACGCGTTCAATCAAGACTTCAACACTACCGCCAGTCGCCTTTTTACCAAATAACCTTGCTTTGATAACGCGCGTGTCATTAAAGATCAGCAAATCTTTCGAGGAAAAGTGATCAGCTATATCTATAAACTGTTCATCAACAATATCGCCAGTTAATGAGTTTAAATACAGTAGTCGGCTTGCACTACGGCTTTCTGTTGGGTGTTGTGCGATTAGGTGTTCAGGTAAATGGAAATCGAAGTCTTGCGTTTTCATAGAAAATTAAGATAAATAGTATTTTAAGTTTCGCAAATAATGAAGAGCTTGCTATAATTGCGCCGTTGCAATTATACAGTAATGTATGATCCAAATTGCCGGGATGGCGGAATTGGTAGACGCACGGGACTCAAAATCCCGCGTTGGTGACAACGTGGGGGTTCGATTCCCCCTCCCGGCACCACAAAAGGCCTCAGTGCCTGTTCTGACTACCCTCAACACTGACTTACACACCTGTTCAAAATGTAAAATAATGTAACTATTTTGTTACATTTTTCTTGATAAGCAGAAATGGGTGTGCTAAATTTACCCAAATTTTAGATTTAGCATATTATCCGCAGTCGCTGATTGATTTAAATCAAAATATTTTTAGTAATAATAAAATATGCAGCCGAGTTATGGTTGACATGTTAGTTGTCATTGAATTTCCTGGGTTTATTTGGAATTTTTTGACTTAATCATTTTAGTTGTTCACAATTTTTTGGGGTGGATTCAGTTATGAACAAGAGAACAATTCTCTCTTTGGGTGCTACATTTTTAACCTTGTTTGCGGTAAATGCGCGCGCAGACTATGCATTAAACTTAAAAGCGCCAGCAACAGATATTGCTAGTCAAATTTATGATTTACACATGTTGATTTTGTATGTGTGTGCTGCGATTTTTGTCGTGGTATTCGGTTTGATGTTTTATTCAATATTCAAACATCGTAAATCAGTTGGTCATCAAGCTGCGCAGTTTCATGAAAATCACTGGCTTGAAGTCGTTTGGACTATTATCCCAGTTATTATTTTGGTCAGCATGGCAGTTCCAGCAACACGTACCATATTGGCAATGAAAGATACAACTGCAGCCGATATGAGCATCAAGGTTACTGGTTCACAATGGAAGTGGGCTTATGACTATTTAGATCAAGATGTTAAATTTGTAAGTACGCTGTCAACCCCTGAAGCACAAATCAAAAACCAAGAAGATAAAGGTGAAAACTACCTTCTAGAAGTCGACAATCCAATGGTTGTGCCAGTTGGTAAAAAAATCAAAATTTTACTTACTGCCGCTGATGTGATTCATGCATGGTGGATTCCTGAGTTTGGCGTTAAGCAAGATGCGATTCCAGGTTTTGTCAGAGAAACTTGGATCAGAGTTGACAAGCCTGGTACTTACCGTGGACAGTGCGCGGAGCTTTGTGGTAAGGCACATGGCTACATGCCTATCGTTGTAGAGGCTAAAGAAGAAGCAGACTACAACGCTTGGGTTGCTGCACAGAAAGAAGCTGCAGCAGCAGCTGATGCAGGCGCAGACAAAGAGTGGACGATGGATGAGTTGGTCACAGCAGGTAAAGCCGTTTACGAGAAAAACTGTGCGGTATGCCATGGTGCGACAGGTGCTGGTATTCCACCAGCGTTCCCAGCGATGACAGGTAGTGCGGTTGCAACAGGTCCAATCGAAGGTCACATTGATATCCTATTAAATGGTAAGAACATCATGCCTGCTTGGAAAGATGTGTTGAGTGACACTGATATCGCAGCGGTTATAGCCTACGAGCGTAATGCATTAGGGAATAGCGCTGGCGATTTTGCACAGCCATCTGCAGTGAAAGCTGCCCGTTAATATCGAATAACGATTTAATTTTTGAATGATTAGAATTAAGCTTTAGTTTTTAGGAGAAACTGATGAGTACAACAACTGCAACACATCACGATGATCATGCAGATCATGGACATCCAACTGGCATAATGCGCTGGGTTGCATCTACAAACCATAAAGATATTGGTACACT
>JBFIGM010000129.1:0-6543 GCA_041602315.1 Methylophilaceae bacterium | reverse complement strand
ATTCATGATTTTCCATTCATCGCCACATTTTAATAAGGTGAAAAAATCAGTGAATCGATGACCAGTCCAGTTATCAGATTCTAGTCGTACCGTTGCAATAGTGCCTTCAATATCAATATTGGCAATCTTACTAACAATATCTACAGCAGGCCCATTCTCATCATTCCAATCAAATAGCTTTTGTATAGGTCCAGCAAATAAATCATCGCCGATATAGCCAAAAATGGTTGCATCCTTGTGAAAGGCTGGCTTCATGTCATCGCCTTTGCCAGATATTGCTCCATCAATATAATGCTGTACGACAGAACGGATTTGTTCAACATCATACTTACTCATATCAAGCACCTCCTAAAAATAAAAAAACATACTCCATACTCTACGCTAGTATGCTTAAGACGCCAATGCGTAAATTTTATTAAGCTATTAAGAATTTATAAGGGGGGTAACGGCTGCGACCTTAACATGGTGAATTAGAATAGAATGCTTTTTAATTTTACTCTGACCCTGATTTTTTTTTAAAAGAACAAGCGAAAAAGTCTTACATTAGGTCGAATTTTAGCAGATAAAACAAAAGTCGCCTCAGACAGAGAAATCCTTAAATGATTAATTCCGCATAACTAGTATCTCTAGTCCAATAATTTAACGAAGGCATCTAGACTGTAGGAAGTAAATTTTTGTCTAGCAATGTAACTATGTTGCTTTCAGGGATGGGTTTAGAGAATAAGAAACCTTGACCATATTTATAACCTTTTTCCACTAGGTAATCTAGTTGTTTCTTATTCTCTACACCTTCAGCTATTGCAACTATAGGCAATCTTTTTGTAATGGAGGTGATTGTTTCTATCATTTCATTGCAGTAGATATCTTTTTCAATGCCATGAATAAACGAACGATCAATTTTGATTCTAGATGGTGTGAATCTAACAATATAACTTAAAGATGAGTAGCCAGTGCCAAAGTCATCAATTGCAATAGCGACTCCTAGTTTTTTTAGTTTTTCAAGATTCTGGCGCGTTTGTTCAGAATCGCTTAAAAAGTGATGTTCTGTGAGCTCAAGGATAACGCATTTAGGCGTTAATTGATGTAGAGTTAACAGTTTCGATATATCCACATAGAAAGATTCATTATTTAATTGGGAAGAAGAAATATTAATAGAAACAGGAATAACAGTTTCACGGCCTTTATTCCACAAAGCGCATGCACTCATAGATTCATTAATTAACCATTCTCCAATATTTTTCATCAATCCTGATTCTTCAGCAAACGGCAAAAAGTCATCAGGACTTATATTCCCGATTGATGGGTGCTTCCAACGAATAAGTGCTTCAAGAAAGACAGTTTTGCCTGTTTCTAAGTCAATAATAGGCTGATAATGCATATAAAACTCATGTCGATCTAATGCATTACGCAGGTTTGTCATTAATCTTACTTTTTCTCCACCAAGAGCAGGGTTTACTTTGTTATAAAAAGATAAATTGTTCCTGCCAGTGTTTTTTACTTGATATAGCGCGATATCTGCATGCTTCATTAGTGTCGTTGCATCTTCGCCATCATTTGGATAAAAACAGATACCAAAACTTGCCCCTATACGAATTTCGTGATCATCCAAATGGAACGTTTTACTGAGAATATTTTTTAGTTTATTGATGGTTGATTCAACTTGGTTTGTAGAAGTAGTATTTGGCAATAAAAATACGAACTCATCCCCACCTAGCCGGGCAATAAAGTCATTTTGGCGTAGGGTGCGCCTCATTTCATTTGCACTCTCTTGCAACAACTTGTCACCAGCTTCATGACCTAACGAATCGTTTATTTCTTTAAAATGATCTAAATCGCAAAAGACCAATGCGAAAGAATTATTTTTTTGCTTACAGATGGCAATTGTTCGTTCAATTTCCTCAACCAAATAAGCGCGGTTAGGTAAATTGGTCAGCGAATCATAATGAGCCAAGTGTAAAATTTTAGATTCATATTTTTTTCTATCAGTAAGATCAAATACTTGGTGTAAATAACAAACAGGTAATCCATCTTTGGACAGTAAAGATGTGGTGATATGAACATCAAAGTTTTTACCGTCAATGGTTTTGAGCTGGCTATCAAATTGCACAAAAGGTAAGTCACCGCCCAGTAACTGTCGTAGCGAGTGGTCAGTTGTAAGATGATCTTGCGGAGAAAAAAAGTTGTTAAAGTTAAAATTATTTTTGATTACATCTTCTGCATCAAAATTTATCATTCTTGCCAATGCAGTGTTGCTTTGAAGGATTATACCTTGCATTGAGACTAGTGCCATACCAATAGGCGCAAACTCAAAGGCGGCACGAAATCTTTCTTCGCTTTCACGCAATGCTTTTTCAGCTAGAATTCTTTCGTCGATATTTCGCACTGCAACGACAGCTCCTATTATCTTGCCTTGGTGTTGGATACTAGCCATTGATAAATCCACATGCTTTTTATTACCGCTAAAATCAATCAACTCCAATCCAAAAAAGATTCTAGGTGAGTTTGGTTTTAACTCTTCTGCTAAGGTACTAAGTGGATTGTGTTTTGTATCATTCTCAGTGATTCGGATGGAAGATTTTAAATCTTTACCTATTAGGCTCTCAAATTTGCAATCAAGTAATGTTTCTCCTGCTGGATTAATAAAGCTAATCAGACCATGTTGATCTGTTGCAATCACACCATCGGCAACGCATCTTAAGGTGGCAGAAAACCATTTTTCGGATTCTTTGAGCTGCTTTTCAAGCGTGCTTTTGTAGAGAGCTACTTCTATCGCAGCACGCGCATCTCTTGAGTTGTATGGTTTAGTAATATAGCCATAAGGGGCAGCTTGGGTGGCACGTGTTAGAGTTGACATGTCACTGTAAGCTGTGGCGAAAATAACGGGTATATTTAACTCTTTGCTTATCTGGGTGGCTGTGTGGATGCCATCTCTTTCGCCCTTCAGTACTATATCCATCATGATGACATCGGGCTGTTTTTCTATAGCAAGAGCGATTGCCTGCTCAGAATTGTCTGCTATACCACAGACAATATAGTTCATTTCCTCTAGCTGCTCTCTTAAATCTTCAGCAACAATTGCTTCATCTTCGACCAAAAGAATTTTAGCTGAGTCAGCATTGTAAGTTTTAAATAAACTATGCTCAAAATAAATATTTTCAGCGTTCATAATAAAATTCTCTAAAGTTATTGAACATCATGCATTGGGATCACTTAAATTACAAGCAAGTTCTTTATCATAAAATTATTTTTATTTATTATTTGGGATAATTAATCTAACAAAAGCACCCTGTCTATTTTCTATTGTTATCTCGCCATTTAGTTGCCGTACCAGTGAGTAAATTAATCTATAGCCCAATGATTCTGTTTCGTTTTTTTCTGGTAGTTTCTCAAAGCCTTTACCGTTGTCATTAAATTCAATGGTTAATAAACTATCTGTTATCCAAGCTTTTATTGATATTAATAGTTCTTTATTATCTTTAACAGCATATTTTAATGCGTTGGTGAGCAGCTCATTGATAACGAGACCAAGAGGGACTGCTTTATCAATACTGATTGAAACATCCTCAATATCAATCTTTGGGATGAGTGAGTTGCTTTTATTTGAAGCCATATTTGCGATATAGCCAATCAAATCTCGCATATATGAGCTTAAAGATATCGATGAAAGCGAAGATGATTGATATAGTTTTTCATGGACTAGTGCCATTGATTTAACACGTTGTTGTGCTTCTGTTAGTGCATCACGTGCTTCAGATGAGCTGGTGCTGCGTATTTGCATATTGAATAAACTGCCAACAACTTGAAGGTTATTTTTCACGCGATGATAAACCTCTCGTAACAGGGTTTCGCGTTCAATAAGCTCACGCTCTCGTTGGATTTCAATCATTTTACGATCATGGATATTAATTGCAATTGAGACATATCCTGTGATTTCTTTATCAATGTTACGAATTGGAGAAATAGACTGACTAACAAAAAATTGCTCTCCGGTTTTTCTTACATATTCTGCCTCTATCGTTTCATAACCTCGAATTGCAGGGATGTTACTAAGAACTTCGAAGCCATTTGCTGACCTGCCAACTGTAGTTAGAAAGTCTACAGTCAGTTTGTCTAGGTAATCTGTTGAAATAATATCAGTTAGATTTTTTTCACCAATAACCTCTTTTGCACTATAGCCCAGCATATCCTCGGCACCGGTGTTAAATAGCATGATTAAACCGTCCATGTCTGTCGCCATAATGGCTACCTGTACTGATGCATCCAATACATCGTTTAGCAGGCGATTAACCCGCTCCAGATTGGTTTCTGCAAGCGACGCTTTTTTTTCTAATTGATTATTGAGGTCTTTTAGCTGATTTTGAAGTTGCATCACTTCAGTGACATCGCGAATAGTCTTAGATGCTCCAATGATGGTACCTTTTTCATCATACACAGGCGAAACCATTATAGAGACATCAATAAGGTTGCCGGACTTGTCGTGACGCACAGTATATAGATTTTCAATTGACTTACCTTGTTTGATGCTATCTAGGATTGCATATTCTTCGCTCTCTCGGCTTTTAGGAATAATTAGATCTAACAAGCTGTGACCGATGGCTTCTACAGCGCTATAGCCGAATAATTTTTCCGCGCCAGGGTTCCAAGATTGAACGACTCCATGCAAATCTTTGGATAGAATTGCATCGTTAGAACTTTCAACAATCGTAGCCAAGCGATTCTTTTGAAGCTGAAACAGCCTCTTGCGCTGTAAGTTATAACTAATTAGCCCAGAAAGAAATGTTAGCAAGCCAGCAATTATTGCTTCAACTGACACTGCAGTGGCTAAATGAATTGGTTTGTTCTCTTTAATAAAATTAGGTGAAGCTGTAAATTTTAATTGCCAAATGCGTCCATAAAGTGTTTTCTTAATGACGGTGCTAGGCAGTGCACTGCTATTATCGAGACTATTATTTGAATCATAAAATGATATTGTTTTCTCAGTAACGTCACTCAATTGCAAACGAATTTGCTCTTTAGAGATAACTCCTCCAAGAATTTCATCCATTAATAAGGGAGAATAAGCCCAAGCAATACATTTTTTAATGCGATCCATTTCATTATCTAGATGTTGTATGCCTTCGTAAATAGGTAGCATAAACAAGAAAGACTGTTTGCCCTGTTTTGTTGCTTGCACTAGTGTTATCGGGCCAGTAAGTGTAGCTTTCCCTGATCTCATGGAGTTGATAGCCGCAGTTTTGCGATTGTATTCCGATGCAATATCTAGCCCAACTGCTTCTTTATTTTTATCTAACGGCTCTATATATTGGATGATTACACGCTCGCCTGTGTTTTTTGATAGCTCTTTCAACTCAAAGTTTGGCCAGTCGCTCTTGCGCATTTCGCTAACAAACTTATCGACTTGGTTACTTTCTAATCGCTTAAGGATACCTACACCTCTTGCACCTGGAAATTCAGTAGCTAAATCACGTGACTCTAAATACTTATGAAAATCTTTTTTGTCAAAGACCTCATCTTGATGACTGACTAGAGCACCACGTAAACCGCGCAAACCGTATTCGTAATAGGCCAGTGATTTCTCAATTTTCTCAATAAGGTTATTTGCCGAGAGGTTTAGTTGGGTCTTGATTTTGGCTTGGTTATATGAATCAATGATGAATAGGCTTATTACAATCAGTACTAGACTAGCAATAACTATAAAGAGCGAGTGCCAAAAAGCAGTTTTGAGTATATCGACTTCTTCATGGCTGACTTGTGTATTCATTTTATTAGGCCAATGTCCAGTGACTAGTTCATCCTATTAGATTCTCAGTCAAACATCAATATAACAATAGCTAATATTAATAATATTTAATATTTAGCGTGGCACATAAATAATAGTCTTAGCGGTTTTTGTACACAGTTAGCTTATTCATCGCGAGGCATTGCCATTAGCCGCATCAACCTATTCCTAGCATTAAATGACGGACTTTGACAGATAAAACAAAAATCGTACGGATAGGTTAATGCCTGGTTTGTTAATGATCTATGCAAATAAGCTGCTAGATTTCGTGCTGCTGCTTTTTATTAGAGATACATACTGTAATCTACAGTACAGAAAACAGCATTTTTAGGCTTAGCAAAATAAGTAGTAATGCAAACACTTTTTTTAAGGTTTTAACGGGTAACTTATGCACTAGTCGTGCGCCATATGGCGCTGTGAAAAAACTAGTCGCAGAAATAAGAAGCACTGCAGGGATATAAACAAAGCCGAATGTATAGTCTTCTCCCGTCGTTACAGACCAGCCATTGACAATATAACCAATAGTACCAACAACTGAAATAGGAAACCCTAGTGCAGCAGATGATCCGATAGCCTTTTTAATATCGACATTCTGCCAAAGCAGATAAGGAACGGTTAAAGAGCCACCGCCAATGGAGACTAATGCTGATATTGCACCAATACCAGAACCAGCCAACAATAATCCACCATTACCCGCTAAGGTTCTGCTGGGTTTTGGTTTTTTATCTAAAAACATTTGAATAGAAACATAGGCCATGAACAGT
>JBFIGM010000128.1:0-6666 GCA_041602315.1 Methylophilaceae bacterium | reverse complement strand
CCTGAACTTGATGGCTATGCTGTACTGGACTTACTCGCTAAACATATTCCCGAAGACACCTACTTACCTGTATTAGTACTGACTGCGGATGCAACGATTCATGCACGCAGAAAAGCATTGGCATTAGGTGCAAAAGATTTTCTGACCAAACCATTTGACAATATAGAAGCTATGCTGCGGATTTGGAACCTTATCGAAACAAGGCTACTTTACTGCAAACTTAAAAAATACCAACCTGATATAAGCCCATATATATATATAAAATAATAGCTTATCATTATTATTTATTTTCATTTTATTCAATGATTAAGTTTTCATTATGTATTAAGTCTTAAATTCTTTCTTTAGTAATAGTCCTGCCCTCTCCGCATTACCACGACTGTGCTGATCCAAATAGACCTATGAAGCACTCAACTTCCTATCAAGATTTATCAAATTTCTAAATACTAAACAATTGGTAAAAATAAGTTATTCATCTTATATAATTTTTTATTATATTGAAATAATTACAAATTATTTATTGTTATATAAAAAAATAATTATATTAAGCGAATTCTCAATTAAGGTAATACTGATGACAATTTCTAAAATCAAATTAAATATTGATGATGAAAGCGATACGCTTAAAAAACATCAGCTTCAATCAATGCTATTCAAAATTATGCGAGGTTTAGCTGAAGATAAATTGTTGTTCCTGATGGCAGGTTTGCTCAAATTGAACAGAGTGAATACATAAGATTCAATAATTCGAATCTAATCAAAAAACAAAGCTACCAAATCATTGGTGCAAACCAGAATTCTAAAATTTATTTCTAACCAGACAACTGAAAGAACAATATAAGGGAACATGATGAAACATAAAAAAATAATTCATGCACTAATAGCTTCTGGATTAATTATTAGCAACGATTCACTGTTTGCGGAGGAAAACGCCAACAAACCTGTTCAAGCAGCTGATACCTATGAAGTCCTACCTACTAATCTTGAAGAACAAGAGCAACAGACAAAAATTAATGAGCGTCTAGCTGAGATTGCATCTGAAGAAAAAGCAGCTAACCTTGCTGCAAACGGATATTACGTAGAACGTAAAAGTTATGGTACAGGTCGTGAAACAGATCCGCCACGTTATGTAAAGCAGCTTAATAAAACATGGTTAAAAGATTACGACACGTTCGCTGGTATTGATTGGTTAGACATTGGCTTAGACTATCGTATTCGTTATGAAAAACGTGATAATGACTTTAGGCGTGCTCGAGACACTATTGATGATCCTATCTTATTGCGTACGCGTGGCTATGTGGCGATAAAGAACATACTAGACCCGCTTAGACTCACATTAGAAGTAGAAGATGCAACCCGAAACAACAGCCAATTTACACGTGAATTCGACACACGCGATATCAACCGCGCCGAGCCAATTCAAGCCTATGCAGAACTATTTTTTAAACAAACACCACTTGGTAAAGATGATTTAGGCAATGATCGTACCATTAGCGTGCGGGCAGGCCGTCAAGCATTTGAGTACACCGACCGCCGTTTGCTAGCCCGTAACGAATGGCGAAATACCACAAATAATTTTCAAGGGGTACGTGCAGTTATTGGTCAACAAAAGAATGACTGGCAATTAGATTTGTTGGCATTAAAACCTATCCAGCGGTTTACCAATCAATTAGATGAAGTCAGTCACGCGCAAGACTTTTATGGGGTGATTGGTGATTGGCGACGTTGGTCTGAGTTTGTGACACTACAACCCTACTACTTCTTGTTAAAGCAGGATGGCGATAAAGTAAAATATACCCTAAATGGAGATTCTGCTGCACCGAATACAAGAATTGACCGTGAAATCCATACGGCCGGCTTGCGTGCTTATGGTATCGTTGGAAAGACTGGCTGGGATTATGACGCAAGCTACGTTGAACAATGGGGATATCAAGACCGTTTAACTAATAAAGGTGCATTTATAGCTGAACTTGACCATGATGCTTATGCTTACAACGCTGAGATCGGCTATTCAATAAAACATCCTTGGAAACCAAGGTTTAGCGCATTTTATGGCTATGCAAGTGGCGATAAAAATCCAACGGATGACCAAAACAATCGATTCGAACGACTATTTGGCTTTGCTCGACCTTGGTCAAATAACGATTATTTCCAAATGGAAAATATTGTTGCTCCCAAAGTGCGCGTTGAGTTTGAACCACAAGTAGGATTGTTGCCTGGCTTAAAAATTGACACCGGTTATAGCTGGTATCGGCTAGATAGTGAACGTGATCGATGGAATGGTGCTGGTTTACGAGATAGCACTGGCAAAAGTGGTAAAGATGTGGGTGAAGAGGTTGATGTCCGTGTACGATTTCCTATTAACAAATATATCTTAGCTAATTTAGGTTATGCACATTTTTGGGCTGGCGATTTCACTAAATCGACAACTCGTGACGGCAGTGCGGGAGGCACCAGTGAAGTCGATCCAGAACGCAGGGGCCATTCTAATTTCTTCTATACAGAAATTTCAATCAGTGCGTTTTAAATAAACTTAATTAAAAATTTACAATAAAGGAAACAAAAGATGATTAATAAATTAAATGTAACAAAATGGCTGGCAGCTTTGGCATTAGCCAGCCCACTGGTATCTTTGGCAGCAGACATTTCGCTTCTCAATGTTTCATACGACCCAACTCGGGAACTCTACGTACAATACAACGCTTCATTTGCAAAATACTGGAAAGAAAAAACGGGTGATAATATCACGATCAAACAGTCGCATGGAGGAGCAGGCAAACAAGCACGCGCAGTTATTGATGGATTACCAGCTGATGTGGTGACGCTGGCACTGTCATATGATATTGACGAAATCAGTACAATTGCAAAATTAATTCCAAAAGATTGGCAAAAAAGGTTACCGCACAATAGCTCACCATACACATCGACAATTGTATTGCTGGTTAGAAAAGGTAACCCCAAAAACATTAAAGACTGGGAAGACTTGGTTAAACCAAATGTGTCAGTTATCACCCCTAACCCAAAAACCTCTGGCGGAGCGCGCTGGAATTATTTAGCGGCGTATGCCTATGCACTTAAGAAAAATAGCAATGACGACATCAAAGCGCGTGAGTTTGTCAGAAAATTGTACAAAAACGTACCTGTTTTAGACAGTGGAGCGCGTGGATCCACTACTACCTTTGTAGAGCGCGGCATTGGTGATGTACTCATTTCTTGGGAGAATGAAGCGTTTTTAGCTCAAAAAGAATTAGGTCAAGAGAAATTTGAAATTGTAATTCCTTCTCTATCAATATTAGCTGAACCACCAGTCACCATTATTGATAAAACAGTAGACAAACGTAAAACACGTCAAGTTGCACAGGCTTACTTAGAACATTTGTATTCGGAAGAAGGCCAAGAAATAGCAGCTAAAAACTACTACCGTCCTACACTGGAGTCTGTGGCTAAGAAATATGAAAAGCAATTTCCTACAATCAATTTAATAAATATTGATGATGTATTTGGTGGTTGGCAAAAAGCACAAAAAAGACACTTTGCTGATGGTGGTGTTTTTGACAATATTTACCAAAATTAACCATACCTCTTTATTCCAAAATTAAAAAATTTAGGTAATTATGTCAAAAAGTATAAACACACTACCAGGGTTCAACATTTCATTAGGCTATACACTTCTCTACTTGAGTCTAATTGTGCTAATACCTATTTCTGCTGCATTTATTAAAACTGCTGAATTAAGTTTTGAAGAATTTTGGCAAATTGTCACTGCTCCTCGTGTGATGGCTTCTTATAAATTAACTTTTGGAGCCTCACTGATTGGCGCATCAATCAATGCAGTTTTTGGTTTATTGACTGCATGGGTACTGGTACGTTATGACTTTTATGGCAAAAAATTGATTGATGCTTTTGTTGATCTACCATTTGCACTACCCACCGCTGTTGCGGGCATTTCTCTCACTGCCATCTACTCAAAAAATGGCTGGATTGGTGGCTTTTTAGAACCTTTAGGGATACAAGTAGCATTTACGCCCATCGGCGTTGTTGTTGCACTAACTTTTATCGGATTACCTTTTGTCGTGCGTACGGTTCAGCCTGTTTTGGAAGACTTTGAAGCAGAAGCAGAAGAAGCTGCCGCCAGTTTAGGTGCAAATCGCTGGCAGTCCTTTTATAAAATAATTCTACCTGCAGTTTTACCTGCTTTGATGACAGGCTTTGCGTTAGCTTTTGCAAGAGCGGTTGGTGAATATGGTTCCGTGATATTCATAGCTGGCAATATGCCAATGGTTTCTGAGATTACGCCACTGATCATTATCACAAAATTAGAACAATACGATTACACCGGCGCCACTGCGGTAGCGGTAGTAATGTTAGTTATCTCGTTTATGCTACTGCTCCTGATTAATGGATTACAGTGGTGGAGCAATCGTCGAGACAGGGTAACAAGCGCTTAAGGCAAATTATGTCAAATATTACAAAATCACAGTACAGTCGCTACGCACAAAAAATAGCTAAAAACCGTGCGACCTCCGAAACCGTTTGGGTGCGGTGGGCATTAATTTGTATAGCACTTATATTTTTAACCTTGTTTTTATTTGTACCCTTGGCAGCGGTATTTACAGAGGCATTAAGAAAGGGGTTCGACACATACATAACATCACTAAGTGAGGCAGATGCTTTATCTGCCATTAGACTGACGTTACTTGCTGCAGGTATTGCTATTCCACTCAACCTTATCTTTGGTGTAGCAGCCGCTTGGTCTATCGCCAAGTTCGAATTCAAAGGCAAAAGCATTTTAATTACGTTAATTGATTTGCCATTTGCGGTCTCACCTGTAGTAGCAGGTTTAATTTATGTATTGATTTTTGGCTTACAGGGATGGCTCGGAGAATGGCTATCAGACCATGATTTAAAAGTGATATTTGCCTTACCTGGTATTGTTTTGGCGACGGTGTTTGTCACATTTCCGTTTGTTGCACGAGAATTGATACCACTGATGGAGTCACAAGGTAAAGATGAAGAAGAAGCTGCCTTAGTGCTAGGAGCTTCAGGCTGGCTGATATTTTGGAAAGTTACTCTACCTAATATCAAATGGGGCTTGCTGTATGGGTTAATACTAACAAACGCACGTGCAATGGGTGAGTTTGGGGCTGTATCAGTTGTGTCTGGTCACATACGTGGCATGACCAACACATTACCATTGCATGTTGAAATTTTATACAACGAGTATCAATATGCTGCAGCTTTTGCAGTAGCTTCTATACTCGCATTGCTCGCATTAGTAACGCTAGCACTTAAAACATTTGTAGAATGGCAATCTGCTAAGCACGCATCCGACATCGAAAATGAAGCGAAAATGCTTTAACTTTAGGAAAAGAAAATATGAGTATTGAAATAAAAAATGTCTCTAAAATGTTTGGCAAATTCCATGCATTAAATGATATTAATTTTACTGTGCCATCTGGTGAATTAGTCGCATTATTGGGTCCTTCAGGTTGTGGCAAAACCACACTGCTTAGGGTTATTGCTGGGTTAGAATCACCTGATGAAGGTAAAATATCTTTCCATGGAGACGATACAACCCATAAAGATGTAAGGGAACGCAATGTTGGGTTTGTATTTCAGCACTATGCCCTTTTCCGCCACATGACAGTTTTTGAAAATGTTGCCTTCGGTCTAAGAGTTCGCTCAAAGAAAACGCGTCCAAATGAAGCTGAAATTCGTCGACGAGTGCATGAGCTATTGGAATTAGTTCAACTAGACTGGCTCGCAGACCGTTATCCGCCTCAACTTTCTGGTGGTCAGCGCCAACGTATTGCACTTGCGCGTGCATTAGCTGTAGAGCCAAAAGTATTGCTACTCGATGAGCCCTTTGGTGCGCTAGATGCTAAGGTACGCAAAGACTTAAGACGTTGGTTAAGAAGACTCCATGATGAATTACATATTACCAGCGTCTTCGTAACGCATGACCAAGAAGAAGCGCTAGAAGTTGCAGATAGAATTGTCGTAATGAATCACGGTAATGTGGAACAAATTGGTTCACCCCAAGAAGTCTACGACAACCCGACATCCCCTTATGTTTATGAATTTTTAGGAAATGTGAATACTTTAGAAGGTCAAATTTCTCAAGGGAATGCCAAAGTCGGCAACTTAATATTTAAGGCAAATGAATTCCAGAATATACAAGATAGTCTCGCTCACGCCTACGTGCGACCACATGATATTGAAGTCTCCAGAAATGCACAAAATGCAGCCTATACTGCAAAACTTACTTTTGCAAATGCTGTGGGTTCAGTCGTGCATCTAGAGCTAAAATGTCAAGATACGGGGTCATTCATTGAAGCCGAGGTAACACATGAGAAATTCAAACAACTAGACATTCATCAAGGCGAAATCTTATACATACATCCCCGTAATATTAAATTATTTTTACAGCAATAGTTTTTGATAGTTAATAAAAGAGATTTAATATTAAAAGAAAATACGGTTGTTGATCCTGATGGTATGCCTTGCTGGACTTGCTTTTTATAAATATTCCCGAAGACACCTACTTACCTGTATTAGTACTGACTGCGGATGCAACGATTCATGCACGCAGAAAAGCATTGGCATTAGGTGCAAAAGATTTTTTGACCAAACCTTTTGACAATATAGAAGCCATGCTGCGCATCT
>JBFIGM010000127.1:0-6698 GCA_041602315.1 Methylophilaceae bacterium | reverse complement strand
TAATACATGGCTGCCGTCTGGATGCTTGCCATCTCGCATTTCGCGGAATAGTGTTAAGTTATCCTCTATAGTGCGGCTGCGAAAAGGCGAATCTTTGCCTGGCTCTGTTAGCGTGCCACGATTTTCGCGCATCTCATCTGCGGTTTGTGAATCAACATAGGCATAGTCATGTTGTATTAATAATTCGGCGGCATGGTACATATCGTCAAAATAATTTGACGCAAAATAGAGGTTGTTTTCGTCGCCGTTTTGCCAGCCAAAGCCAAGCCATTGCACCATTTCTGTAATGCTATCAACGTATTCTTGGCTTTCTTTTTCAGGGTTGGTGTCATCAAAACGTAGATGACAAATACCTTCGTAATCCCTGGCTAAACCAAAGTTTAAAAAGATACTTTTTGCATGACCAATATGGAGGTAGCCATTTGGTTCTGGCGGGAAGCGTGTGCGGATTTTAGCTACATCAATAGGCCCATTTTTTTGATGTGCCGCATCACCTGGGCTACCAGCCCAATGCTTCGTTGCGTATTTGTTTGCCTCTAAATCACGCTCAATAATCCCACGAATAAAGTTAGAGCCAAGTGGGATGGGTTCTTTTTCTTTTGCCATGTATATGTTCCAATTAAGTTAACAACATTTTACACTAGCTTAGGGCTTGCAGGCGTTAGCCTATGCTAAACTTTCGTTGCATATGAATTCGCTTACATTTCCAATCTTATATCAATTGGCTAACGGTCAATTTCATTCTGGCGAGGCATTAGCCAAACAGTTCAACGTTTCACGCGCCACGATTTGGAATGCGATTCAATATGCCCAAAGTTTGGGTATAGAAATTTTTAGTGTGAGGGGCCGGGGCTATAAATTACCAAAAGCCATCAGCTTATTTGATAAAACACAAATTCTACAGGCGATTGGTGTAGAGCGTGAGTGGTTTCACATTGAAGTGCTAGATGAAGTTGTTTCAACTAATACTTACTTAATGAAAGCGGCTGCGAGTGGAGCACCTCATGCAAGTTGTGTCGTTGCACATATTCAAACAAATGGTAGGGGTAGAAGAGGGCGTGCTTGGGTTTCGCATTTGGGCGCAAGCTTAACTTTTTCACTCTTATGGCGTTTTGATTGTGGTGCTGCGGCCTTATCTGGTTTAAGTTTAGCCATTGGTGTTGGTTTGATCCGCGCACTCGATGAGTTGGGTGTTACATCTGCACAATTAAAGTGGCCTAATGACGTCTTGGTGGGTAACAAAAAGCTCGCAGGCATCTTAATTGATTTGCAGGGTGATTTAGATGGCCCAAGTGCTGCAGTCATTGGTGTTGGTATTAATATAAACTTGCCAGAGCACATCAAAAAAAGTATCGATCAGCCAGTAATTGACTTGAGTCAGCTAGGCGCAAATCATTTTGACCAAAATCAGCTGCTCGGCACTGTGCTTAAACACTTTGCCAATGTCCTTAAGCAATTTGAGCAATCTGGCTTTGTCGGCATACGCGATGAGTGGTTAAGATACCATGCGTATCATCAACAGCCTGTGCGTCTGATAATGCCGGATGGACGTGATATTGAAGGAGAGGTCACTGATGTAGCAGATGATGGTATTTTATTAGTCAATACCGCTTATGGCGTGCAGCGTTTTTCTGCAGGTGAAATATCTCTCCGTGCCATTGCATAATGCGACAATAAGGACAATAAAATGCTAATGGTAATTGATGCTGGTAATACGAGAACAAAATGGGCAAAAGTACAAGCTGATGGCACGCTTAGCGCAGTGCAAGCAACACTGAATGCTAAATTAATGACATCTTTTCTCAAGCAAGATATAGCATCAGTAGATAAGGTTTTGGTCGCGAATGTTGCAGGTGATACCATCGCAGCGCAACTTAAAAGCATGATGCCCGAATCACTAGAGCCATTATTTATGATGCCTGCGGCTGAAGCTTGTAACGTCATTAATCGTTACGAGCAAGTTGAATCATTAGGCACAGATCGCTGGGCTGCTGTCATTGCGGCGTGGCATATGCATAAGCAGCCAACTTTGGTTATTAATGCAGGTACTGCAATCACGATTGATGCATTGGGAAAAGACAAGGTTACAAAAAAAGGTGAATATTTAGGCGGCAGTATCATGCCTGGTTTACAGCTAATGTATGCTGCTTTGTCAGAGAACACGGCAAACCTCACAACAGGTGAGGCTGGGAGAGTGGATATTTTCCCTAAGAAAACGGTAGATGCGATACAAACAGGTTGTATGAATGCAATAGTTGGCGCTGTTGTTTTGCAGATGAAACAATTAGAAAAGCATTGTGCCTTTTTGCCTAAAGTCGTGATTAGTGGTGGTGATGCAGTTAAAATTGCAGAAGCATTAAGTCATCAAATAAAAAGAGTGGTTGTTGCAGAGAATTTAGTGCTACAAGGTTTGGCGCTTATTGGGAAAGAGTTTGTATGAGATTGTGGATTTGGTTGTTAATATTATTGAACGTTGGTTTGCTTGTTTATTTCAATATGGACAATTTGGCACCAAAACCCCAAGTAATCCATGCTGAGGTGAATCCAGAGAAGCTGAAATTACTATTAGATGAAGACTTTGCTAATTTAACCAAGAAAGAATATGTAGCTCCCTCAGCCGCTAAAAGTTGTTATAAATGGGGCAAGTTCACAACAGCCAGTCTGCCAGCAGCACAAACAGTTATCGAAAACTTGGGCTTGTCGGCAGAGGTTGTGGAGGAAAGTGCAGCCAATCAAGAGCGACGCTTCTGGGTTTATTACCCACCATTGGCAACGCCAGAATTAGCGCAAAGTAAGGCAGACGAAATCAAAAGGCTGGGAGTAGACGAGTTATACATAGTCCAAGATTCGCAATGGCGCAATGCAATATCCTTTGGTTTGTTCAGTGAAGAGACGCTTGCCAATGCATTACTCAAGGAGCTTAGGGCGAAGGGTGTAAGAAATGCAGTAAAATCATTGCGTAGCCAAGGTTCTGCTACCAGTAGCTTACTAGCCAAAGATGTTTCATCAGAAGCGGCAGTCGAGCTGTATAAAGTAAGGCCAGAATTTGTAGGTACGGAAGTAAGACCAGTGCCTTGCCCTTAATCATTTAATTTAAAAATAAAAAGCCAGCAAATGCTGGCTTTTTTATTGTGACCCAATTAATAAGTGGTTACTTTTGCGCTTTAACAAAAGCGGCATGTCGTTTATGCGCCGCTTGTTTGGTAATATCTAATGCCGCTGCTATTTTGGCCCAAGTCCAACCTTGCTTTAGTGCTTCTATTACTGCTTTTTGCTCCAATTTATCAGCCAGTCTGCGCATGGATAGCACTGCTGCAAATGCATCATCTGGTTGCTTGGGGCTTGGCGGTGCTTTTGCGCTTTTCATATGTCAACATTAGTTGACTTTTATAGATATGTCAATATTAATTGACAATTATTCTGTCAGTTTTTATTGACAGGAAAATGTGTATCTATATGATTATAATGTATAATATTTATCTATAAATTTATATTAATAATTTAATTTTCTAACTTGTGCAAGCTGTGTTTGAGTTGGCTGGTATCAGGGATTGCACAGCAGAATTATGAGAAGTTAAAGCAAAAAAAGCCAGTTTTAACTGGCTTTTTTACTTAATCTTTTGTTTGCTCTTCCTTACTCTCTTCCTCAGCTTTTTTAAGTTCAGCTAGCTTTTCTTCTTCAATTGCTTGAATTTGATCATTTGTAGCAGGCAAGCCAATCATAACCTCATTATCTTTGTTGTGTTTGCGATCGAACACTAAGTTATCGCCTAGTATAATTCTAATCCAATCAGGATAGCTGTAAGCTGTACCTTTGTTATGGTCAATAATTGCCCCAATACCGCCACCAAAAAGAATATTACCAAACATACCGCCATTAGCTCTTGAAATCACTGTTCCATTTCCAGTTTCATGTCCTTCTTTATCACATTTAACGATTAAGTTTTCACCAGATCTGTGAACATTAACTGCACCAGTTGTTTTCGTCGACCATTCGCCACGTTCATTTTTAGCTGAGCATGTCGCATCTGTGATTAATTCATTATTTTTTGAGTAGGTTTCAATTTGAACAGCTTGGTTAGCATCTTTTGTAATGGTCGCACAACCAGTAAAGTTAAAGGCAGCCAGCGTGATTAAAGTAAAGCAAAGGTTATTTTTCATTTTTGTTCTTTCATTAGGGTAATAAAAAATCAGCTTGCTATGAAGCAAGCTGAGACATACTGCAACTACATTCTAATGGTTTAATTTAATAACTAAATAGCCAATTGTGGCTATAGCAAATAGATGATTTTTTATCTCTTTTTCGGCGGCATCATATCCGTGATGGTGCCTTCTTTTAATTCCGCAGCAAAACAGACTGTTTCTGATAGAGTTGGATGGGCATGGATGGTTAAGCCCAAATCATGTGCATCAGCGCCCATTTCGATTGCCAACACCGTTTCCGCTAAAAGCTCGCCCGCATTGGTCCCGACGATGCCTGCACCAATTAATCGGTGGGTTTCTTTATCAAAAATCAGCTTAGTCGTACCTTCTGTACGTGCAATTGAGATTGCACGTCCGCTGGCAGCCCATGGGAATGAGGCTTTGTCAATTTCCATCCCTTTTTCTTTGGCTTCGGTCTCTGTCACGCCAACCCATGCGACTTCAGGATCTGTATAGGCTACACTTGGAATGACACTGGCCACAAATTCTACTTTATGACCAGCAATGACTTCTGCCGCTACTTTTGCCTCATGCGACGCTTTGTGCGCTAGCATTGGTTGACCAACGATATCGCCAATGGCAAAAATGTGCGGGACATTGGTCCGCATTTGTTTGTCCACTGCAATAAAGCCACGCTCGTCAACGGCTACACCTGCATTCTCCGCACCTATGTTTTTACCATTTGGACGGCGACCAATAGAGACCAGAACGCGGTCATACACCTCAACGCCTTTAGGTGCGTTTTCACCTTCAAAGCTGACATGGATACCATCTTTTTTGGCTTCCATTTTGGCAACCTTAGTTGACAACATGATGTTCTCAAAGCGTTTGCTCATACGTTTTTGTAATGGTCGGACTAAGTCGCGGTCACAGCCAGTGATTAAGCCATCCATAAACTCAACCACACTGACTTTTGTACCCATTGCGTCATAAACCGTACCCATTTCAAGGCCAATAATGCCGCCGCCAATGACCAACAAGCGTTTGGGGATGTCAACAAGCGCAAGTGCGCCCGTAGAGTCCATAATGCGTTCGTCATTGGCCGTTTTTTCATCCAACCCTGGGAATTTTGTTGCCTGTGAGCCTGCAGCAATAATGGCATTATCAAAACCAATTTTAGTGACTTTGCCATCTTGTGATGTGACTTCGATTTGATTTGGGCTGGTAAATTTACCTACGCCTTGTACCACAGTAACGCCTCGGCCTTTTGCCATTTGCGCCAAACCGCCTGTGAGCTTGCCTACGACTTCATTTGATTTCCAATCACGCAGTTTGTCCAAGTCGATGTTTGGTTTGCCAAAGCTTAAACCATGTTGTTCTGTTTCTTCTGCTTCTGTAATGACTTTGGCGGTATGTAGTAGTGCTTTTGAAGGTATGCAGCCAACGTTTAAGCAAACGCCACCAAGGGTTGCGTAGCGTTCTATTAATACAACTTTTAAGCCTAGATCAGCCGCTCTAAAGGCGGCGGTATAACCACCAGGGCCTGAGCCTAAAACTACAAGTTGTGTAGTGAGGTCATTTTCTCCTGTAGCTGCTTTTGGTGCAGGTGCGGCAACGGGGGGCGGTGCTGGGGTGGTGTTTTGCGCTGCTGGTGCTTCTGGCTGTTTTTTTTCTGCTGATTGTTCTGCTGCTTCTAGTGTAAGGATAAGGCTGCCTTTGGCGACCTTGTCTCCTACTTTTACTTTTATTTCTTTAACGACACCTGCATGAGATGAAGGGATGTCCATCGAGGCTTTGTCAGATTCTACTGTGATAAGTGAATCTTCAACGGCGATTGTATCGCCTTCCTTTACAATCACTTCAATAACATCGACACTATCAAAGTCGCCAATATCTGGCACTAGTACTTCCAATAACTCGCTCATGCAGTTCCCTAATTAAGACTAAAATTAAAAAGTATGATTAGTGCTAATTTTAGCATCAAAGAGACTGATTGCAGTGCTAGACATGTAATTTGCTAGACAACATCGTTGTTAAGGATTTGCTTTTTCACTTGAATTAGTTGTCGGCTTGGGTGCCTTTTTTTGTTCTTGTTGCTGCTGTTTAGGCTGTTCTTGTTTGGGCTGTTCTTGTTTAGGCTGTTCTTGTTTAGGCTGTTCTTGTTTAGGCTGTTCTTGTTTAGGCTGTTCTTGTTTAGGCTGTTCTTGTTTAGGTTTTGGGTTCAAGTGACAGTAATCATTGCCAAAATTTCCCCCAGTACCATCTGGTTCGTAATAGGTGTTATGGAAAAACCACTGGTTCTTCTCTGATTTTTTAAAGTAACCCATACCAGTACTAAACCAGTCCTTTTTGTCACCTAGTAGCTTAAATGTCATGGCAAATTGTTTACCTCTCGCCATAATCTGTCCTACATAAGTCGCTTTATTATTGCTCTCTGTACTAAAGTCATAAACACCATAAATGTCATGGCTAATAATTGTATTTAATTTAAGCGTTACCTGTACTTCGTAGTCGCCCACACTGGAATTATTGCCTTTACAGGTGTATTGACCACT
>JBFIGM010000126.1:0-6742 GCA_041602315.1 Methylophilaceae bacterium | reverse complement strand
TGCCAGCTTTGTTTATTGGTGACAGTAAATATGACTATGAATCGTCGAGTAGAGCGGGTTTAGATTTTGTCTTTCTAAGTGATTGGACAGACGTGCCAGATTGGCAGCAGTATTGCAAAGCAAATCAAATCCATGTTTGCAAAAATATCAACTCATTACAATCATGATTGCATATCTGAAGGATTTATACTTCCCCAGTCAGTTGTTAACAGACAATGATTTCAACAAGATGTGTATAGGAGGCAAGGTCTTAGAGCAAGATGAACGCGGTGTAAAAGTTATTCAGCTAACTAGCGGAGAGATTCTAAAAATATTTAGAGTAAAAAGGTTGCTCAGTGGGACCAATCTTTACTCTTATGCAAGAAGGTTTTGTAGAAATGCTAGACGTTTGGCGAGGCTTGATATTCCTACCGTCACAATAAAGAATTTATTCCACTTTGAAGGCAGTAAAAATACGGCTGTGTTGTATCAGCCCTTAGAAGGCGAAACACTGAGGAGTATTATTCATCATAATGACTATGATTTAACATTAGCAGACGTCCTGGGTGATTTTTTAGCAGATTTACATCAAAAAGGGATTCACTTTCACTCATTACATACAGGTAATGTGGTACTAACGTCAGCTGGTGATTTAGGCCTTATAGATATTTCTGACATGAGCATTTATGCTTGGCCATTATTTTGTAGTACAAGAGTCAGAAGCTTTAAGCGTTTATGTAAGTATCAAGATGATATTCGTAAGCTTGGAACGAATTTTTGGAGTCATTTTCTGGATAGATATTTTGACAAGAGCCAATTAATTTATTCATGCAGGGATAAAATAAATCGTGAGAATGCCAAACTTAATCTATTTAGATAACGATGAAATGAGAGATTAACTGTGTGGGTTTTACATATTTGCCATAGTTATTACCCGCCATTTTTAGACTGTGCAAGGCAATATAACGCATTGTTTAAAGGCACAAAATACAAGGTGATGACTATTTATTTAACTGGCGATCAGAATGCACATGTTGAGCGTGACACTCAGTCGGATGAAGTGGTATTTTTGGGTTACAAGAGCAAACAAGTGCGTGGCCTAAAGTTAGGCGCTATTGCAAAAATAAAATCGATTGTAAAACAAAAAGATTTTTTATTCTGCATCGCACACCGTGTCAAACCAACTTATGTAGCATTGTTAGCGACAAAGTTGCCAGTAATTAGCGTTCATCATAACTATAATGACTATAGTCGATGGTCTAGAAGGCTTTTCGTGAATTTTTTTCAGCATAGACTACTGATGCTAGGTGTCTCTAATTCAGTTCGAGATGATTTACGCCAAGACCTATTAGGGTGGGAAGAGGAACGTATACAAACACTTTATAATCACATTGATGTTGAAACCACCCAAGCTGCAATACTACCAAAAGATGAAGCTAGACAGTCATTAGCATTACCGCAAGATGCTTATGTGATTGGTAATGTCGGCAGGTTACATCACGATAAAGACCAAGCGACGTTAATTCGTGGTTTTCATGAAGCATTACCAGAGTTGCCACAAAATAGTCTATTGTATATCGCTGGTAAAGGGCCGCTCGAGTCGGAGTTAAAGCAATTAATCACTCGTTTAGATTTGAAAGACAAAGTCATTCTAGCGGGTAATGTTCCCGATGCAAAACGCTACTTTAAAGCATTTGATGTGTTTGTATTAACCTCGGATCGAGAGCCTTTTGGGATGGTACTTCTAGAAGCGATGGCTGCAGAATTACCCATCATATGCAGTGATTGTGGTGGTGGTGCTGAGGTGGTAAGAGGTGTTGGACAATTGTTCACATTTCGTGATTATCGTCATTTCAAAGAAGTTCTCTTGAAATTAAAACGTTCAGAGCAACAAAAAGCATCCACAGATAAGTTAAAAAACCTATTTTCAGATGAGAGTGTAAAAACTAAATTCTTTGAATTAGATTTTGTTCAAAATCTATTCCAGTAAATAATAATATATTATTCGAACGTATTTTTAGTGATTGGTAAGGTTTCAATCTTCGAATATTTGAAGCAGTGGTAGCTAATTCTTTTCTGTTAACTGATTATTAGGATTTCTTAGCTTGCTGTTATTTTTTTAATAAATGAAGCATTAGGCTTAATTTAATTGATAATAGACAGATTGAAGTATTGCTTAACTAAGCTTTCAAACAATTAAAAATTATAAAATTATTTAAATGAAAATGAGTATTAAAAAAGGAAGTTAATGCATCAGCATCCATTAATTAAAGTCATTACAAAATCTGGACAAGAATTAAAAGCTTTTGAGAATGACTCCATCACAAAGGAAATTCAATCTGAAGGTGAGTATGATGGCAATACGTTGAGCTCTATACGCGAAGTATTAAGCTGTATCTTGCCAAATACTAGTTTGGATATTGGAGCTAATATCGGTAATCACGCGATCGTGATCGCTCAACATACCAAGAGCTTAATTGCTTTTGAGCCAGTGAAGTTTATCTTTAATGCATTGCAGCAGAACTTAGCTATAAATAAACTAAATAATGCGATAGCAGTTAATTTGGCTTTATCAGATATAGCTATGAATAGGGATATTTTTATCCCAAAACACGGAAATTTGGGCTGCTCAAGCTTAGATGCCTCTTTTGAGGATGCTGAGAAGCAAGAAATAAAGATGGTTATTGGTGATGATTATTTGAATGCCACTTTTCCAAATGAAACGATTGATTTTATTAAAATGGATGTTGAGGGTCATGAGGCATCAGCACTACTGGGTTTAAAAAAAACGCTAAAGCGGGACCAACCATTGTTGTTAATTGAATATAAAAGCAGCATAACCATTGCGACTTTTCAACAAAAGCATTTGTTTGATGAATTATTCAAAGGATATCAATATTTCTCACTTTCTTACACACACAACAAAAAAGTTCATAAGAGAAACTTAATCGGATTTTTAAAGCGAATTTATTATAAAATGTTTAACAGAAGATGGTGTTTATCATACTTTGATCAATCAAAATCTTACGCTAATGTTTATTTGGTACCACCGCGTTATCAGAAAATATTTGCTACATTTACTTATTTGAGTCGTGATTAAAATAAGTTTTTAGTATATAGATGAAAATAATAAAACGATTATTAGATGCTTATTGGTCAAAAAAACTGGCTTCATATAATTGCAAATTTTCATCAGGTATTTCATCTCTTAGTAAGGATACGAGCATCACCATTGAAGAGCATGTAAAAGTATCCAAAATCATCATTAAAACTAAAGAGTTGAAGATTGGTGCGTTTACTTATCTAAGAAGTGGTTGTGAACTTTATGAGGTTAATAAGATAGGGAGGTTTTGTTCAATTGGTAATAATGTGGTGATTGGACTCGAAAGAAATAAACACCCAACTCGCTGGCTAACAACCTCTTTGTTTACAAAAGCATTAGAGAGAAAGCATAAAGCCTCGATTAAGTTTGCACCAGTCACTATTGGGCACGATTGTTGGATTGGACGTGATGTGACTATTATGAGCGGAGTACAGATAGGAGATGGTGCAATTATCGCTACAGGAGCAATTGTTACTAAGGATATTCCTCCTTATGCAATCTATGCTGGGGTTCCTGCTAAATTGGTCAGTTTTAGACTTTCAGCTGATTTGATTGATAAACTGTTAGAAAGTAAGTGGTGGGAATGTACTATTCAAGAATTGGAAAACCTTCCAATGTGGCAGCCTGAAGAGTGTATAAATAAGCTTGCGAATCTTGAAAACAAAAACATAAAAAACTACAAAACATTAATATTGACTTGTAAAGGAATACAGAAAGTTAGTTAGCGGTGTTTTTATAAATAACAACTTGCTTTTTATCTTTGTATGATGAAATGCGCTTAATTTCAATAAAGTTTGGAAGTTTGCTTGATATGAATTGCTCACTTTCAAGATGAACTTTTGAACTATTAATAACCAGATAACTGTAATTGTTAATACTTTTGTTTTTATATGCATTTTTTAATTCAAGAAAGTTTGGTGTTCCTGTCCCTTTAAAGGGTTGCTCAGCGTAATATCTCACTCGTGAATCATCATAAAATACGGGGTGATTTTCTTTATTTTGTGATTTTACCCAAGATACAGCATCCTGTTGATAATTATACCCGTCACGCTTAGGCAATACATTCTTTACAAAGCCTAAAAATAATATGATGCAAATAATAATGAAAAGCCTACGTTTATTTTTATGGGTGTTTGATGAGAGATCGGCCAGATATATGCTTGCAAAGATTAGTAGTATCCATGCTAAAGCAACCACATACCTGCTTGATAGAACAAATACTTTTGTGATGATTAAATACATGACAATCAAAGCAATTGCCGAGCTCATCAGTAAAACCTTTCTTACTTTGGGTGGCATTGTGTTTGACGTATTTTTGATACCAAAGAAAGCAAGTGCAGTTCCAAGCCAGCCAGCAGCGGTTAATATCTTTGATCCCATCACATAAAGAAATGTCAGTAGCAAGCCTGGAATTGCGAATTCTTCTAAATATCCGCCTAGGACTTCTTTTGACATAATTTCAGCATGCGCTAAAAACTTCTTAGTGAATTCATCGAATAGATTTAACGTGAATACTTCATCCAAGCGGCCGAAACTTGCCATATTAATTTCTGGATGCAGAATAATTGTTATCAAAATACTTAATCCAATGATGATGCAGAATGAGTAAGCTTTAAGCATCATCATTAGTTTATTTTTAATATTTTCAGGCTGTAGTGCAATGACAATTAGTGGTAAGACTAACAAGAATAGAATTCCTTCAATTCTAAACAAGGTGGCAGTAATCATACTGAGCTGCCACAACACGGCATGAAGTAGTTTTTTACTATCAAGATAACGTATGAAATAGACTAATGCAGTAAGGTAAAAAGCCCAGTAGCCTTCGTCTCGCATGAGCATCTCTAGCACATCACCCACGATGTAGAGTGAGCTAAATAGCAGTAGCATACCAAAAAAGAGTGTACGGTTATTACCCCCAGCAAGTTGAATAAGCTTCAGAAAGCTGGCGGTAGCAATGCCAAAAAACAGCATATTAAGCAGTTGTGCTGAGTTTTGAATTGGTAAGGAAGTAATCTGGTGGACAAGGGTAATACACGCAGCATATAAAGGCCATTCAAATATCTTGAATCCTGCCTTCCATTCGCCCTGAGTAAATTGCTTGGCTTGTTCAAAATAGAGGACACTGTCTGGGTTAATCCAGCCATGCTGGATATATTGCATCCATGCCGCCAGTAATATACTTGCGGCAACAATTACCCAAAAAAGATTTTTTGTATTGAGGTTATCTAGTTTGTTAAGCCATTGATCAATCATAATTTAAATTTTTTATTATTACCGATGGTTGGATATTATTTAAGCAATTTAGGTGACCTAATGGGCACTCTCTTTTAAAACAAGGGCTACATGCTAAACCTAAATACTCAATCACTGCTTTAGGATGCATAGGCGGAGTATGATGCGGGTCACTAGAGCCATAAATCGCGATAAGTTTTTTATCTAGCGCTGCAGCTACATGCATTAGTCCAGAGTCATTGCTAATAACGGTGTCGCACAATGACATAATGTCGATTGCGTCGCCTAATTTGGTTTTGCCACCTAAATCAATACAGCGTGACTCCGTTATTTGATTAATTTCTTGGGTTACTGGTATGTCTTTTTCAGAACCAAATAATAACACCTGCCAACCATGCTTAATTGCATGGGTTGCAACTTCTGCATAATAAGCAGTAGGCCAACGTTTTGCTTCACCATACTCTGCACCAGGACATAAGCCTAATACTTTGCTACTGGATAGTACGATACCTAAATCTCTGAGTGTTTGAATAGCATTGTTATAATCTGCAATGAGTTTAGGTTGTGGTATTAGCGGTAGCGTTTGATTTCTATTGATGCCTAACGCAACAAATCGATCGACTGTTTTCGGTAACAGCGATTTATCTAATGGACGGATATCGTTTAATAAACCATAGCGCATTTCACCTAAAAAACCAGTCCTTTTTTTGATACCAGCAACAAACGGTAAGATAGCAGACTTTAGCGAGTTTACAAGTGAGATTGACTGGCTGTAATGGTTGCGCCTTAAACTTTTCCCGAATTCAATTCGTTCCAATAAGCTGAGCTGTCCATGTTTAAATGGTAGTGCTATTTTACCCGTCACTTCTGGCATTCTATCTAGCAATGGTAATGTCCAAGCAGGTGCTGCAACATCAATTTGTACATCTGGATATTGCTGTTTGAGGATTTGGAATAGACTATGTGCTAGCACCATATCCCCCACCCATGACGGCCCCATCACTAATATTTTATTAGATACCATAAAATGATTTAGCTATTGAGCTTATGAATAATATTGGTGGTGCTCCGACCAGCAACTAA
Organism: Methylophilaceae bacterium; assembly: GCA_041602315.1. Lineage (GTDB taxonomy): Bacteria > Pseudomonadota > Gammaproteobacteria > Burkholderiales > Methylophilaceae. The sequence goes on along the minus strand of JBFIGM010000126.1, from coordinate 345 downwards.
TTCAATCAATGCGATTTCTCCACCCCAGGACTCCACCTCTTTGCCACCAACTACTTGGTCAGCAGTATAGTCGCTACCCTTGGCAATCACATCAGGTTTAATCTGCTTAATTAAATTTAACGGTGTATCTTCATCAAATAAAATCACTGCATCAACTGATTCCAGTGCCGCCAGGACACGGGCGCGATCATCTTCATTAACCACAGGGCGCTCTGGCCCCTTAATCGCACTGACAGAGCGATCTGTATTTAAGCCCAAGATGAGTTTGTCACCACGTTTTTTTGCAGCTTCAAGATACGTGACATGCCCTGCATGAAGCAGGTCAAAACAACCATTTGTAAAGAC
>JBFIGM010000125.1:0-6764 GCA_041602315.1 Methylophilaceae bacterium | reverse complement strand
GAATATCGGGGCCTGGAAGTTAGAAATGAGTCTGCATCATTGGGTAAATGATGCATTAATGGCTTTGTTCTTTTTCTTGGTGGGGATGGAGCTCAAGCGTGAGATATTAGTTGGTGAACTTTCTGATTTACGAAAAGCGACCTTGCCTATTGTTGCAGCTATAGGCGGTATGGTTGTACCTGCACTGATTTTCTTTCTTTTAAATTCAGAGGGTGATGCTAGCCGTGGTTGGGGTATCCCGATGGCAACTGATATTGCCTTTGCAGTTGGCGCACTCGTATTATTGGGCAATAAAGTTCCAAAGGCACTAGTTACTTTCCTAGTTGCGCTAGCTATCGTGGATGACTTGGGAGCAGTATTAGTGATTGCTTTGTTTTATACCAAGGAAATTATGCCACTATGGTTGGGAGCAGCAGCACTAATATTTGGCGTGCTGGTATTCTTCAATATTGTTGGGGTCAGAAAAACTTTACCTTATTTCTTAGTAGCAGTTTTACTTTGGTATGCTGTTTTGCAATCTGGGGTACATGCAACTATCGCAGGAGTGTTAGGTGCGTTCTCTGTGCCTGCAAGGCCAAAATATGACGCTAGTTTGTTTGTTGAAAGGTTAAGAGAGTTGATAGATCGATTCAAGGCTGGACTAGATTCTGGTAAAAATATTCTGACGAACTCTCAACTCCAAGATGTGGCACAATCTCTGGAAACGGATGTTAATAATGTTCAGACGCCGTTACAAAATTTAGAGCATCATTGGCACGTACCGGTTGCATTTTTTGTGATACCAGTTTTTGCCTTATTTAACGCTGGTGTTCCCTTACAATTTGATTCATGGAGTGCTGTACTAAGTAACCCAATTGTACTTGGCGTCTCATTGGGATTAATCGTTGGTAAATTTATCGGTATCGTCGGTGCTAGTTGGATTTTTATTAAGTTGGGTTTGTCGCAATTGCCAACTGGCGTTAGATTCAGTCAGCTTGCTGGCGTAGCGATATTAGCTGGCATCGGCTTTACGATGTCCATTTTTGTTGCTGAACTTGCTTATTCATCGACACATGCTGACTATTTGGTGATGGCAAAAGTAGGTATTCTGTCTGCCTCTTTAATAGCTGGCATTATTGGATATTTTTGGTTATTAACGGTAGCAAAAAAGACTAATAACGTTTAAGGCTTTACTCAAGAACGTTTATTAACAAATTATCGCTTATCAATAGGTACGAAATCACGCTTAGTTTTCCCTGTATAAAGTTGTCGTGGTCGGCCAATTTTATGTGCAGGGTCAGTGTGCATTTCATGCCACTGTGCAATCCAGCCAGCAGTTCTAGCTAGTGCAAAAATAGCTGTAAACATTGAGTTAGGAATACCCATCGCCCGCATAACGATGCCGCTGTAGAAATCTACATTGGGGTATAGTTTACGTTTTACAAAGTATTCGTCCTCTAGAGCAATTTTTTCAAGCGCCATTGCTAATTTAAACATTGGGTCATCATGCAGGCCAAGTTCACTCAATACTTCATGACACGTTTCACGCATGATTGCGGCGCGAGGATCCATATTCCGATAGACGCGGTGACCAAAGCCCATCAAGCGGAAACTATCATTTTTGTCTTTGGCGCGTTGAATGAATTCATCAATGCGACTCACGTCTCCTATTTCGTCCAGCATTTTAAGCGTTGCTTCATTCGCACCGCCATGGGCAGGGCCCCATAGCGAAGCAATACCAGCTGCAATACATGCAAATGGATTGGCTCCACTTGATCCGACCAATCGCACCGTAGAGGTTGAAGCATTTTGTTCATGATCGGCATGTAAAATCAGAATACGCTCAAAAGCCTTAGAAAGAATAGGGTTAACAGTATATTCCTCACATGGTGTAGCAAACATCATATGCAAAAAGTTTTCCGCGTATGTTAATTTATTTTGCGGATACATAAACGGCTGACCGACAGTGAACTTGTAGCTCCAAGCAGCAATTGTCGGTGCTTTTGCCAATAATCGTATCGCTGCAACTTCACGCAGTTTTGGGTCTGTTACATCTGTGTGTTCTGGGTAAAATGCCGCCATAGCACCGACAACAGAAATCATGACAGCCATCGGGTGTGCATCGCGTCTAAAGCCCCTAAAGACATTATCCATTTGATCATGCAGCATCGTATGACGTTCTATTGCCAAGCTGAATTGCTCTTTCTCTTCAGCATTGGGCAATTCACCTTTGATTAGCAAATGTGCAACTTCCAAGAAATTACAATTTTCAGCAAGTTGCTCTATTGGATATCCACGGTGGTATAAATAACCCTTTTCACCATTAATAAATGTGATGCCTGAACTACAAGAGCCTGTGGAGAGAAAACCTGGATCATAGGTATAAACACCATGTTTTCCTAATGTTCTTATATCGATAACATCGTTTCCTAAAGTGCCTGACAGCACCGGTAGCTCAACTGGTTCTTTATCGTTATCAAAGGTAATGATAGCTTTGGTTGGTTTTGTTGCCATGAGAAACTCTTAAATAATTGCAAGGTTAAGATTATTATACGCAACCCACTTAAAAAGTTGAGTAAAAATTGTATTAATTGTGTATTAAGCTTGGTGTATCGCGCCTAAGACACGCAATCCTGCAGCGCCAGTTACAGAAGGTAAATTACCAGTTTTTCTCTCTATAGCTTGTTTTGCTAACCATGCAAATGCAACTGCTTCCACCCAGTCAATATCAACACCAATGTGCTTAGTTGTGAATAAGGGGATTGGGTCTAACTTTGAATGAATAGAGCTGACGAGAAGCTGGTTCCGTGCACCACCCCCACACAAATACACTTCATCCACTTTTGGACAGTATTGTTGCAATGCATTACAGATGCTTAGACTAGTCAATTCAATTAATGTACGCGCGATATCTTCCGTTGGATAGTGCTTGTCAGCAATATGTGCTTCAAGCCATGACTGATTAAATAAATCGCGACCAGTACTTTTGGGCGGGATTAATGAAAAATAAGCATCGCTCAGTAACTTTTCCAGTAAATGATCAATGATCTGCCCAGTCGCTGCCCAGTTACCGTTGTCATCATAAGCTTTGTCTAGTACCCGTCCAACCCAGTAATCAATAAGCATATTGCCTGGCCCTGAGTCGAAGCCACTGACGCTGCCATCTTTTGCAAGATAGCTAATATTAGCAATACCCCCAATATTAATAATGGCACGATTTTTAGTTGCGCTAGAAAAAATAGCTTGATGAAAAGCAGGGACTAGTGGTGCACCTTCACCACCTGCAGCAATGTCGCGACTGCGAAAATCGCCAACTACAGTAATACCTGTCAGCTCTGCTAATAAGGCGTTATTACTCAGTTGAATCGTGTAACCAATATTATTATTCTGTTTCGGTTGGTGCCTAATAGTTTGACCATGACAGCCAATAGCAGTCACATCGCTCGGCTGTAATGAATTTTTTTCTAGCAGATGTTGAATTGCCTCTGCATATAAAAATGCTAGTTTATTGGCAAGAAGTGCAGATTTTTCAAGTTCATTGTTTGAAGGGAAATGTAAACCAAGCAAGGCTTGTTTGATATTCTCAGGATAAGCTTGAAAGTGGGTAGAAACAACTTCGCATTGGCTATTTCTGAAATCAGTTAAAGCTACATCAATACCATCCAAACTGCTGCCAGACATGACACCAATATAGTATTGGGCTGTTGACATGGTTTAGTTGCTAGAAGCGATTAGATTACGATTGAGCATTTCTATTTTCGCTAAATATTCTAACGCTTGTACATCAAATTCTCTTCTGTATTTAGCTTCTAGTGGAACACTTGTCGGCAATGGAACAGTCATCGGGTCACGATGTTGACCATTTAAAAGGAACTCGTAATGTAAATGCGGTCCAGTCGCTAAACCTGTCATGCCAACATAGCCGATAATATCACCTTGTTCTACTTTACTACCTGTTTGAATACCTTTTGCAAAGCCGTTTAAGTGACCATACAGTGTTCTGATGCCGTTCGGATGCTTAAGAATAATGACGTTACCATAACCGCCTTTACGTCCCTTAAAAGCAACAACGCCATCACCAGAAGCTTTAACACGCGTACCTTTTCGCGCAGCCAGATCCACACCTTTATGTGCTCTTACACGATGTAATACAGGGTGATAGCGACCACGACTGAATGAAGAACTCACTCGCGTGAACTCGAGTGGCGAGCGTAAAAATGATTTATGCAAACTTTCACCTTCGGGTGTGTAATAGGCATACTTACTACCTGCTTTCCCAAAATGGATCGCTTGATATTTCTTACCATTGTTAATGAATTCAACAGCTAGTACATCGCCAATTTTCACTCGCTCGCCAGCGTTATAAAACGCTTCATAGACAACATTAAATCTATCCCCCGACCTTAAATCTTGTGTGAAATCAATTTGACTAGAAAAAATATCTGCTATTTTTAAGGCCACTTGATCTGGAATACCAGCGTCGTCTGTTGCTCCGAATAGTGAGTTTCTTATCGTTGCAGATTTGTAAACTTCATGTTTCTGCAAATCCAAGTTTTTTGTTTCGACTTGATAGCCTTGTGGGGTGAGCTCTGCTACCAGAATCTGATTCTCGGGTAACTCATATTCTAGATACAGTAATCGACCTTCTTCATTAGTTTTGACTTCTACAGTTCGACCAGGGATGAGTTGTGTATTAATTGCTTCTGAAGAAGGGCTCAACATCAAGTAGGTAATCGCATCGTCGTCATGCACACCCATTCGTCCAAATAATTTTTCTAAACTATCCTTGTTACGCACAACATCCATCTGCCAGAAAATATCATTTCCAAATTCAGAAGCTGTTGGTAAAGGTAAAACAATGTCGCTCACGACCGTTTTAATAGGAATATAACCAGCTTCCGTATCGGGTGCTGCACTCAAGGTGGCAATTAAAACGACAATAGGAAGCAATAATGCAAAAAACATCCAGTGTAATTTCATTTTGCTAACAGACAGAAATTTGTTTTGCGTTAAAATAGAACGCTTAGCATTAGGTTTGTTTTGGTGCATATAGTTAACTAATCAATTATATAAGTACTTGAATTAAGAGTGCATGTTAGCAGAAATTTACAATATTTAAAAAATAACCACTAATTTGATATGCACACTTTATAAAATTTGGAAAAAACAGTGAATACGGATATTGAACAATCTTTAGCCATTATTAAACGTGGCGCCGACGAACTATTAATAGAATCAGAATTAATTGAGAAGTTCAAAAAAGGTAAACCACTCAGAATTAAAGCAGGGTTTGACCCAACAGCACCAGACTTACACCTAGGCCATACTGTGCTTATTAACAAGTTGCGCCAATTTCAAGATCTGGGTCATCACGTGTTATTTCTCATTGGGGACTTCACTGGCATGATTGGCGACCCAACAGGTAAAAGTGCTACCAGACCACCGTTAACACCTGAGCAAGTCCAAGAGAATGCGCAATCCTATGCAGAGCAAGTTTTCAAAGTCTTGGATAAAGATAAAACAGAAATTGTGTTTAACTCAAAATGGTTAACAGACTTAGGCGCGGCAGGTATGCTTAAACTGGCAGCGAGTCACACTGTAGCAAGAATGCTTGAGCGGGACGATTTTTCCAAACGTTTTAAGAGTAATCAGCCTATTGCGATTCATGAGTTTATGTATCCGTTGTTGCAAGGCTATGACTCGGTTGCATTAAAAGCAGATGTAGAGTTAGGCGGCACCGATCAAAAATTTAACCTGCTCATGGGTCGCGAGCTACAAAAGCAAGCCGGCATGAGTCAACAATGTGTCCTTACAATGCCATTGTTGGAGGGTTTGGATGGCGTTAATAAAATGTCCAAATCACTCGGCAATTACATTGGTATCAATGAGCCGCCAGAAATTATTTTTGCTAAATTAATGTCAATTTCAGACGATTTGATGTGGCGCTATATCGAACTGCTTTCGTTTGAATCCTTAGAAACCATCGCTGCTTGGAAAGCAGAAGTCGAGGCAGGCGAAAATCCACGCAATATTAAAGTGCGTTTTGCTCAAGAAATCGTTGCACGTTTTCATAGTCAGGCAGATGCCGAGAAAGCTCTAGATGATTTCCAAACTCGTGCTAAAGGTGGTATTCCTGATGAAATACCAGAAGTCAGCATCACCATTGAAGAAGAAAGTATCGGTATAGCGCAGTTACTAAAATTGGCTGGACTGGTTGAAAGTACCAGTGAAGCGATGCGGATGATTAAACAAGGCGGCGTCAAAATCGATAGTGAAAAAGTAGAAGATAAAAACTTACAAACCAGTAAAGGCGCAACGGTAGTTGCACAGGTTGGAAAACGTAAATTCGCCAAAATTACAGTTAAGTAGTTCAACTTACTTTAAGGGTTGATATGGAAATTTCAGATGAGTTATTAAATTGGCTAGATATTTTTTTCAATAAGCAGTGGTTTCAAATTGGTGAGACAAATATCACCTTATCAACTGTTTTAGGATTAATCATTATCCTTGTCACCGTAAACTGGTTTGCAAAATTCGTTGAAAAAGTCATTTATAGCAGAGTCAGTCGAAATTTAAACTCAGGGCTGAGTAATTCCAGCTTGTATGCATTTAGCCGTATTTCCAGATATATCATCTTATTCATCGGTATTGTCGTCGGCTTAAACTTTATTGGTTTCAATCTAAGTAGTTTAGCTTTACTTGGTGGTGCATTAGGTGTCGGCATTGGTTTTGGTCTGCAAAATATATTTAACAATCTTGTCTCAGGCATCATCATACTGGTTGAG
>JBFIGM010000124.1:0-6793 GCA_041602315.1 Methylophilaceae bacterium | reverse complement strand
TTTGAAGTAACAATGTACGTAATGAACAAATAATGCATTTTAAAAGCACACAGGTGCAAGCATTCTGGCCGTTTCATCAGTTTGGATGTACTTGCCCAATTTGCGCTAAGCATTAAACCCTCTTTTAATGCTACGTAAAAATGAAGCCCGCTTTAAGCGGGCTTTTGTTTTATATTCGCTGTAATCTACTTTTACCAGCTTTTTTTTATTCACCCTTGGTTTTTACATGCGGCTTCAAAAACACGACGTTGAATCGTGATGTTTTCAAGCTCATTCCTAACATAAAAACCTTCAGGACATGCGCTAAGTGCAGCTTGCTTGCAATCATTCCAACTTTTTATGCCGCTGCAAGTATATTCTGTCCAAGAATACTCATTTATTTTTGATAACTGACTTTGGGCTGCGCACCCACTAATCAGAAATCCAACAAGTACGATATATCGTTTCATAAATGCTCCTTTAAGATCATTTATACGACATGCAAAACATTAATTTAGTTGCTCAAAAAAACGGGCATTCGCCCGTTTTTATTTGAACCAACCATTAATCAAACTGATAGTTGATGTGTGGTCTTTTGCTTCTGAACTGTCTGTTTAGTCTTTTACCTGCTTTGTCTTCTTGCTCATCCACATAAGTTGCGCCAACCCAATCATCATCTGCACTGTAAGCATCTTTATTTTTTACAGCTGGGTTTTGTGCTGCCCTTCTGCTGATAAATTTAAGTCTTAATGCATTGTTTACATCTTTATCTGCTTGTGAAGCATCGGCAAGATATATTTTTTGTGAACCAACAGCTGCTTGGCCGTCACCTTGTGTTGCATATGCATTGATTGATACACTTAATAATAATGCGCTTAATAGTGATAGTGTTTTCATTTCGTCTCTCCTAGTCATTTAGTTTGTAATCTATAAAGCACTTCTTTGTGAAACGCTTTATCATGAGACGTATTGTGCGCCCTAAAAGTCAATAAAAAATCTACTGATATACCTATATCGGTATATACCATACGGCATATACCAAATAAGATATATCACTTCCTACTGATGAGAAGTGTTGGGGTTATCTTGATAAAACTGCCAGATAATGTCGTTTGCGTTAATCGCTGTCGATCCAACTGCACTACCTCGTATTTTTGTACCCCCAGGCCAAGAGTGACCGCCAGTTTCAGTTACACAGAGTTTTACCTGCATGTTATTTTTGCACTGTGCATATAAATCGCAATAGGCACCTTTAACCTCTAATACGCGTTGCGGAGTTGGTTGGCAGGCATTGATGCGCACCCATTTTTGGATGGTATCTGGCACAGGCACAAAATCTGCGTGGGTTTTAGATTTAACACCAGAGCCACCATTGAACAGTACATGGTCATCGTCAAGTGCATGAATATGTAAGATAGAAATTGGGCGGCTAGGGTTGCAGATTTTTGTGCCATCAGTGCCAGCAACAGAGGCAATAGCTGCGAATGTATCTGTAAGCTCGCAAGCCAATCGATATGACATCATGCCACCGTTCGACATTCCGTTGGCATAAATGCGATTGCTATCAATATTAGCGCGAGTTTTGATATCGGCAACGACTGCTTTGATAACGCTTACATCATCAATATTTTCATCTCTTGCTTTACCGCAACATATCCCAGCGTTCCAGGTAGCTAGTTTTCCACTGCGGAAACGGCTATAACCATTAGGAAAAACCGCGATAAATCCTGCTTCTTCAGATTTGGAAATAAGATGATAGTATTTATCTGTGGCTTGATACTCCATGTTGCCACCACCTCCATGTAGTGATAACACAAGCGGTGTAGGTTGATTAGGTTTATAGCTTTTGGGTATGTGTACCATGTACTGTCTATTATGGTTGGGTCTGCTCAGGCTGAAAGTGTAGTCACCAGCAGTTAACGCACTATTATTATTTTGACGTGATGCTTTGAAATCCTTGATGCGTTCTTTTAGCGTACCTTCCGACCAAGCCATGCTGGTAAACAGCAACGCAGATAGGATGGTAAGTATTGCAATGCCTTGTTTTTTTAGACGCATAATCATCACCTTTTATTATTGAAGTAAAAGTATAAACGCAGTGAAATAGTTTTTGATGACAAGCAAGTAGCTAAATGTTCAGTTACTCAGACAACTTGTCTAAATGAACCAGAATATATGCTAAATATACTGTTACTCCTTCCGCCAAAAGCATTGCATCAACGGTTTAACACTAAGTCCATGTATAAGGATGGATAAGGTAACGACAATCAGTGTGATTTGTATCATTTGTAATGCTAGCTTTTCAGGTAGTCCATGTTGAATGGCATACATCAAATAATATAAAGAGCCAATACCTCTAACCCCAAACCAGCCAGCTAGCCCCCTAATACGCCAACTTGTTTTGGTACCGATCAATGCGATGAGGACACTAACAGGACGCGCAACCATAAATAAGAACATTGCGACAGCAACCGCATGCCAGCTCCATGAATTCATGAACAATGTGCCGCCGATGAGCAATATCAATACAAGCTCCGATAGCCTCTCCAAATGCTCTTTGAAGATAAGTGAGCTTTCACTGACAGTAGGTTCCTCTATTGGCTGAGATTCAGTTTCATGGATATTGATATGTGCCAGTTTTGCCAGTTTTGATTCAGTTTGGCGTAAAGCAACTGCAGCAAAAAACACAGCTAAAAAGCCCCAAGTATGTAACATCACTGACACACCGTAGACAAAGCCGATTAAACCTAGACCAAGAAAGTCATCGAATAAGGTGTGGGCGTAAGGGGGTCTGCGTAACTTCCAACTGATATGTGCTAATGCAATACCGCCTGCAACGCCAATAGCAATTCCGGCTACTGTTGCCCATAACACGTCTATCAGCAGCCAATCAACACCATGATCGCCCACTTCATGTAAGCCCAACAGCGCTAAACCTAACATCACAAATGGAAAGGCGCTGCCGTCATTCATGCCAGCCTCGCTGGTGAGTGTAAAGCGAAGACTGTCGTTATCGCCATGATGACGTGTTTGCACATCAGTGGCTAATACAGGATCTGTCGGTGCCAAAATAGCACCAAGTAAAATACATGCCCCAATCGGTAAACCTAAATAGTAGTGTGCAAATGCAGCAACAAGGAGCACAGTAATCGCCATTGAAACGGATGCTAATAATATAGGATTCTGCCAGCGGTTAAACTTAAACGGTGTGGGCATTTTTACGCCAGCAGAAAACAGCGAAATAAGTACGACCACTTCCGTTAAGATTTCTAACAATGCAGATTGCTTTAAAGGATTAAAGTGAAATAAATGTAAAACTGTAGGCCCTACTAACAGTCCAACAGCAAGGTAAATCATTGAGGAAGTTACAGGTGAGCGCTGTATAATCGTTTTGGTAAATCCCATCACTAATAAAAGCCCACCTACTAAACCAAACCACTGCGCACTAGTCATTGTTATAAATATATCTTTTTAAAATTATTAGAAATGTATTCATTGCATTGCGAGGATAGCATTGTTTTTGTTGTTCGTTTAGCTGCTATTTAAAAGTATTTTAGTAGATGCGATTAAAATAGTTCAGCAGCTAATTGCCAGTATTTGATTGGTTGGTTACTTATAGATTAAGTCAGTGGAGTGTGTTCTATGAATAAGATTTGCTATGTGAGTTTTGAGGAAGTTAATACACATGACTGGCTTTGTGTATTAAATGAACCAGCGCTTAGGACACATTTGGTTGCGCATGAGGCTTTTAATACCCGCACTATCAAGGACTGGGTTAAGAGTAAGTTAGAGATAGATATGCGAGTAGGTTGTCGTATTAGCGCTATTTATATCAATCATGAGTTAGCAGGCTGGTGTGGTATTCAACCAGATGATGATGGTTATGAGTTAGCTATTGTGCTAGCTAGCAAATTTTGGGGTGCAGGAATACCCGTTTTTAAAACCATGATGAACTGGGCAAAAGAATTTGAGCATCAGGAAGTACTTTTTCACTTGCTGGATAGCAGACCTGAATATAAAGCTCTGCATAAAATTGCCAGCAAAGTTAAAAAATCACACTTATTAGGTCGTCATTTTGTAACCTATTATATTGAAGTAGATCAGTGGCATCAGCTGCAATGTAATCAAAAACATGGCGATTAATTCTGCAAACAAAACCATATCGTTATCCATTTTAGTTTAGCTTATATAAAAGTTATCTTTTTTGTAAAAAGAGACTAACTGTATAAATCTACAGACGATTTATACATTTTTATTTCTTGATTAATCGATGATTGCTTTGTCCTTTTGGGCAATTTTTTCATTAATTAGGAGATGATGATGTATTCAACACAAACGAGAAGTATGTTCAAGCTTCGGCTGGGATTATTCATAGTTGCCGTTATTGCGCTGACAACTGCATTAATTATGGGAACAAAAACTGAGGCAGCTCAGCCTATCAAACAAAATATAGCTAAGTTTGATAACAAGGGTTCATTAGTTAGACCTACTGGATATCGAGAGTGGGTGTTCATTGGCGCACCATTGACGCCTAATGATATGAATAATGGACAAGCCGCATTTCCAGAGTTTCATAATGTGTATATAGATCCAATAAGTTGGGCACATTGGAAAAATAAAGGTGAGTTTAGGGATGGCACTGTCGTCGTTAAAGAGTTGGTGAGTGTAGGCAGCAAAACAAGCTTCTCTGGCAATGGTTACTTTGAAGGTGAGTATATTGGCCTAGAAGCAATGGTAAAGAGTAAGGCTCGTTTTGCAAACAACCCTGGAAACTGGGGCTTTTTTAGATTTACCAATGAGGATTTTAAATCGTTAAAAACAAAAGCCGATGTACTTCCAAATGATGCCTGTGCAGTTTGCCATTCTCCGAATGCGAAACAGGACTTAGTTTTTATCCAGCATTATCCAGTGCTTAGGGCAGGTAAAGCAACGGGTAAAGCGGCAACTGGTGGATATTAGAAAGGGATAGAGATGGCTAATATTCAACCTGTAAAAGTAAGTAATGCTGATGCTGATACGGCTAACACACTCAATGCTGTGAAGTCTAAGTTAGGCATGGTGCCAAATTTAATTGCTACATTTGCACACTCTAAACCAGTGCTAGATAGTTATCTGCAATTTTCTGAAAACCTGACATCTGGGCTATTAACAGCCAAACAACGTGAAATGATTGCGCTAGCAGTTGCGCAGGTAAATTTATGTCGTTATTGTTTAAGTGCACATACCATGTTGGCGAAGGTGTCAGGCTTGACTGAGTCAGAAATTGAACGGGCGCGCATTGGTGGTGCCATAGAAGCAATTGATGATTTAATCGTTTCATTTGCAAAAAAAATTGTAGTCAGTCGCAGCATGCTCGATCCTGATACATTAGAAGATTTACGCGCTAAAGGCTTAACTGATGCTTTGATCATAGAAGTGATTGCAAATGTGATTATTAATATGATGACTAACTATACAAATAATATTGCTGACACCGTAGTTGATTTTCCTTTGGTGAATCTATAGACAGAGCTATAAACTATTGCTTACTGGTTAATTGCCAGTAAGCTTCTTTTTTGGGAAACGAAAATGGCTGAATATTTTGAGCCTTTGTTAAAAGAGGTGCATGCATGCAAAAAGTGTGAGTCATCACTACCTTTTTCACCAAGGCCCATTCTGCAATTACATCCAAGCGCTAGAATCGTAATCGCTGGCCAGGCGCCAGGCATAAAAGCACATATGGCTAACAAACCCTTTGCAGATGCAAGCGGTGACCGTTTGCGTAGCTGGTTAAAACTAAGCGAGGATGACTTTTACGATACCCATAAAGTGGCGATTTTACCGATGGGTTTTTGTTATCCAGGGAAGGGGAAATCAGGCGACCTAGCTCCAAGACCAGAGTGTGCTGAGCACTGGCGGACAAGATTAATAGCTACGCTACCTAATGTGGCGCTAACAATTGTGATTGGGCAGTATGCTTATCAATACTATTACCCTGATGATAAACAAACACTGACAGACGCGGTGAAATCATGGCCATTGAAATGGCCAAATCAGATCGTGCTACCTCACCCAAGTCCACGAAATAATAGTTGGTTGAAGCGCAATGGGTGGTTTGTAGAAGATGTTTTACCTAACTTACAAGAAAGAATTCAGTATCTACTAGACAGCGCACAAAAGTGAGTTAGGTATAAAAATGCGGCAATGATTTATTGCCGCATTAGCTATTGATTGTGGGGCTTGCTACTACAGACTAACAGCAGCTTTATGCTGAATTTTGCTCCAATTTTGATTTGCCTTAGCAATGGTGCCATCCGGGTCTTTGTTAAATTCCTTCAGTACAGCTTCATTTAAAAAAACGTAAAGTTTGTTGTTATGGATGGAAGCGTAGCGCGGGTCACCATCAAACTTTTTACCAACTGATGCACCAAAAGCACAAAAACCGCCATATTCAGGTACATATTGATCAGGTGCATTTTTGAACGTCTTTAGGTTGTCCTCGGATGCAAAGTAATACGCAACACCTTCGTGTACGCCAGTGAATTTATCAGTGCCATCAATACGATTACCAATGGCGAGAAAGGCAACAGGATCAACACCATGCAAGCCAAGTGGAGCACCTGCATAAGTCAGTCCAGGTACGGTGTTATGTTCATCAGCAGCTAGTACTGGGGTTGCAGCAATCGCAATTGGAAGCGATAGAACGCCGATTGCTATTTTGAAACGATTATTAAACATCTTATATCTCCTAAGTTTTACGGGTTTAGTTGTCGTAATTGACAATTAAATAGTAAGTTTTGTGGCGGGACTTAGGGTCTCAGTTTTTTGACATATT
>JBFIGM010000123.1:0-6794 GCA_041602315.1 Methylophilaceae bacterium | reverse complement strand
ACATAAAATGTTTTCATAAGAAAACTAATCACCCGCCCGGGTGGTGAAATTGGTAGACACAAGGGACTTAAAATCCCTCGGCCATTGCGGCCGTGCCGGTTCGATTCCGGCCCCGGGCACCATTTTATAGTTTCATCCAATCCAAAGCAGTCCAAATTTTAAAAAATACCCTTATAAACAAATGGCTTATAATGTTAGGCGGTTTAATCCAATCCGTTGACATCCAATAAAAAAGTGAGTAACTTAGTGTGTAACTTAAAATTACTCACAATGAGTTACTCACATGCCGCTTACGCATACAGCTATAAAAGCTTTAAAACCTAAGCAGAATACTTACTCTGTAGCGGATGGTGGCGGTTTAAGTTTATACATAAAGCCTACAGGTGCTAAGTGGTGGCGATTTCGATATCGCTTTAATGGCATTGCCAAAATGCTTAGTTTGGGTGTCTATCCTGAAATTTCTTTACAACAAGCTAGAGAAAGGCGAGATCAAGCAAAAAAAGATTTAGCAGCGGGTTACGATCCTAGTGAAATAAGAAAAAATAAAAAGGCACAAGAGAAAATTGCTGCTACCAACACATTCCAAGCAATCGCAGATGAATGGCATGCGTTACATAACTCCAATAAATCAGAGCGACATCAAAGAAGGGTTAAAAGATGGCTTGAAGCTTACCTTTACCCAACACTTGGTAAAAAGCCAATTAATAGTATTACTGCACCACAAGTACTAGCTGCATCAGAGATTTTACAGAAGCAAGGCAAACTAGAAACTGCTCATCGTGTTATTGCGACCTCTGGGCAAGTATTTAGATATGCAATACAAAAGGGTTTAGCGAACTATAACCCAGCACCTGATCTTAAAGGAGCATTACCGCCGCCTGTAGTTAAAAATATGGCGGCGATGATCGAGCCAAAAGACTTTGCCGGACTATTGCGTAATATTGAACAATACAAAGGTACATTAACTGTGCAATGCGCTTTAAAGCTAGCACCTTTGCTTTTTCAGCGCATTGGCGAACTCAGGCATATGAAGTGGTCAGATTTAGACTTCGATAACAATGAATGGCGTTATCTGGTAAGTAAAACCAAAACACAACATATCGTGCCGTTATCTCATCAAGCAGTCGACATAATAAAGACCATGCACGATTATTCAGGGCATAGTACTTATGTTTTTCCAGGAGGCAGAACTCACGAGCGTCCGATGAGCGAAAATGCGATCAATGCAGCACTTAGAAACATGGGCTATGACACACAACAAGAAATTACAGGGCATGGTTTTAGAGCGATTGCACAAACATTAGGTGAGCAAGAGCTAGGTTTAGATCCCAAACACATAGAAAGACAACTTGCCCACTCAGTAGCCAACCCACTAGGTACAGCATACGAGAGAGCACAGTTTCTTAAAGACCGTAAAGTAATGATGCAAACGTGGGCAGATTACTTAGACGCTCTTAAGTCAGGTGCTAAGGTGATGTTGATAGATGGTAAAAATTATGGCAGCTGATAGGATCAATTTAATGTGTAAAAGATTAAAAGCTGTGCTTACCTATGATGGCGTGGCTCAAGAAAACATGCACATCCATTTAGCAAAAACCTTGCAGGTATCTAAGCCAGTGGCTAAAAGAATGCTAGTCGGTAAAAGTCATATTTTTCTGCAAAAACCGACTGGTATTGCAATGGCTTTGGATATCAAGTGCGAATGGCTGTATTTCGGAGAGTTTTGGAGTTTTCACAATCGAACTATGCGGATTCATGTACAAGCCTATAAGGGCTATCCAAAAGAGATAGTGGATAAAGCTATGCGGTTTAATTTTGCTCTTATAGCAGGGCAGATTAAGTCTAAAAATTTAATGAATTTAGTTCAAATTAAAAAAATGGACTACACTGAAGCACTAACTATTTTTTAGTCATTAACTTTCACTTGTGTTTATTTTGGGTTAAGACAAGTTCAGATAGTTAAGACACCTCGTTTTTATTGGCTTGCAACAGTCTTAACTTTTTTTGTAGAGTTAAAGACAGTTAAGACAAAGCGTCCTAGCAAGCACATTAGAGTACACTTACAGGCTAGATTTTCGCGTGTATTGCTTCGCTTGGCGAATATTCACTAGAAAATGTATCAGCATATATGTATGTAATAGTTACTTTTAGTTACCCCTAGCACGGCCATGCGAAAGGCGGGAACCTTCACCCGCTGGTGTAGCTTTCCATACTTGAAGGTTGCGCTTAGAAGGGGTGCTCCATGATTGATAAAAACCCAGCTCATTACTTTGTGTCTTTTGATGAATATCTTAAAAAAAATCCTAATGCTAATGTTTGTGATTTGGGGTTTCGACAATCGTATGCACTTAGTGAAATAGAGGACTTACGTAAGCAATTTGAAGAAGGGAATCAAGCAGCATTACTTGCAGCAATATATTATTGTGCGTCCTGTAATCTGCCTCTTAATGATTGGATTGCATATGCATTCATTAAACGGTATGCGGATGTACTTATTTTTGCAAAATATAAAACATGGGATAAAGTTTTTGGATTGCCATATCCTAAAGGAACACACCTCAAAGCGCTTAGAAGTGAAAACAGGCTAAAATTTAAGGTTTGGCAATATGTCGAAGAAGAAATAAAGAAAGGGTTGCCCATAGATGATGGGCTATTTGAAGTAGTTGGAGAACATTTCAAACTTGGGAAAACTACTGTTAGTAAGTATTACTACAGTCAAAAGAAATGCAATGCAGAATTCCACGAAATTTTAAAAAATAGCGGCATTACATAGTTTTTATATGATATCAAGATAGCTCCTGTTGCATCTAGTCGGATGCATTTATTAGGAGATATCTTATGAGTAATTTAATCCCTCAAACAGGCTTTGTTCGCCTTCCTCAAATTCTTGCAGTTATTCCAATTGGTAAGTCCACATGGTGGGCTGGTATTAAATCCGGGAAATATCCCAAACCCATCAAGCTAGGCGAAAACACTACGGCATGGAAAGCCGAAGATATACACGATCTGATTAAACGTATTGCTGATGAAAAGGCGGTGCAATAATGAGTAATTTATATGACTTAACTGATGCTTTTGATAAGGCAGTTACTAATCTATCGAAAGCACCAAACAAGCCGGAGTTTATCATTGATGCGGTGGTTGAAGTACATGACACCTTAAAGCTTGCAAATGCCAGTGCAAAAGCTATTTTTGGTAAAGCTGTTTCACACGATATTACTGTGAAAATTTATGAAATGGTCGAGGCTAGCAGAGCATCAAAAGTAAATAATTTCAACAAAAACAAATATCCTGATGCTTGGCTTATAAATGATTCCGCTACAATAGATAAAGCTAATGAATTGGGTATCGAAGTATTACCAGAATACAGCATTGCAGCTTTACGATACAAAATTTATATAGTTCTTCAAGAGGGTACTGATGCCTAGAAACTACATCAAACAGATTGCGTCAGTTGCTTTAAGTTCTATTGACAGTGTGCTTGGTAATTGGCTTGCTGGAGGAAAACGCGAAGGGCATGAATACGTTATTCTCAATCCTAAACGTGCAGACAGCCAAGTAGGCAGCTTCAAAATAAATTTAAACACTGGCGCATGGTCGGATTTTGCTATAGACAAAAGTGGCGGTGATTTAGTCGCCTTAGTCGCATACCTTGAAGACTTAAGCCAGTTTGAAGCGGCTAAAGCTTTAGGCATATTTTTAGGAATTCCTTACCAAAACAATGAAACACATAAACACGCCGCAAGTACGCAAAGCAATACAGGCAAGACTGAGGCAAAATCTATAAAGTTACAGTCTGAATGGGTAGCTTTGCTACCTGTGCCGGTTCATGCACCGCCGCCGCCTGAAACACATTTTAAGCATGGACTTCCAGCAGTTAAATGGGTTTATCGTTTGGTGAATGGGGTAGCCTGCTATGTGTATCGTTTCGATGCGAAAGTTGATAGTCGAAGTAAGCAATTTGCACCGCTAACTTACTGTCAGCATAACAAAAGTAAAAAGCGTGAATGGCGTTGGCAAGGGTTACTAGAACCTAGGCCACTTTACAATCTAGATAAAATTATTAATCAACCAGATGCTTTGGTAGTGGTATGCGAAGGAGAAAAAGCAGCAGATGCAGCAGCAACATTATTACCAGATGCTGTTACAACTACTATGCTAAATGGTGCACAAAGCCCTAATAAAACTGATTGGCAACCGCTCAAACGCCGAAATGTTTGGTTGTGGCCTGATAATGATGCAGCTGGTAAAAGGTGCATGGATGCCATTATTCATCTTCTAGAAGAGGCGGGAGCCGCTAGTATTAAAACAATTAACCATAAAGTCTTCTCGAGCCTGCCAGATAAAGGCGATGCAGCGGATCTGTTAATTAGTGGCTTAACAATAGATGCTTTTAAAGATCTAAGTGAGAGGCCCGATTTCTTCAAAAGTGAGAAGGCTAAGGCAAAAAGACATAAAGCCTTGCAATCTGACTCAGCTGAAAACTGCGGAAGCCACTTTCACATGAATGATAATGGTCTTTACTACTTTGGTAAGAATGATGCTGGCAATGATGTTCCTCCAATATGGATATGTTCAAAATTTGAAGTAACCGCGGTCACACGTGATGCAAAAAATGAAGCGTGGGGGCGTTTACTTGAATTTGATGATTTAGATGGTGTGCATCATGCATGGGCCATGCCAATGGATTTATTACGCGGTGATGGTACAGAGTATCGAGGCATTTTACTCTCTATGGGTTTGCAAATATCCACTATGACCAAAGCACGCAACCTGTTAACGCAATATATCCAAACTGCCAATATAGAAGCTCGCGCACGTTGTGTAGAACGCACAGGATGGCATGAAAGAAGCTTTGTCATGCCAAATAAAACAATAGGTAACAAGCAACAAGAAAAAATTATCTTTCAATCGGCTATTAATAAAGAAAGTACCTTTAAACAAAAAGGATCATTAATCGAATGGCAAACTCATATTTCTAAACCTTGTGCTAATAACTCCCGTTTGGTTTTTGCCATAAGTACAGCGTTTGCCAGCCCGTTGTTAGAAACTACAGGGATGGAAAGCGGAGGGGTACACTATAGAGGCGATTCAAGTACTGGAAAGACAACGGCTTTAAGGGTGGCTTCTTCCGTATGGGGAGGGCCTGATTATCTGCAAAGGTGGCGAGCTACTGATAACGGACTTGAAAGTTTAGCTGCACAGCATTCCGACTGTTTGCTGGTGTTAGATGAGTTATCACAGGTAGATCCTAAAGCAGCAGGCGAAGTAGCTTATATGCTTGCCAATGGGACGGGGAAAGTGAGAAGTTTACGGACAGGGGCAATGCGAGAAGCCTCCACATGGCGTTTATTGTTTTTGTCTAGTGGTGAAGCTGGTTTAACAGAACACATGGCCTTAGTAGGACGTAAACCTAAAGCTGGGCAAGAAGTGCGCATGTTAGATATTCCCGCCGATGCGGGTAAAGGTTACGGCTTATTTGAAACACTATATGAGCATAAAAGCGGAGCGGCGTTTAGCAAAAGGTTAAGCGAGGCTACAACTCAATATTATGGTGCTGCTTCCGTAGCATTTTTAGAAAAATTAGTAGAGAACCTGGACAAGGCTAACGTATACATCAAAAAGTTGCAAAAACGTTTCATTGAAAAACATCTAACTAGTGAGGCTGGCGGTCAAGCAAATAGGGCTGCCTTGCGCTTTGCCTTAATAGCAGCGGCAGGGGAAATTGCTACCACCTGGGGTATTACAGGCTGGGATAAGGGTGAAGCGATGAAGGCAACTGAGCTATGTTTTAATGCATGGCTTACGCAGCGTGGTGGTACGGGGAACGCAGAAGAAAAAGGCATGATGGCACAGGTTCAACGTTTTTTTGAATTACATGGAGAGAGCCGCTTTAGCGATTGGGAGCGACCTGCAAGCGACACCTCACAACATGCACCTAAGACTCTAAATAAAGCAGGCTACCGCAAGCATTTTGACATCAAAGATATAGATAGTAAGCCTGTTTATACAGGTGAGTATTACAGTGAAGGTGATGAAAAGAAAGCTCGTGATACGGAGTACTTTGTATATGTCGAAACTTTTAGATCAGAGATATGCTCAGGCTATGATTATAGAGTTGTTCAGAAGTTGCTAAATGAGCGCGGTGCATTGTTGAGGCCTAAATCGGGGAATGCCTATACCAGGAATGAACGGCTTCCAGCAGAAGGCAAGCAAGATGTTTACAGAATAAACTCGAAAGTATTTGGTTTGTTGTCTGAAAATGTCTCCGGTTAAAAATTCCGCATAAGACTGTATAAGCCAATTTGTCTGAACTGTCTTAACTCAGTTAAAAAAAGTTAAGTCTGCTAAGACCCAAGAAATACTTGGTGTCTTAAGTGTCTGAACTTGTCTTAATCAAAAAAAGCTATCACTCAAAGTTCAACTGTGTGTGAATGGGTTTTACAAAAGTACAACAGCGAAAATATTCAAGAGTTAAATCTATATTTTTACTAATTGTTTAATCTAGCTGAAATGCACGAGATATATAGAACTCAATAATTTATTGTATTTAGTACTTTCCTTAGTTATTAGTTATCTGATTAAAATTACAGCTTATAAATTTGGTTCAGCTTGCTTGAAGTTTTTGATTTTTATAATTGGGGTGCTTTAGGGGGGGCGGTCAAATCTTTGGTATCCTGAGCACATTGACCGTCTGCTTCATGACATTTAGTGCGAGCGTTATTTTTAGAGGGGGGGGGGGAGTAATTTTTCTCTCCGTATTAGATCTGAGATTGATATGAGCTAATAATTTT
>JBFIGM010000122.1:0-6863 GCA_041602315.1 Methylophilaceae bacterium | reverse complement strand
TAATTTTGCTGAAGCAAGTGAAGCCGCTGTTGAAAAAGGCGCTGCACTACGCGTGAACGATGTAGAAAACCTAAACAAAAAAGTTCAGCTATTGATGCTTGAAACGGATCAGCGCCAAGCGATGAGTAAGGCAGCCGTTGCTTATAGTCAGGCAGCAACTGGGGCAACACAAAAAATGATGATTATTATTGCACCTTATTTATCGGTTAAAGCTTCTTTGGTTGATGACTAAAGTACAGTAAACGATTTAACCAACACCAATTCACATGCCCCAGCACCTGTATCATTGCGCGTTAGTGAGCTTTTCCAGCGCCAGCCTTTTGCTGGATCTACAACCTCTACCAAGTCACCCGTGAAGCGCACCATTTGCCCTGCTTTGGCAGACTGAATGGCTGCTGCAATAGCAGGTGTAGCGGGGATAAGGTGCATATTTGCGCTATTGGTTTCAATCTCCCGTCGCGGGATGGGAAATGTTTCAACACGCCAATGATACCAGCGGCTACTTTGCGTCACCTGTACTTGGCTGGATATCTGGAGGTCTGCCATTGGGCCCCAGCCCAAGGCTAAATCGACTGGAACCAAATCAGCCTCTTTGTCTGCGCTATAGTGTTTGGATGACAGCACTCGTGCATGCATATCAAACGGTTCTAATGGTGTAATCTGATAGCCCTTCATACTCACTACACCCTCAGCTGTAGGTTGACTGGCAACGAATTGATTGGGATCACTTTGATGAAAGTGTTGGTAGCCACCGTAGGCAATTAAGACAATGAATAAGATGATTTTCCAATTCATCTATGCGGCCTACTTAATTAGTTTGGATAACACCTTAAATGCCTCATGCTGGGCATTGCCTAACCACTCAAATAACACTGACTCTGTGTTGGTGATGATGCAGCCCGCATCGCGCATGCGCGCAATGGCGTTGGCTTTATTGCTAGGGTTACGTGAGATAACCGCATCCTCCACTACAAACACCTGCTTGCCTTGTGCAATAAAATCTAACGCTGTTTGTAAAACACAAATGTGCGTTTCTAAACCGACAAGGATAATGTGCGACTTATCTCGCTGGCAATGGGCTTTAAATTTAGGCTCAGCACAGGCTGAAAAAGCAGTTTTAGCAATTGGTTTAAGACCGCCAAAGTATTGACTGACATCTGGTGTTGTTTCACCAAGGGCTTGTGGATATTGTTCGGTCGCCACTGCCGGCACTTGCAGCAGATTAGCAGCTTGCAATAGGACACCTGTATTTTTAATAACCGTTTGCATGTCTTCTGCCGGCATCACATGACATAGTTTGGTTTGTATGTCGATAATCACTAACTGACTTTGGTCGGCATTTGCAATCGTCATCGTGTTATTGCGCTCCGTTAGAGGCTGCCAGTAGTTGCTGATTAATTTCCTGCAAATCTGCTTCAGCGACAATACCTGTTGCAAATTTCAAACGTACTACATTAACAAGATAATTATATCTGGCCTGTAATAAATCGCGCTTGGCCGAAAATAATTGTTGTTGTGCATTGAGTACATCTACACTGGTTCGCACACCCACTTCATAGCCTAGCGTGGTTGAATCCAATTGGCTTTGGCTACTGATTAGCGCTTGTTCTAATGCTTTTACCTGCGCAATGCTGGTATTCAAATTTAAATATGCCCGTTGCGCCTCTAAGTCTGTTTGACGATGTGCCAAATCTAAATCATTTTGTGCTTTTTGCTTGTTCAGCACCGCTTGTCTTGCGCGCGAACTAACTGAACCACCCAAGTAAATAGGGATATCCAGCTGCAAGCCAATGGTTGCATTTTGTAATTCGTTACCCGCATTAAAAGGCGTAGGACTACCATCCGTATAGCTATGTGCATAACTGGCAATGGCATCTAGCGTTGGTAAGTGTCCTGCGTTAGCCAGCTCCACTTGCTGCTCTGCCAGCTTTAGTGCATCCTGCTGAATCTGGATGTTCAAATTGTTTTTTCTGGCAATCTCTTGCCAATCTTCCATACCTTCTTGCAGTGGCACAACATTAATATCAGCCTTCACCGTGGATAATGACTCTGGCAGCTGACCGGTGATGGCCTGTATAGCGCGCTGTGCAATCAGGTATTGATTGCGTGCTGCAATTTCCTGAGATACCACCAAATCGTAACGTGCTTGCGCCTCATTGACATCAGTTATAGTTGCCGTGCCAACTTCAAAGGTGGCTTTTGCTTGCTCAAGCTGACTAAGAATAGCTTCTTTTTGCGCTTCGATTAGTCCAATTTGGTCTTGTGCAATCAGCACATCAAAGTAAGCCTCCGTGACTCTAGTGATGAGCTGTTGCTGGCTTAAATGGTATTGCTTATCTGCCTGGCTGACTTGTGTTTCTGCTTGGTCTATCTGGACTAAATTTTGTTTATTATAAATGGGCTGTCTGGCCTCAATTGTTGCGCGATAAGTATTAAAATTTGCGCGACCACCTGGTATGTTCTCCTCCAAAAAGCGGATGTCCGTATTTGAGCGAGCACCGCTGGCATTAAAATTAATCGAGGGTCGATATAATGCTTTGCCTTGCTCAATAATTTCCTGTGCTGCTTTGTTAGCATTCAATGCAGAGGCAAGCGTTGGATCATTTGCGAGTGCTTGCTGGTAGATTTCCATTAAATCTTGCTGATTTGTAGATTGATGCTGACTATCTTTTAACGAGTCACTTTGTGCTTTATATGTAGGTGGTGCCGCCTCTGGCTCTGCATAAGCAAAGCCAGACACAACTAACAACAATAATAAGATGGTTTTTTTCATTAATTAAAAAGTAAATCCTTCGAGTTGTGTTGCCCCTTCCAACTCAGGAATGCAAGTCTCGAACAGTACATCTTCTTTATAGCCTGTTTCAGAAACGCGTTGTATAAGCGTTGCTTCCATCACTGGTGCTTTGCCTAATACAATAAACATGACACCGCCAATCTTTAATTGTTCACGCAGGTTTGGTGGTTCTGCTGGTGAAGAACCTGTAAATACAATCACATCGTAGGGTTGTTGCGCTGGATAGCCTTTCACGCCGTTGGCTAATTCCATGGTTACATTGTGAATATTGTTATGCGCTAATTTGAACGACGCTGTTGCATTAAGTTCAGGATCAATCTCTAATGAGTAAACATGCGCTGCTTGATGGGCAAGTAATGCTGTGAAATAACCACTACCCGTGCCGATATGTAAAACTTTATCTGTGGGCTTAATGCTGAGTGATTGCAGTATGCGTGCTTCCAGTTTTGGAGAAAGCATGGATTGTCCTGAACCAAGTGGTATCTCAATATCGGCAAATGCCAAGCCTTGATAAGCTTCTGGTACAAAATTCTCTCTCGGCACCTCATGCAATAATTGCAGCACCTTGGGATCCAGCACTTCCCATGTGCGGATTTGTTGCTCAATCATGTTAAACCGAGCTTTTTCATTACTTTGATTTGTGCGCACTGTCATCTCTTACTAACCTCATCAGTTTTCTCAATATTATAATGTAATGCATCGCATGTTGTGGGTTATTCCAGCATTTAGGTTTGGCTAGGCATTTTGACTTTAAACCAAGCAGCATAGAGCGCTGGTAAAAATAATACCGTCAACAATGTTGCGACTGCCAACCCACCCATAATAGCCACTGCCATTGGTCCAAAAAACACGCTTCTTGTTAAAGGAATCATCGCCAATATAGCCGTGCCTGCAGTAAGCACGATTGGTCTAAACCGTCTGATGGTTGATTCAATCACGGCCTGCCAGGTTTCCATACCAGAAGCTTTATCCTGCTCAATTTGATCGATTAGGATCACGGAGTTGCGCATGATCATGCCAGATAAGGCAATACTGCCCAACATAGCAACAAAGCCAAATGGTTGATTGAATAATAATAAAGCAATGGTGACACCTATTAAGCCGAGTGGGGCAGTGAGCAAGACTAAAAATACCCTTGAGAAGCTTTGCAATTGAATCATTAATAAAGTCAGCACAACTACTAAGAACAGTGGCGCGCCTTTCGCTACAGAAGCACTTCCTTTGCTGGACTCCTCAACTGCACCTCCAGTTTCAATTGTTACTCCCAGTGGCAAGTTGGCTTTAATATCTGTTAGTTTTTCTTCTATCTGATTAGAAACGACTGGGGCTTGGATATTACCTCGCAAATGCGCTCGCACGGTTATTGATGGCACACGATTCCGATGCCAAATGACGCCTTCTTCAAACTCATAGCTAATTTTTGCAATTTGAGACAGCGGCACATTTTGCCCAGTTGGAGAAGTAACGACTAAATTTTGTAGTCTTGACAGGTTGGTTCTTTCCAGTTGCGTTCCTCTTGCCACTAAATCAATCAGCTCTTTACCCTCTCTGAACTCGGATAGTTTTAGCTCATTGATGGCACCATTGATGGTATTGGCTACATCAACTGAACTCACATTGACTAAACGCGCTTTTTCTTGATTGATACTAATTTTTATGACTTTACTCGGCTCTTCCCAACCAAGCTGCACATTCATCAGATTGGGATTGGCACGCATAATGTCCGCGATTTGATTGGCTACTTGTCGCGCTTTTGGAATGTCATAACTATCCACTCTGAACTGCACAGGAAAACCAACCGGTGGTCCATTTTCTAAGCGAATCACTGAAGCGCGTAAGCTTGGGAAATGGTGTTGAAATAAGTCTAAAAGATCGCTGCGGAGCAGCTCGCGTGCTTCCAGACTTTTAGACAAAATGACTAATTGTGCGAAACCTTTGTGCGGCATTTGTACATCCAATGGCAAATAATAGCGTGGTGCACCTGTACCAATGTAAGCGACGAAATTTTCTAATCCATTATGTTTTTTATTCCACTCCCTAAGCCATTGCTCTACTTTTTTTACTTCAGCATTGGTGGCATGGTAAGAAGCACCTTCCGTTAAACGTAAATCCACTACAATTTCTAGTCGTGTAGAATCTGGGAAAAACTGTTGTTGCACTTTGCCAAAGCCAATCACCGATAAGACAAAAGTCGCCACGGTAATAAGAATAACCGTTTTACGGTAACGTACACAGACTATTAATAGCTGTCTGAAAGCACGATAAAACTTGGTGTTATAAATGTCATGATGATGGTTGTCGTCGTCATCTTTCATTTTTAACCTACTTTTTAGCCAGGAAATTAGCTTTGGTTTTTTCGGTGCTTCTGAATAATCTGGTAGTAAGTGGTAGCCAAGATAAGGAACAAACACAACCGCTGCAATCCATGACAGCGATAAAGAAATGGCTGATACTTGAAAGATTGAACGCGTATATTCGCCAGTAGATGAAGCTGCTGTTGCGATTGGTAAGAAACCAGCAACTGTAACCATTGTGCCAGTGAGCATTGGCACTGCGGTTGAGTGAAATGCAAACGAGGCAGCTTTAATCCTATCCCAGCCTTGTTCCATTTTTGACGACATCATTTCTACGGCAATAATGGCATCATCAACAAGTAAGCCCAGCGCCAATATCAATGCACCCAGTGATATTTTGTGCAAGCCAATATCAAACAAATACATAAACAAAAACGTGGCAGACAACACCACAGGAATTGATATAGCGACGACGATACCTGTTCTTAAACCCAGCGAAAGCAGACTGACTCCTAACACAATCACCAGCGCCTCGATGAGTGAGCCGACAAAATCATTCACCGAAGCAGCAACGATTTTAGATTGTGACGTCACTGTTTTTAGTGTTAGACCAACAGGCAATTCATTTTGAATGCGTTTTATTTTTTTATCTAACGCCTCGCCTAAGTGGATAACATCGCCACCTTGCACCATACTGACACCCAGTAGCAGTGTTTCCTGTCCATTAAACCTTGCTGTATCTTGCGGTGGATCCTCGTAGCCACGATAAACTTTTGCAACATCAGCTAGTTTAAAGTCTTGGTCACCCACTCTAAACCGTGTCTCGCGTATGTCGTCTAAGCTTTCGTATCGACCAGACACATCAATGCGTATACGCTCTTTTGGTGAATCATAGGTACCAGCGGAAACAATCGTGTTTTGTGTCTGTAAAATATTGATAAGCTGGCTACTATTGAGACCAATATTCGCAAGCTTGGCATTAGAAAATTCGATGTAGATTCGCTGCTCTTGCTCACCAAAAAAATCCACTTTTTCTACATCTTGTGTTTTTAGTAATTCATTACGAATCACCTCTGCTTGCTCTTTTAGCGCAAAATTATCATAGCCATCCCCAGTAAGGGCATACATGGTGCCGTAGACATCACTAAACTCATCGTTGAAGCTCACGTTTTGTACGCTACCAGGCAAAGTATGGCGAATATCGCCTACTTTTTTACGTACCTGATACCAGATATCAGGAATCTCTTTTGAAAATGTATTGTCTTTTATGACGACAAAAATAAGCGACTCGCCAGGCCGAGAAAAACTACTGGTGTAATCCAGGTGAGGTGTTTCCTGTAATTTTTTTTCTATTTTGTCGGTTACTTGTTGCTCTACCTCAATTGCACTGGCGCCAGGCCAACTTGTACGCACCAACATAACTTTGAAGGCAAAAGGGGGGTCTTCTGATTGGCCTAACTTAGTATAGCTAAGTATGCCTGCCACAATCAGCATGAGCATTAAATACAAGACTAATGCTTGATGCTTTAAGGCCCAATCGGATAGATTAAATGCTGAAGGATTGCTGCTATCAGATTCGGCCACGCTATTGCTCTCTTGTCCACAATTGTGGTGTTACCTTTTGGCCCGCTACCAGCGTGTGAACACCAGCTACAGCAACCAATTCCCCTGGCTCTAAACCGCTAGTCACGCCGACACCTTCTTCTGAAAATGCTGTAATGGTTACTTCTCGAGGGTTGGCAATGCCATCTTTATTAATCACCCATACGATGGTT
>JBFIGM010000121.1:0-6918 GCA_041602315.1 Methylophilaceae bacterium | reverse complement strand
TTTTAGTGTCAGCGCTTATTGAGTTAAAATACTGGCTTCGAAGATTTAATGTAACACATTCATAACAACCAGTTCATTTTTTAAGAAACGACCCTTGAAAAACATCATTTCAGACCTATTGTTGCAAGCGGCTAAAACGCTTATTGCAGACACTGATCAATTAAATATCATCTTAGAGCGTCCAAAATCAGCTGCTCATGGCGATTTTGCCAGTAATCTAGCCATGATGCTAGCAAAACCATTGCGCCAAAATCCACGTGTAATCGCAGAGCAACTTATACAGGCCATGCCTCAACATAATGCAATAGAAAAAATAGAAGTTGCTGGCGCAGGCTTTATTAATTTCTACTTAGCAGCAACAACCAAGCATAGCGTGGTAAAAGAAATTTTGCAGTCTGCAGACCAATTCGGCCACAACAAAACTGGCAAAGGCGAAAAGGTGCAAGTTGAATTTGTTTCAGCAAACCCCACAGGTCCATTACATGTTGGTCATGGTCGCGGCGCTGCTGTTGGCGATTGCCTTTCACGTATTTTGGCTGCCAATGGCTGGGAAGTCACGCGTGAGTTTTATTACAATGATGCTGGGGCGCAGATTGACAATCTAACGCTTTCAGTTTTAGCTCGCGCGCAAGGTATTGCGCCTAGTGATGAACGATTCCCAGAAAATGGTTACCATGGTGAGTACATTAATGATATTGCCAGTGCTTTTTTAGCCAAACAAACTGTCGTTGCTGATGACATTAAAGTTACTGCTAGTGGCGATTTATCTGATTTAGAATCTATCAGACATTTTAGTGTTGCCTACCTGAGACACGAGCAAGATTTGGATTTAAAAGCATTTCAAATTCAATTTGACGTTTTTTCCTTAGAAAGCGCACTCTACCAATCCGGCAAAGTTGAGGAAACCGTAGAGGCTTTGATAAAAAGCGGCCATACCTATGAAGAAGAGGGCGCACTCTGGCTACGCACAACCGATTTTGGCGATGATAAAGACCGTGTTATGCGAAAAAAAGAGGGTGGATACACCTATTTTGTCCCAGACGTAACCTACCATCTTGAAAAATGGAGGCGTGGTTTTACGAAAGTCATTAATGAGCAAGGCGCTGATCACCATAGTACGATAACAAGGGTGAGAGCAGGTCTACAGGCACTCAATATCGGTATACCACAGGGTTGGCCAGATTATGTACTGCACCAAATGGTTACCGTGATGCGAGGCGGGGAAGAAGTTAAATTATCTAAACGTGCTGGCAGCTATGTTACGTTGCGCGATTTGATTGATGAGGTGGGATGTGACGCAACCCGTTATTTTTTAGCTGCCCGCCGTGCTGATTCGCAATTAGTTTTTGATATTGATCTTGCTCGTTCACAAACAAATGACAATCCTGTCTATTATATTCAGTATGCCCATGCACGTATTTGTAGTGTATTGACGCAATGGGGTGGCGATTCTAGTACTCTAATTGATGTAGATTTAGATATGCTCACATCCCCGCAAGAAACGATACTAATGCAAAAATTGAGCGAATTCCCAGAAGTTGTGAAAAGCGCTGCAATTGATTTAGCGCCACATACGATAGCCAATTATCTCAAGGAGTGCGCAAGCCAATTGCATGGATACTACAATGACACAAAATTTCTGGTCGAGGAGGAGACGACTAAACTATCTAGATTAGCGTTAATTAGCGCGACTAAACACGTATTGAAAAATGGCTTAGATTTGCTTGGTGTAAGCGCGCCGAGTAAAATGTAACAATTAAAGATTAGGCACAATAATGAGTAGAGATTACAAACCCAAACAACAAAAAACAAGCGGTGGAAAGCCTTTTTTATCAGGCTTTCTATTTGGCTTTTTACTTGGCGTGCTAGCAACAGTTGCACTTACTATCTATATCAAAGGTGATAGTAGCCCTTTTGAAGATAAAAATATTAACGCACCTATAATTGATGCATTACCTGATGCCACAGCTCCTGATGCGTCAAAACCTGAAGATGATCTAGACTTTTATACCATTCTGCCTGAAACTGAAAGCACAGTCACAGTTAAAGAAATCAATGATGCAGACATCACCGTCAAAAAAGATAGTTACTTCTTACAAGTCGGCTCATTTAAAAACGTTGCAGATGCAGACAATCTTAAAGCAAAACTAGCACTGCAAGGTTTTGAAGCGATTGTCCAAACAGCAAGTATTCCAGAGAAAGGTACTTGGCACAGAGTACGTGTTGGCCCATTTAATAACATTGATAGTATTAATAAAATGCGCGATCAGCTAACAGCTAATAATTTCAAAGCTGATTTGATCAAAATACACACGGAAACGAAACCTGACTAAGACTAATTATTCAAGTAAAGGAATCTTTTGTCATCTTTTAGAGTCAGAAACCGTTAGTTATAGAGTGCAAAACTGCTTAACAATAAAACACTAGGATATAAAATGAAAAAACTATTACTTTTATGCATGCTTTTTATTAGCACACTTGGCTTCAATCTAGCTAGTGTTGCAGCACCACAGCTAGGCCAAGAGTTTGATGCAGTCGCTCAAACCATACCAACTGATGATGCAAAAAAAATCGAAGTCATGGAAATATTCTGGTATGGATGTTCACATTGCTTTCATATGGAACAACCGCTCAGTGCTTGGCTTAAAAATAAACCTGCTGATGTGAGTTTTAAACGTATCCCTGGCATTCCTAATGCATCATGGGCACCAATGGCACAAACTTACTTTGCAATGGAAACCCTAGGTATCACTGAAAAATTACATAGCAAACTATTCAATGCTATTCACAAAGAAAAAAGCTTGAACCCTACCAATCAAAAAGCTGCCTTAGATTGGTTAGTTGCTAACAGCGGAATGGATCGTAGTAAAGTTGAAGAAGCGTTCAACTCGTTTACTGTAAATACAAACATGAAGCGAGCAGCTCAGATATTCCGCTCATCTGGTGCCACTGGCGTACCTAGTCTGGTGATTGATGGTAAGTATATTACTTCTGGAACGATGGCTGGTGGTAATGCGCAAGCCTTACAAGTGACCAATTACATTGTAAACAACATCCGCGAGAGCAAAGGTAAAGACGCGACAAAAAAGTAAGTAAGTCAGCAAGTAAAATTCAATTACCTTCAAGGTTGAAATAACTTTAAACCCACCATAGCTTGGTGGGTTTTTTATTGTATATTCTTAGTCATGAAAAAAATATTTATTACTGGTGCTTCTAGCGGCTTAGGTTTAGCTATTGCGACTGCTTACGCAAAGCAATATTCAGCACAAGGCTTAATCATCGGTCTGGTAGGTCGTAATTTAAATGCGCTTCAGCACTTGTCCGAAGTACTCACGCGGCAATTTCATACTAAGTGTTCTGTTTATAAGCTAGATGTACGTGATGGTGAAGCACTTAACATTGCAGCAAATGATTTTATTAATAGATACGGTAGCCCAAATATAGTCATCGCCTCTGCTGGTGTTAGTCGCGGTACACTTACAGAATTTCAGGAAGACAAAGCAGCATTTCAGGCAATTTTGGATATTAACGTCATGGGGATGGTGAACACTTTCCAACCTTTTATAGAGGCCATGCGAACTAGTAGCGATAATCAAAAGCAACTTGTTGGCATCGCCAGTGTTGCTGGGATAAGAGGCTTGCCAGGTGCAGGTGCTTATAGTGCTAGCAAGTCGGCTGTAATCACTTATCTCGAAAGTTTACGGGTTGAAATGCAACGCTATCAAATTCAAGTCACAACAATAGCTCCCGGCTATATTCGCAGTCCAATGACAGACATCAATACCTACCACATGCCTTTTTTAATGGATGCGGATATCTTTGCCGAAAAATGTTTATGCGCAATTGAGCGTCGATCACGCTACACTGTGATTCCCTGGCAAATGGGCCTGCTAGCAAAAATATTACGAATTATTCCGCCGTTCTTATGGGATTGGATCATGCGTAATGCGCCACATAAAGAAAGGACGCATTGGGATTGGCTGAACAAATGACTGGTATAGATAACTTTTGGCTAAACTTTGCGGTAGCGTTGGGAATAGGCCTGATTATCGGCGCTGAACGCGAGCGCAGCAAACGTCGCGCTGATAGTGGTGCAGTAGCAGGTATTCGAACTTTCGCAATTGTGGCATTACTTGGTGCTGCTACTTTTGTGACACATATCGGTTTACATATAGCTGCCTTAATCAGCATCATGATTTTTATTTCAGTCGCATACTATACAAATAAAAGTAACGACCCAGGCCTAACAACTGAAATAAGTCTTTTATTCACGTTCATTCTAGGTGGTTTAACGATTGATTACCTCTCGCTAGCCGCCAGCCTTGCCATTCTGACAGCACTACTTCTCCTGACAAAAAAACGCATCCATGGTTTTGTATTAAAAACGGTCACTAGCACAGAGCTCTATGAGTTTTTGATGCTGGCTGCAGCGACATTAATTATTTTACCGTTAGTACCAGACGAATACCTTGGTCCTTTTAACGCAATCAATCCAAGACATTTGTGGCTAATAGTTATTTTTATTATGTTGATTCATATAGTCAGTCATCTGGCATTGCGTTTGCTAGGTCAACGTATTGGATTACCACTTGCAGGTTTTTTATCTGGTTTTATTTCTAGCACAGCTACAGTCGCAAGTATGGGAGAACGCGCCAGAAGTAATCCAAACTTAAATGAGACAGCTATCTGCGGTGCTACTTTTTCAAGTCTCGCCACTATTATTCAATTAGCTTTGCTGCTTGCAGTAGTTCATGTGGAAACACTCTATATCCTTAAATGGCCTTTATGTGTTGCAGCCGTAGTGATTGCTGCCTATGGCGCATTCTTTACATTCAAAATCTTTAAGAAAGATCATATAAAGAGTTCACTCAAAGATAAGAACTTTAGTATCAAAACTGCCATATGGTTCGCATGTATGATTGCAATAGTATTAGTCATTTCTGCCGCTTTGAAAGCTTGGTTGGGTCAAAAAGGATTAGTTATTGCTTCAGGCATTGCAGGTTTAGCTGATTCACACTCAGCGAGTATTTCCGTAGCCTCACTGGCTGCAGCAGGTAAAATTTCTCACTTTGATGCTGTTATTCCTATTCTTACAGCTTTATCTGTCAACAGCATATCAAAAGGTTTTATGGCAATAATAAGCGGCAGTAAACATTATACTGTGTATGTAATATTGGGATTAATTATCCAAATTAGTGGTTTATGGATAGGTTGGTGGCTTTTTGTCTAAAAGTGCACTAGTCGCAAAGACAGCATTATTAGATATTAAGCATTTCAAAGCACAGGCTGTATTTCGCTTGCAGTAATTTAGCGAAGTTGAACGTTACAGATGCAGGCGGTATTCTTTCTTTGCTATTCTACTGTAACACTTTTAGCGAGATTTCTAGGCTTATCAACATCGGTACCTTTAAGCAAAGCAGCATGATAAGCAAGTAATTGAACTGGTATCGTATGCAGGATAGGGGAGAGAACCCCAACATGTCTTGGTGTTCTGATCACATGCACTCCGTCAGAATCAGTAAAATGACTATCTGCATCGGCAAAAACAAACAGTTCCCCACCACGGGCTTTCACTTCTTGCATATTAGATTTTACTTTTTCCAATAGCGTATCATTTGGCGCAATCACAACAACGGGCATATTGCTGTCTACTAATGCTAGCGGTCCATGTTTAAGCTCACCCGCAGGGTACGCTTCTGCATGTATATAAGATATTTCTTTCAGTTTGAGCGCACCCTCCATTGCAATCGGATAATGTATACCACGACCTAAAAACAATGCATGTTCTTTATTACCAAATCGTTTTGCCCATTCCCTTATTTGTGGCTCTAAGTTCAGCGCATACTGGACACTAACTGGCAGATGACGTAACGCATCTAAATAATTTTCTTCGTCAGTTTCACTAACTAATCCACGTTGTTTTCCCAGCACAGTGGCCAGTGTAAATAATGCCACTAATTGGGTTGTAAATGCTTTTGTTGATGCAACGCCAATCTCCGCACCTGCCCTAGTATAAAAAACGAGTTTAGAAGATCTTGGTAGTGCGCTTTCCTGAACATTACAAATAGATAGCGTATGTTGTTGCCCTAAACTTTGTGCATGTTTAAGCGCTTCCATTGTATCTAGCGTTTCACCAGATTGAGATATTGTGACAACTAGCTGTTTTGCATTTGGCACAGATTTTCTATAGCGGTATTCGCTAGCAATTTCAACATTTGTAGGTAAACCAGCGATTCCTTCTATCCAATATTTAGCTGTTAATCCAGCATAATAGCTAGTGCCTGCTGCAAGTATTAGTACACGATCAATTTCGCTAAATACTGCTTCAGCTTCTATCCCAAATAATAGTGGAGAAAAACTTGCATCGTCAATCAAAGCTTCTATGGTATCGGTCAAAGCACGCGGCTGTTCATGTATTTCTTTTTGCATAAAGTGTGAATAAGGGCCTAGCTCTAAACTAGCCAAAGTCACATCGCTTACATGTATTTGGCGTGATACTTTTGTATCTGTTTTATCCCAAATATTAATACCATTTGCGGTTATCTCTGCCACGTCACCATCTTCTAGGTAGATAACTTTGCGTGTTTCAGCCAATACAGCGGATACATCCGAAGCAATATAATTTGCTTCATCACCTAAACCAAGCAATAGAGGGCAGCCCTGACGAGCTGTAATCATACTTTCTGGTTCTTTTACCGAGATCACACTGATGGCAAATGCGCCTCTTAATTCTTTAACAGCAAGCTTAACAGACGATAGTAAGCACTCACCTTTGTCATGATAATGGTGAATTAGATGTGCTATCACTTCAGTGTCGGTTTGTGAAGTAAACTCATAACCAAACGCAATCAGGCGATCGCGTTGCTCATCATGATTTTCAATAATTCCGTTATGCACGACAGCAATTTCATCTCTTGA
>JBFIGM010000120.1:0-6947 GCA_041602315.1 Methylophilaceae bacterium | reverse complement strand
GTAACATTACCGTTTATGCTTGGTGGCAATAGCGGTTTGGACCCACCCCTTCCCATCTCGAACAGGGCCGTGAA
Source organism: Methylophilaceae bacterium (assembly GCA_041602315.1). Taxonomy (GTDB): domain Bacteria; phylum Pseudomonadota; class Gammaproteobacteria; order Burkholderiales; family Methylophilaceae. The sequence continues at coordinate 6,873 of JBFIGM010000120.1, read as the reverse complement.
ACGAACCTGCGCCAATGATAGTATGCTCTTCGCATGCGAAAGTAGGTCACTGCCAAGCTTTTATTTAAAAGCCTCACTAGTTTAGTGAGGCTTTTTGCTTTTATACAACGAATTAGATCAAATTGAGATTAATCGGCATAGAGCGGATAGTATTTTTATTTTAATCTGCGTATAGTTAAGCAATAGTCGTTAATAGATTACAAAAATGATGCGATTCATAGTATTTATCATAGCTGTTTCTTTAAGCCATCTTGCTTGTGCAGAGAATGACGCACAACATAATTGTGTCGCTAATTGTAATAGGCCATTGCAGCAAGGAGAATTAGAGCAACCATTAGAAAAAGGCAAAAAGTCTGCTGATTTATCTTTTGGCGAGGAAAGTAGTCAATTAACCCCTGGGAAGCGTGACGACAACCTTGATTTTGGGAAACAGGATTCCTTGCTACAAATGGGCAAAAAGTCTGAAAACTTATCTTTTGGTAAAGAGAGTGCCTTACTCCAACCAGGTAAAGAAGATACTGCCTTACAACGAGGTAAATATGATCAAAACTTAGTATTTGGTAAAAGAACAGATCAGTTAAGCTTTGGTAGAGAGAGTAGACAACTTGTTCGTGGCCGCACTGATGATAAGCTAAGTTTTGGTCGAGAGAGTGACCGCCTTGAGTTTTGTCATGAGCGCTAAAATTAATTACTTAAGTAATATGGTAAGTTAACTCGGAAGTACGCCCTGCATCTTGACCTAATAGGTTCTCTAAAGATGGTAGTGACTCTTGTAATATTTTAGGTATCGTCCATGGTGGATTGATGACAAATAAACCACTACCATACATGCCATAGCCTTCAGGGGAAGGTTTTGTAACTTGAAGTGAGACATTCAACCAGCTTGTTGCACTTAATTCTCGTAATGATTCAATCATTGACAGAAATTGCTTATTCTTTAATTGAGGGTACCAGACAATGTAACAACCTGTTGCAAAACGCCTTAAAGCATCTTCTATGGCGGTGACTACTGTCTCATAATCTTTTTTGTCTTCATACGGTGGATCTATGATGGTGATACCGCGTTTAGAATGGGGAGGTAGGTAAGTCTTAAGTCCTTTAAAACCATCTTGTGATGATATTTTGGTTTGTTTACGAGCGCTGTCCTTAAAATTATTCAATAAAATATCATACTCATTACGGTGTAGCTCAAATAAGTATAATTTGTCATTGGGCCTTAAAAATGACTCTGTGATTTTTGGAGAGCCTGGGTAATTTTTCAGTGTCTCATTCTGATTGAATGACCAGATTAATTTAACAAATTTACCTAATGAATCAGGTAAAGATTCTGCACTAAGTAGTCTAGAGATGCCAGTTTCAAATTCTTTATTCTTTTGCATGAATGCATCATCAAATGAGTATAGTCCTGCGCCCGCATGTGTATCAATTACGCTGTATGGCTTGTCTTTTTGATTAAAATATTCAAGCACTAAACTAAGGACATAGTGTTTGAGTATGTCGGCATGATTGCCGGCATGAAATGCATGACGATAACTTAGCATGAGTATGGTTTTATGAAACTAAAGATCATTATAATTGACTACATCTAATAATTGGTAGGCTTTGTGGTCAAAAAATGATGATGTGCGTTATTAAGAAGAATGCAATATTGCATTAACTATGAGGAGTCATTCTATGAGAAATACAATCACTACAGTTTTAATTTCTTCTATCTTAGCATTAGGTAGTTTTGCAGCATATGCTAACCATCACGAAGGTAATGAAACTGAAAAGCATGAAATATCTGCTGACACTGATAATGATGGAAAAGTAAGTTATGAAGAGTTTAAAAATGCACGCATGAAATATATGGATGAGCACTTTAAGCGTAGAGACACCAACGGAGATGGTTATATTGATGCAGATGAAAGGCAAGCTGCTAGAGATCGCATGAAATCACGGCATCATCATAAAGAGCGTTGTGAAAGAAAGCCTCAATAATTAATTATAACCATGTTTTAACTCAACAAAAGCGGCGCTGCGCGCTGCTTTTTTGTTACACTATCGCAAGTGTAGAAATAAACTAATAGCAGATGGGGAAGGTATGAAGCAAATCAACTTGATTGTATTGGTAATACTAGCACTTATTGGTAGTAACGCTTATGCTGCGGATGAAACTATTCATGATGTGATGAAAGCAGATCAGAATAACGATGGTAAAGTGAGTTTTGAAGAATATAAAGCTTTCCAGGATGCGCAAATGAAGGAACGCTTTTATAGTAAAGACCTGAATCAAGACGGGTTTGTTGATCCAGAAGAAAAACTAATTGCTGAAGAAAAGCTGGAAGCAAAACAAGAAGCTGATAAAAAAGCTGCTCAAGAAGAAGTGCGCGAAGGGTATGAGGAAGATAGGAAAAAACGCAAAAGGCATTTTTTCAAATATCAATAAAAAAGTAAATTTACTAGGTGCGCTTGAGTAAGCGTTAATCCTTTTTATTATGAGTTCTCAGAAAAATCATCCAGCGCATACAGATAATAGCCATGGGAATCTTTTTTTGATTCCATTTTTACTTATTGTTGTATTCGCTATCGTAGAATTTGCAGGCGGCATCTGGACGCAGTCCCTCGCGCTGTTGGGCGATGCTTGGCATATGTTCTCCGATGCATTGTCACTTGGTTTGGCGATGTTGGCGGTATACCGAGCAAAAGTAAAAATTAAAAGCAATGCTGAGTTAATTGCTTCAATTATTAATGTTATCTTGATGTATGGCGTCATCACTTGGATGATTGTTGAGGCGATTGAGCGTATTAGTCAGCCTCGAGATGTTATTGGTTCTTATGTTATAGCGATTGCATTTGTTGGATTGGTGGTAAATGTCATTGTCGCAAAACAATTACATCAAGGCGAGGAAGAGAAAAGTTTAAATCATCAAGCGGCCTTGCTTCATGTTATTGGTGATTTGTTAGGTTCTGTTGCAGCACTTGCAGCAGGCTTAATTATCTATGCAACCGGTTGGTTACTAGTTGACCCATTGCTGTCCTTATTTATATCATTGCTATTACTTATTGCTACTTTAAGTCTTAGTAAGAAAGTTTGGCTGGCGCTTTCTGGAAAGGAAGTTAGCCGAAGTCATCACCACTGAGTGGTTAAGAGCAAGTAGCTCACGAGGATTGCGTTGTTGGCGGGCAGCTATTGGGTGAGGTTATAATCAGCTAATTATATAGTTGCTCTATTTTTCTAGATTTCTAATCCATTTGAGCAGTGGCGCCCATTGCTCTAAATCTATTTTTGCTTTGTAAACAGGCATCTCAAATATACTAATGCCGTGCTCAGCAGTGTGAGCGTATATCTGTGCGTTACGTAAATTGCCAATCACTGGAAAACCGCTGTCATCAAGGTACTGAGCAAGATTTTCAGCGGCTTTGGTACGGCTAGCTACACGCATACCTAACATAGCAACAAAAGTACGCTCTTTTCGAACTGCTTTTTCTGCCTTTAGTATGTCGATAAACTCTTGAGTTGCATTGATGTCGTATGTTGAAGCTTGCATTGGGACGATTACCCAGTCAGCTTCCTTAACCGCATTACTCAGCTTGTCCCCTCGAATTCCAGCAGGTGAATCTATGATTGCAATTTCCATATTTTTCTTCTTGGTAAGTGCATCGGGATTATTGGTAGTGCTGATTTTTGATAAATGTTCAGGCCTTCTACGAACCCAGCTATAAGAAGATTGTTGTTTGTCTAAATCAAGTAAACAAACGTTCTTACCTTTACTGGCAAAATAGCCAGCTAGATTGGTTGATAAGGTAGTTTTACCACTTCCACCTTTTGGGTTTGCAATCAAGATTTTAATCATCACGCCTTCCAGTGTGGTTGGTTAAGTCACTATAGTTTAACTCATGATTTTTTATTTTTCTTATTTTCTTTCTCACGTATAGCAGCTACTTTCTGTTTCCATTCGATGAGCTGTTCGTCTTCTAATTCAAGTTGAATCGCGATTGCTTCATCTTCTGTCAATTTGTCTTTTTCTAATCTCTTTGGCAATTTGCCTGACATACGGGATAGCACGCGTTCCCTTTGTTCCCCAGCTAGCTCTTTTGCTTTTGATATATAGTCTTTCTTGCTTGATGACATTTGTTCCCCCCCCTAATTTTATATAGCCGCTAATATAGCTGATTTTTAATAAACTTTCTGTGACAAAATTATGACAAAAACCCACATTGAGTAGCTGATTTTGATTTTTGATAGTATGTACAAGCAAGCCTCATTAATGCATTAGTACTGTATAAACTGTTAAAATTCCGTGATGTTTAATCCCAAGCCGATTATAAAAAACCTACCAAATTTGCCAGGTGTTTATCGCATGAAAAATGCGGAGGGTGCTGTTATATATGTTGGCAAAGCCAAGGATATTAAGAAACGAGTATCTAGTTACTTTAATAAAAATATACCCAGCCCCAGAACGCGAATGATGGTTTCTCAAATCGAAGATATTGAGACGACGGTTACGCGCACGGAAGCGGAAGCGCTACTACTAGAGAGCAACTTGATTAAAAGCATGATGCCTCGTTATAACGTGCTGTTCCGTGATGATAAGTCTTATCCTTATATCGCGCTTACTGGCGATGTCTACCCACGACTTGCCTTCCACCGTGGTGCGCAACGTAAAAACACACAATATTTTGGACCGTTTCCCAGTAGCACTGCTGTACGTGAAAGTATTCAATTGCTACAAAAAGTATTTAAGTTACGTACTTGTGAGAACTCTGTATTTTCTAATCGAACAAGGCCATGTCTTCAATATCAAATAGAGCGTTGTACAGCACCCTGTGTTGATTACATTAGCATTGATGATTATCAGCATGATGTTCAGCATGCAGCAATGTTCTTAGAAGGGAAAGCTAATGAGGTGTTAAATACCTTGGGTGAAAAAATGAATGCAGCAGCGCAAACGCAGGCATATGAGGCTGCTGCTGTATTCAGGGACCGCATACAAGCCCTTAGGCAAGTACAAGCGAAGCAGTTTGTCAGCGACTTTAGTGTGTCTGATGCTGATGTGATTGCATGTGCCAGTCTACATGGACAGCATTGCATTAATCTGGTGATGATTCGTGGTGGGAGACATATTGGAGATAAAAGCTTTTTTCCAAAAAACAGCCAAGACGCTACATTGGTGGAAACAGTAGAGGCTTTTTTAACCCAACACTACATGGCACAAAATACACCGCCACTAATAGTATGTGGGGTTAATATAGATGCAAAGAGCTTTGCTGCAATCTTTACAGAGCAGGCAAATCGAAAAATTAGAATTATTAACAATGCAATTGGTGATAAACGTGTCTGGTTGAAAATGGCGCAAACAAATGCCGAGTTGGCGCTTGATCAACGCGCTGCCAGTTCAGCTAACCAAGCAGCTAAGTTAGTAGCGTTAAGAGAGGCATTGCACTTATCAGAAACAATTGAACGTATTGAGTGTTTTGACATTAGCCATACGATGGGTGAGGCTACTGTAGGAAGTTGTGTGGTTTTTGATAAAGGGGACATGCAAAACAGCGAATACAGGCGTTATAACATCAAAGGCATTACCCCTGGAGATGATTATGCGGCGATGCGAGATGTTTTAACACGTCGTTATAAGAAAGTGGCCGCAGGTGAAGGCGTTCGCCCGGACTTGGTATTCATTGATGGAGGAAAAGGCCAGCTAGGAGTCGCTGTTGAAGTGATGCATGAGGTAGGCTTGGATGATATCTTGTTAATAGGTATTGCAAAAGGTGAGGAGCGTAAACCTGGGCTGGAGACGATGATTTTTTCGGATACAGGTGAGATGCTGAATTTAGAACAAGATAATAAAGGGTTGCATTTGTTGCAGCAGATTAGAGATGAAGCCCATCGTTTTGCTATTACTGGTCATCGTGCGAAACGGGCAAAAGCTCGCATAACGTCTTCATTGGAGGATATTGAAGGTGTAGGTGCAAAACGCCGTAAGGCGCTATTAACTCGCTTTGGTGGATTAGATGGGGTAAAAAATGCTAGCATAGACGAACTTATACAAGTTGATGGTATAAGCCCTGGCTTGGCAGAAAAAATTTACGGTCAGTTCCACTAAAATTATTAGAAGAATGATGAATTATGTTTTGGAATCTACCCAATATATTAACTGTATTAAGAATTATGCTAATTCCTGTATTTGTAGGCATTTTCTATCTACCACATAATATATTTGCATTAGACACTCAGCCTACCCATGCCATTAATTTAATCGCAGCTAGTATTTTTGCGTTAGCGTCATTCACAGACTGGCTAGATGGTTATTTTGCCAGAAAGTATAATCAAACCAGTAGTATTGGCGCTTTTCTAGATCCTGTAGCTGATAAGCTAATGGTTACAGCTGCACTTATTGTGTTGGTTGAGTTCGACAGAGTGGGTGCAATCGTCTCATTGATTATTATTGGTAGAGAAATTGCCATCAGTGCATTGCGTGAATGGATGGCTTCAATCGGAAAAGGTAGCAATGTTGCAGTAGCTATGATTGGTAAAATAAAAACAGCGGCACAAATGATAGCGATTTTATTATTACTTTATTTTGACCCTGTCGGCATGTTCAATACAGCCGAAATTGGCACATGGTTAATCTATCTGGCGGCAATATTAACATTAGTTTCAATGGCTTATTACCTTAAAGCTGCTTGGCCAATTATTAAGGATTCATTAGACTAAATCTTGATATTCTTAATTCAGGCAAATATATATTAAGAAAAGAGTGTTTTCAGTCTTGACATCAATACGAAAGTCGCTAAAATGCTCGCTCTTAACGCGGGAATAGCTCAGCTGGTAGAGCGATACCTTGCCAAGGTATAGGTCGCGAGTTCGAACCTCGTTTCCCGCTCCAAAAT
>JBFIGM010000119.1:0-7019 GCA_041602315.1 Methylophilaceae bacterium | reverse complement strand
TAAGAAAACCGCCGCCGAACGCGCCAAGATTCTAAGAGCTTGGTACCAATTAATCTTAGAGAACCAAGAAGATTTAGCGCTAATCATGACAACGGAGCAAGGCAAGATTATTGCTGAAGCGCGCGGTGAAATTGCTTATGCCGCCTCATTTATTGAATGGTTTGCAGAAGAAGGCAAGCGTGTTTATGGTGATATTATTCCATCACCAAGAGCTGACGCCCGTATCGTCGTCACGAAACAACCCATTGGCGTTTGTGTTGCCATTACCCCTTGGAATTTCCCTGCGGCTATGATTACCCGTAAAGCTGGTGCAGCGCTTGCAGCAGGCTGTAGCATTGTCATTAAACCAGCCAGCCAAACGCCTTTTACCGCATTAGCGTTAGCAGAGCTTGCTATCCGCGCAGGTATTCCTGATGGTGTGTTGTCAGTCGTCACTGGTTCGGCCAAAGAAATTGGTGCAGAAATGACCAGCAACCCTATTGTGCGAAAATTGAGTTTTACTGGTTCAACTGAAATTGGCATCAAGCTTCTAGAACAATGTGCACCGACGATCAAAAAAACATCCATGGAATTAGGCGGCAATGCGCCTTTTATTGTGTTTGATGATGCTGATATTGATGCCGCTGTGGCAGGTGCTATTGTCTGCAAATTTCGCAATGCAGGTCAAACGTGCATCTGCGCTAACCGTATTCTAGTGCAAGATAGTATTTATGATGAGTTTGCACAAAAACTAGCAGATAAGGTCAATGCACTCAGATTAGGTAATGGCTTATCCCCGTACGCTGATTTAGGCCCCCTCATTGACCAAAATGCAATTGATAAAGTAGAGAAATTAATCGCAGATGCCAAAGAAAAAGGTGCCACTGTCCAAACAGGTGGTGCAAAAGCGGATTTAGGTGGTACTTTTTTCTCACCTACCGTGTTGACTGGCATAACTAAAGAGATGCTGATTGCTAGCGAAGAGATTTTTGGTCCTGTCGCACCGCTCATCCGCTTTAAAACTGAAGAGGAAGCAATTGCTATTGCAAATGATGTACCTTATGGTTTGGCCTCATACTTTTATTCCAGAGATATTAAACGCGTATGGCGTGTAGGCGAAGCATTAGAGTATGGCATGGTGGGCATCAATACTGGCGCAATATCGAATGAAGTAGCGCCATTTGGTGGTATCAAGTCTTCTGGTTTAGGTCGTGAAGGGTCTAAATATGGTATTGATGATTATCTTGAGATTAAATATATGTGCATGGATATTGGCTAAATGAAAAACACAACAAAGGCAGTGACTAATCAAGCATTAATGCAAAGACGCACTGACGCGTTACCGCGCGGTATCAGTTATGCACATAGCATTATTGCTGAACGCGCATTAAACGCAGAAATATGGGATGTGGAAGGTAAACGCTATATTGATTTTTGTGCTGGTATTGCCGTCGTCAATACAGGCCACTGCCATCCGAAAGTTGTGGCAGCAGTCGAAAAACAACTTAAACAATTTAACCACACCTGCTTTCAAGTTGTCGGTTATGAAAGTTATATTAGCCTAGCAGAAAGACTAAACAAACTCGCCCCTGGCAGCACACCTAAAAAAACGTTTTTTATGAATTCTGGTGCAGAGGCGATTGAAAATGCAGTAAAAGTTGCTCGTGCTGCCACAGGCCGCTCAGGCATTATTGCTTTTGACGGAGCGTTTCATGGACGCACCATGTTCTCAGTGGCAATGACTGGCAAAATAGACCCTTATAAAAAAGGATTTGGGCCTTTTCCTGCGGAAATTTACCACGCACCGTTCCCTTATCCATTACATAGCATTAGCGAAGATGACGCCATTCATGGACTAGAAAAAATATTTAAATACGATATTGAGGCGTCGCGCGTCGCCGCTATTTTTGTAGAACCTGTTCAAGGTGAAGGTGGTTATATCCCTGCACCGCCCTCCTTCTTAAAACGATTAAGGCATATCTGTGATGAGCACGGCATATTATTGGTCGTGGATGAGGTACAGAGCGGTATTGGTCGTTGTGGAAAACTATTTGCTATTGAACACACTGATATTGAACCCGACATCATGACCCTAGCCAAAGGCCTCGGTGGCGGCTTTACCTTATCAGCTATCACAGGCAAAGCACATGTCATGGATGCTGCAGAACCTGGTGGGCTTGGTAGTACTTATGCAGGCAATCCAATTGCAATTGCAGCTGCGCATGCAGTACTGGATGTGGTCGATGAAGAACATTTATGTGCTCGCTCAATAGAAATTGGCAACGTGCTTAACGAGCGGTTTAGTCGCATGCAAGAGAAGTTTAGTTTTATTGCGGAAGTCCGCCACTTGGGTGCCATGACTGGTGTGGAATTTTGTCATGATGGGGACCCACACCGCCCTGCTGCCGATATTGCCAATGCATTAAAAACTGAAGCTGCAAATAAAGGGCTTCTGATTCTCAATTGTGGCGTATATGGCAACGTGTTAAGAATCATGGTGCCGCTCACTGTGAGTGATGCTATCTTAAATGAGGGAATAGACATTATTGAATTTATCCTCGCTGATTTACACAAAAGATAAGCTTGGTGGTATTTTTTAAGACTTTGCAACAGCCTCTTTCGAACTAAGCCACTTATCCATCACTACACAGGCAGTAATATCGCCCGATACATTGATTGCCGTACGTGACATATCCAAAATTCGATCAACCCCAATGATAAGCGCAATTCCTGTTGCTGGGACGCCTATATTCCCCAAAATAGTAGCTAGAATAACAATGCCCACACCTGGCGTGCTAGGCGACCCGATTGATGCCCCTATGGTTGTAGCAGCTAGCAACATCAATTGACCACTGGAAAGATCCACACCAAAGACCTGCGTCAGAAATAAAGCGGCAATTACTTGATACAATGCCGTACCATCCATATTCACAGTAGCACCAAGCGGAATAATAAAATCAGCTGTGGAAGCTTGCACATTAAGTTTTTCAACTGCCGTTTTAATAGACAAGGGCATAACCGCCGCAGAACTGGATGTTGAAAAGGCGAGCAATTGCACCTCTCTGATTTTAGTTAAAAAAACTTTAGGCTGTATACCACCAATGAAAAATGCCAGCATGGCGTAAACCAATAACAATAGCGAGAGACCAATTAGCACAGTACCAACATAAACTGACATACCAACAAGTGCATTAACACCAACCTGCATCGTAATTTGCGCTAATAATCCCAATACAGCAAGAGGTACGATAACCATTGCCCAGCTCACAATCTTCATGGATAGCTCTTGTACTGCGCGAGCTATATCAACCAATGGCTTGGCTCTAGCAACATTAATGGATGCCAGTGCAATCCCAGTTAAAATAGCAAATACTACTATCTGGAGCATACTTTCATCTAATGCAGCGCTTAGTGGATTAGTTGGAATTAATGCAACAATTCGCTCTCTGATTGATAGTGTGTCTACTACTGAAAGGGGTGCCTGTGTATCAATACTTCCCATCGTCAGCGCTAGCATTTTTGGGTCAATATACTGCCCTGGTGTAATCATGAAGGCTAAAAAAACGCCAATAGCTACAGCTATCAAAGTTGTAAATAAAAAGTAAGGTGTTATTCGCAAACCCATTTGTCGAAGCTTATCTAAATCATCAGCTCCAGCGATGCCCAGTACAATAGAAGAAACCACCAGAGGCAGCATAATCATTTGAATCAATGCCAAGAATAAATGACCTGGTAAAACAAGCCAACCTGAAATCAGCTCTGCGGCTGATGGCGAAACTAACGCTGCACCATCTGGTGAAATGAGCAAACCAATACTAATACCAAGAACCATCCCTACAATAATTTGTAGCCACAGTTTCGTACGAATGAGAAATGTCAGCTTTCCAGCCAAGTCACCGAGTATAGAAAACTCATCATCAAATGATATAGAATCTAATTTTTCAGTCACTTTTATTTTTTCCTTCATTACATCAGATTTTATCATTTAAGAGTATTAACGATCTGACGATAAACATTTGAAATAAATGTCTTCTAGGATGCCAATCTAGTTTCAGACCTATTTCTAATTAAATCAATCAGTTTATCAAGATCATCAAATGAGTCTAAATAAAAAGAGTTGAAGTCACTACCTTCATTACATACATAAATTCCCCATGCATGACCTAGTGCATCTAAAATTGCCTTAAAGAAAAATGTACATCTGTTTGGTGGCATCAGAATTAGATAAGCAGCCTTTCTCGGCGCAGAAAGAATTGAATGAGCAAGTGCACTACCTTCAATTGAAATTATAAAAGATGCACTTATTAAAACGCTGGCAATTTTTGCTACTGATTCTTTTTCTGGGTGCAAGATATAAAACCCTTTTTTACTTAAGTGTTCAATCACTTCTTTTTCGTTTTGAAGGTACCTTTTTTCTCCGTGTGTTCCACGAACCATATATACGCCTGCATACGTAGCTTGTTCGGGTGAAATTTTGCAATGTATTCTTGATGACAACTCTCTTAATCTACTTATTTTGTATGAATTTACTGTAAAAAAATCATCCAAAATATAGAGCTCTTTAATAAATCCATTGTTTGAATAAATAATATTGTTAATGTCCAAAATCTTTAAATAACTGTCCGCATGAAAATAATCTGGTTTATTTATTGATAAAGCAGGATAGTTTTTATATCTGATAATGGCTGCAGGTAAAAAATCGGTTAGCCAATGTCCAAAATATTTGGACGAATTATCAGCATCCGTCAAAATGGCTGTTTCTATATTTACAGATTTTTGACTGCTGTTTTTATATACAATCCTATCTAAATAATGTGTTTTATCAAACCACACCCCACTAGATCCAATTCTTACATTGTTGATCTTATACAACTGGGTTGCTCCATGAGTCATATCAGTCTTAAAAAACCAATCCATTTCTTCCTTTACCGTTGATATACTGACTGCATTCTTGATTCTTGACAACTGAGAATTGATATATATTGGCACATTTACCGTTTGCTTCTCAGAAGCACATAATACCTCTACCTCAAATTTGTTAGCTTGCAAATCCACTTTGCTCCCAAAAAATTTTTTCCTGAGGATTTGACTAAGACTCTCTGATTTCAATCTGTTCATTAAGCTCATAATTAATACTCACCTCATGTTAAAATTTCAGTTCGAAGAGCTCGGTAAATGATCAAGAATAACTCTGCAAACCCATAACCTAGAAATAGCGCGGGCAGCGTCATTAACTCTTTTCTAATATTGAGTATTCCAAGCTTCTTCAAATAATACCAACTCTGTGGCAACGTAAGTAAGACAGCAATTGCAATCACATACAAAGCACCAGGCATACCAAAATGCTTATAGCCTGGGACTAAAGCCACAAATAAAACAATAAGCTGAATTAGGTTCATAGGTACAGAAAGTTTAGGCTTTCCTATCGCCATATATATTTGCTCTGCCAATACTGTTCGCGATGCAAGTAGCGTTAATGAAAGTACCTGCACCATATATCCAGCGGGCTCATAGCGACTGTCATAGAGTAACTCGATTACCACAAATCCAGCTTTATATAAAAACCCGCATAAAAATAAGGTAAATAAGTTAAAAGGCAAGCTCACACGATAATACATAGTAGATAACTCTTGACTATTTTCACGTTGCACTCGGCTAAATACAGGTAACAAAATACCATTCGCCCAGTTACCTAAAATATCTCTAATCGCTGAAGTCATAAAGGTCGCTATGCTATAAATACCTAACAACTGTGGGGTAATAATCGCCCCCAATATCAACTTATCTACATTTCTGACTAAAAACCCCAAAATTGTTGTTACTAGAATCCACTTTCCAAATCCAAACAGTTCATTGACACTTTTTTTCTCCCATGCAAACTGGTTATTCTCGCCTGGAAAAACGATGTATCCTAAAACTACTTTTAGTATCGCTCCGAACATAGCTCCAACTACAAGCGCCCAAACAGACCTATATATCATGGCTGTAATAACCATCATGGAAATACCCACAACTTGAGAAAATAACTCAGTAATTATCAAACGAGGAACCTGCATATGTCGGCTTGCAGAGACATATTTAGTTGGTTCGAATCCTGCGATGAGTGATGTAAATGAAAGTGCTGCAAGGATTTGGGGAAGTGTTTCATCTGCATAAACACTATCAAGGGGCACCCACCCGAAATAGTTTGCAAAATAAATACCTAATGCTACTAAAAGTGCCAGTAACCAGAGAAAGATGCCTCTTATAATCTGCATGGTCCAGGCGGTATTCAAAAATATTCGCTCATCCCCTCTGGGGCTTTGGATAATATTATGATGTACGCCAATATAAGAACACAACGCAAGTCCCACGATAACGGTATTCGCAACCGCCATTATTCCAAACATCTCGGGAACCAGTAGCCTTGTCATTACTAAGTTGCTAGCCAGACGGAGCGCCTGTCCACCAACTTGACCGCCAGCAACCCAAATGCTTGATCTTATTACATGCGCACGCCCTCTGGGTCCGGGACCATTAGTGCTTTGTTGCATTGCTCTTCCCATAAAAAGACCAATCAATCAATAAGATAACCATAATACTACATCACTAAATAGTATCCATTAGCCTGATTGGTTAATAACAAAACTAAAGTCACATGCTGCACTCTAACCAGTGTTGTTGTGAATAGATTCTGATTTACTTTATGGTGAGTCAATGTTAAGTTAATTCGATAATAATTATTTACCAAAATAAGCACGTTAGAGGGAGAGTCAGGTGAAAGCATTAGTAAAAAAATACCCTAAAGAGGGGTTGTGGTTGGACGACATGCCAATGCCAGAAGTAGGCAATAACGATGTGCTAATCAAAATTAAAAAAACAGCCATCTGTGGCACAGATATCCATATTTATAACTGGGATGAGTGGGCACAAAAGACCATTCCAGTCCCCATGATTACAGGGCATGAATATGCAGGTGAAATTGTTGAGTTGGGTTCAAATGTCACCGATCTTAAAGTAGGTGATATCGTTTCAGGTGAAGGCCATATTACCTGTGGCAG
>JBFIGM010000118.1:0-7042 GCA_041602315.1 Methylophilaceae bacterium | reverse complement strand
CTATCGCAGAAGAAAATGCTAGAAAAGAAGCTGAAGCTAAACGAAAAGCAGAAGAAAAAGCCGCAGCGGAAGAAAAAGCCCGCTTAGAAAAAGAGGAAAAAGAAAGATTAGCCGCCAAGGCTAAAGCTGAAAAAGAAGCCCGCGAGAAAGAAGAGGCAGCAGCTAAAGCCAAAGCTATCGCAGAAGAAAATGCTAGAAAAGAAGCTGAAGCTAAACGAAAAGCAGAAGAAAAAGCCGCAGCGGAAGAAAAAGCCCGCTTAGAAAAAGAGGAAAAAGAAAGACTAGCTGCCAAGGCTAAAGCTGAAAAAGAAGCCCGAGAAAAGGAGAAGGCAGAAGAAAAAGCAAAAGCAAAGGCTGAAGCAAAAGCAAAAAAAGAAGAAAAGGCCAAACGGAAAGCAGAAGAAAAAGCTGAAAAAGAGGCACGAGAAAAGGAAGAAGCTGAGGCTAGGGAAGTAGCGCGTGCAGAAGCTCAGGAAAAGGCGCGTTTAGAAGCACTAGATCGTGCTGAGGCAAGAGCAGTTGCGCAAATTGAAGCAGAAAAAAAATCTCTAGAAAAAGCGGCAGAAAAAGAGCAGGCGCGCTTAGAAGCCTTAGCGAGGAAAGAGGAAAAAGCGCAATTAAAAGCTGAATTAAAAGCAAAAGCTCAAATTAAACGCCAACGGTTATTTAGCAAATTGTTCTCTTTTAGCCCCAGCAAGCAGAAGTTAATCAATATTGCTAAAAGTATTAAACCCATATCGTTGTTTGCATTAGCAGTATTATTTTTATTAATTATCGCTGCCCAGTTCATCAATATGCGCTTCTTGATCAATCCAATTGAAGAATTAGCGTCTAAGAATATTCAGGATGAAGTAAACATCAAATCAGTTAATGTCTCATTATTTCCCAGACCGCATTTTCTATTGGGTGATATTACTATTGCTGACTCAAAAACAATCAATGCAAAAAAAGTAAGTGTTTATCCTGATTTACTAAGTTTAAAAGACAAATTATTTAATAAGTCTAATACACCGTACTCCATTGAGTCTATTGATTTAGAGGGCTTCAATATCGCACAAAAAGATATACCACGAATTGTTTCATGGGCAGGTGCCTCATCTAGAAACCAGCTACTGAAAATTAAAAAACTAACTTTGTCTAAAATGTCTATAAACCTGAATGTAATTCAATTACCTTATTTTGATGGTGCAGTTACCTTAGATGACGCTGGTTTATTAAAACAAGCTAAATTAAGTAATGATAAGAAAAATCTTAACATCACTGTTGATAAGTCAAACAATCAATATTTATTGAATATTGAGGGTATTAGATGGCGCTCGCCAATGTCGCCGCATCCAATACTGACGAAGTTGCAGGCAAAAGGGTATATTGATGATGATATTCTAAAACTAAACGCTATTACGAGTGATTTATATAATGGAAGCATGACAGGCCAACTTGAAATGCAATTAAGCTCCGTTGACTTGGCAAGTAAAGGCAATTTTGACATTGATAATTTCTACATCGGTGACATGGCTAAAGAACTGCAACTTGATATGCCTGTGGACGGTAAATTGAATATCACTGGTCAATACGGCTTTACTATCAATAAACCTCAGAATAAGATTGAAATGACGTCTCTGGATGCTAAATTTGAAATTAGAAATGGTCAGCTAAGAAAGGTAAATATTGCCGAAGCCATGCGCAGCGGAAACTTGAGTGGCGTGACAGATTTTTCAACCCTATCCGGAGAAATAAACCTTAATAATCAGACATATAGAATAAACAAGTTATTATTAAAAGACAATCAATTAACAGCTTCTGGCCGAGTTAACATTTCACCTGACCAGCATGTTTCTGGTGATATCTCGTCTAGCATCTCCCTGAAGACAAACACTATTAAGTCACGCCTTCTTATTGAGGGACCAATGACTGCCTTAAGGTTAAAAAAATAAACCCATCCGTTAAATATTGTTAATTTTATTGGTTTTAATCAAAGCAAATATTGACGAAAAGCCAGCTTCACACCTATAGTTTCTCAACGCTACGCATAAGGTTTGGTTCAGCACTATAAGCCAATATGAATATTAGATTTATGCTCACGTTGGGAATGCAGTACTAACAATTATTATTCAAAACAATCAAGGAGAAGAAAATGGCTGATACTAGTGAACTCAAAGAATCCCTCGCAAAATATACCTCAAACATTAATAATGCAGCACTGGATAAAATGGCATCAACCTATGCATTAGTGATGTCTAATAAGGATGCTAAGTTTGTATCATGTGGTGACGCAAGTGAAAAAGATACGGTCCGCGAAAACTTCCTGAAAAAGAAACTAGGTCTTAGCGATTCCGATGCAGATTTAGACAGCGCAATTGAAGCGGTGTGTGTAACAATGAAAGAAGATCGCATGAAAAACCGTCTAGTATTCTATTATCTACTGGCAGAAAAATTCAACAAGTTAAGTTTATTTGCTTAACTCTATTAGCATTAGGCATTATTTCCCACTTTGATAATGCCATGTAAAATTAGATAGATTCAGCCCTAGGCGCTACCAAGGGCTTTTTTATTTATACAACCCTCCCGAAACAAAGCTTGTGTTAAAGTCACCACTCTCTTCTAAGGTTTTATTGTTGTATATCAAAGACTCTTCTTGTTGCCATTATTAAAATTAAGCTAGGAGCTAGTTTTTATTGAAAAACACTGTAGCTGAAATGTTACATATTCGCAAAAACTGAAACAACAACCTAACAGTTTAGAAATAAATGCTTAACACAACTAGACTAGAATTCACTTTAACAAGTTATAAATGATGTTTGAATAGATGCAATGAATTATATAAATTAGGAGAAATTGAGAATGAGAAAAACAGCATTAATTATCGCCGCGGTATTAGGTCTCTCTGTTACCACTGCACAGGCAGATGTAGTCAATGCACAAACATTAATGGATAAATATACCGCCTCTGCTAAATTGGTAAATAAAGACTTCGAGCCTTCTGCAATCGAGGGTAAATTGTTCTTCAACCGTACATTTAAAAATGACGGACATGAGGCTGCATGCGCATCTTGCCATACACAGAATCCTGCCAATTATGGCAAGCACATGGTAACCAACAAACAAATTAAGCCATTGTCACCTATGGTCAATCCAAAACGTTTCACTGATATTTCAAAGGTAGAGGACAAATTTACTGAGCATTGTAATGATATTCTTGGCTCTGATTGTAGTGCACAAGAAAAAGCCAACTTTATTAAATATCTGTTCTCAGAAAAAACGCCTAGCTAAATAATGCAACGTTATATCTGGGACCCATTTGTTCGGATTTTTCATTGGTCCTTAGCAATTGCATTTGCTGTAGCATTCTATTATCACGCATCTGAATGGGATAGAATGCTGCACGTGCAAGCAGGTTATATCGCCGGCGCATTGATTGTATTTCGTATTATTTGGGGTACCGTTGCGACTGGTTATGCAAACTTTAAGACATTCCCACCCAACTTCGTCTGGGCCGCTAAATATTTATATAAGCTAATAAAAGGAAATGCAAAGCACTATGTTGGTCATAACCCAACTGGTGCAATTGTCATATATGCCATGCTGATTATTGGTTTAACCGCAGTAGGCTCAGGCATTTTAGTATTTGAGGATGGCTGGATATTATCTGATGCGTACACAAGCACATATAAAAGCATCCATCACTATGCGACGTGGGGATGGTTATTTTTAGTAGTTATGCATGTCATCGGTGTCATTACAGAGAGCATTTTACATCGAGACAACTTAATTCTAGCAATGATTACTGGATGCAAACGGGTGTGCAAAATTAAACCTAAGCAAAAGCGACAGCCATTACAGCCAAAACATGAATTGAGAATTAAGGAAAAAGTGGTAGAAAACCATCAATAATGATTAAAACTAATATTTAAAGGCGCATTGCGCCTTTATTATTTACCAATGCAAAATTTGGAAAAGATTTCACCTAGTAAATCATCTGGCGTAAATTCACCTGTAATAGAACTCAAAGCTAACTGTGCCAAGCGCAACTCCTCAGCAACTAGCTCTGGCATGTTCAATTGTTGCTTCGCGTTATGTAAATGCCTCTTCACATTATCTAATGCAGATAGGTGACGTGCTCGTGCCATAAATACGCCCTCTGAATTATATTGATAACCTACTAAGCTTAATAAATGATCTTTCAGAAGTGTAAGACCTTCACC
Source organism: Methylophilaceae bacterium (assembly GCA_041602315.1). GTDB lineage: Bacteria > Pseudomonadota > Gammaproteobacteria > Burkholderiales > Methylophilaceae. The sequence goes on along the minus strand of JBFIGM010000118.1, from coordinate 2,840 downwards.
CGTTTTAGCTGATAAATAGATATGCACCTCATCATCTTTTTCGATACATTTTGCTTCTTCTTTATAAACATCAATTTTATTATGAATCCAAATTTTTACGATTTCCTCTGGTAAGCGCTTTAAAATTGATTTTTCTTGCTCACCAATGCCGTGGGCTGCATCAATTAATAATAATGCGATATGCGCTGATTCTGTAGCTCGATATGTTCGCGCAATACCAATTTTTTCTACCTCATCATCAGTATCTCGTAGACCTGCGGTATCAATCACATGCAGCGGAACCCCATTAATTTGAATTTCACTTTTTATAGAGTCGCGGGTTGTTCCTGCAATCGGCGTAACAATAGCAATTTCTTCGCCAGAAAGTGCATTCATCAAACTGGATTTACCAACATTAGGTTGCCCAATCAGAACGACATTAATACCATCACGCAACAAGACACCTTGCTTCGCTTTATTAAAAATATTATCTAATGCTGATTGGTTTGCTGCTAACTTCTCTGCAACACGCCCTTGAGTAATAAAGTCTATTTCCTCTTCGGGAAAATCCAAACAAGCTTCAACGTACATCCTTAAGTTGATGAGCTCCGCAAGTAATGCATTAATTGCCGTAGAAAATTCGCCACTTAGAGAACGTACTGCGCTTTTTGCTGCTTCGGTAGTAGCTGCATTAATCACATCAGCCACTGCTTCTGCCTGTGCTAAATCTAACTTGTCATTTAAATATGCACGGTGAGTAAACTCACCTGGTGTTGCTTGGCGTGCACCTAACTCGATACATCTGGCTAATAAAATCTGCATGAGCGCAGTACCACCATGGCCTTGCAACTCTAAAACATCTTCACCCGTATAGGAAAAAGGTGACTGATAGTAAATCGCAATACCACGATCGATTAACTCATTATCTGCTTGCTTGAAATCTAAATACGCAGCATAACGCGGAGGTGGGCAACTCCCCAGAATTTGCGCTGCTATTTGCTTGCTTAGTGGACCAGAAACGCGAACAATGCCGATCCCGCCAGCGCCACTTGCTGTAGCGATAGCGGCAATCGTATCGTTTGTACTAGCGCTTAGCACCTTTTTTGGCTATCGTTTCCGCGTGAATGGTCTTGTTGATATACCATTGCTGTGCGATGGATAAAATATTGTTGACCAACCAATATAAGACCAAACCAGCTGGAAAGAAAAAGAAGAAAATACTAAAGACTACAGGCATGATTTTCATGACTTTAGCCTGTATCGGATCTGCCGGTGCAGGGTTTAAATAAGTTTGGATAATCATAGATGCACCCATTAATATAGGCAAAATATAGTATGGATCTTTTGCTGATAAATCTGTTATCCAGCCAAAGAATGGTGCGTGGCGCAACTCAACTGAACCCAACAACACCCAATAAAGTGCAATGAAAACAGGGATTTGAACCAAAATTGGTAAACAACCACTTAATGGATTAATTTTTTCTTTGCGATACATTTCCATCATTGCTTGCTGCAATGCCTGTTTGTCATCGCCAAACTTTTCTTTCATTGCTTGCATACGTGGAGCCATCTCACGCATGTGAGCCATACTACGATAGCTTGTTGCAGATAGCTTGAAAAATGCCGCTTTTAATAGGATGGTCAATACGATAATTGCCACACCCCAGTTACCAATAAAGCTATGAATTTTTGATAGTAGCCAGAATAATGGCTTTGCAATCACTGTTAACCAGCCATAGTCTACTGCGTATTCCAAGCCTGGCGCTGCAGCTTCTAGATCTGGTGCACTTTGCGGACCAGAAAATAGCGTAGCAGCTACATCAACTGAAGAGGTAGATGGAACCGCACCTACTGGATTAACAACACCAATTGCATAAATTTGATCAGATAATTGTTTCGTGTAAAACTCACTTGGAGTACCAGATTTTGGAATCCAAGCACTGGCAAAGTAGTGCTGAATAACGCCAACCCATCCATCTTTAGTTTTCAACGACAGATTTGAATCAGCCATGTCAGCAAAACTTAATTTTTTAAATTTATCCGCTTCTGTGTAGTATGCCCCACCGGTGAAAGTTGGCATAAAAGTTGAGCCTTGGTTAGACTCATTGTCATGCAATAACTGATAATAAACAGAAGCTTGAATCTGGGTACCGCTTTCGTTTGTAATATGGTGAGTCACGCCCACTTCATAACGGCCGCGTTTGAATGTGTAAATTTTATCAACAGTAATTCCGTTTTCCTGCCATGATAACTTTACTGATAACGCATCTGCTGTACTGTCCATCTTGTAATTGCTAGCATCACTGATAAATTGGCTTTTATGATTTGGTAAGCTCTGACCAATAAGGCCGCTTTGTGCAATATAGAGGACTGGACTATTAGTATCATCTAACAAAACAAATTTGCCTGCTTTTTTATCATCAGCTAAATGTTTTTTCAGTGTTAAACGACGCAAATCACCGCCAACTGTACTAATTTCCGCCACATATAAGTCTGTTTCTACTTTAACTAAATCACTTGTTGTCAATTGAAAGCCTGTGGTGTTGCTAGCATCAACACTTGGGACTACTTCTGTAGAAGCAGAAGGAATGCTGGTATCAACGATTGCTGGCTTTGTGCTTGTCGTGTCCTGGGTTTTTGGCGCATCTTTAACTTGCCATGCATCCCATAACATCATGATGGAAAATGAAAAGACTACAAATAGAACTAAACGTTTGGTATCCATACAACTCTTTATTAATTTAAATTATTACGATTAAAAGAAAATACTAAGGTACAGGATCATGACCACCTTCGCACCAAGGGTGACAACGTGACAATCGCATAATAACTAGGCGAATACCCTTAAACACACCATATTT
>JBFIGM010000117.1:0-7063 GCA_041602315.1 Methylophilaceae bacterium | reverse complement strand
GTAACATTACCGTTTATGCTTGGTGGCAATAGCGGTTTGGACCCACCCCTTCCCATCTCGAACAGGGCCGTGAAACGAACCTGCGCCAATGATAGTATGCTCTTCGCATGCGAAAGTAGGTCACTGCCAAGCTTTTATTTATCTAAAAAGGCTCCATTAGGAGCTTTTTTAGTTTGTGCAGTATTGATATAGTGTGCTGATATGGCATTACAATGTGAAAATTGCCAATGTGCATTTCAATTAACTGAATTTATTGATATAATTGTGCGTTGTTTAGGGGCAGTAGTCCCTTTTTTTATTTCCGCGACTTTTGTGGAAGTGAATATAGAGGATATACATTGCAAAGTTTGCAGAGTTTAGTTGAAAAAACAGTAACACAGCTAGGTTTTGAGCTGGTAGACCTTGAGTTAGCAAATCGGGGTAAGCTGTTACGTGTGTTTATTGATAAATTGGATCCGTTAGACGCGAAAGATAGTATCAACATTGATGATTGCGTATTGGTTAGCAATCAATTGGGTAATGTATTGACTGTAGAGCATGAGATTGATTATGACAGGCTTGAGGTTTCCTCGCCTGGTATGGATCGCGTGTTAAAAAAAGAAAAAGATTTTATAAGGTTTAAAGGTGAGCGAGCACAGTTAAAGCTACGTGTGCCTTTATTGCTTGATGGTAAAGAGCCAAGAAAGAATTTTTTAGGCATTTTACAGGGCATAGAAGATGGGTTAGTGCAAATTGAGTGTGATGGTGTGGTGTATGCATTGCCGTACAACAATATTGATAAAGCGCGGTTAAGTCCCACATTCTAGTGAAGAGAATTTTAGTCATTACTTTTTAGTCGGAGAGAGACGATGAGTCGAGATATATTATTATTGGTCGATGCTTTAGCACACGAGAAAAACGTGAGCAAAGAGATTGTGTTTACTGCATTGGAACTGGCCTTGGCTTCAGCGACTAAAAAGAACCATGAAGAAAATGCTGACATTCGTGTTTCGATTGACCGTGAGACAGGCGCATATAAAACATTCAGAAGATGGCAATATGTTGAGTATGATTTGTTAGAGAGTTCAGATTATCAATTTGATGAGGAAGATGAGCGCGCTAAAGGTAGACAAATAGGTGATTATTATGAAGAGCCATTAGAGTCTATTGAATTTGGTCGAATTGGTGCACAAGCAGCTAAGCAAGTCATTTTGCAAAAAGTACGTGAGGCTGAACGTGAACAGATACTAGAAGACTTTTTGGCACGCAATGAAACCTTGGTTACAGGTACGATTAAGCGCATGGAAAAAGGCAACGCAATTATTGAGGTGGGTCGCTTAGAGTGCGTGTTACCAAGAGAGTCAATGATTCCAAAAGAAAATTTGCGAGTAGGTGACAGAGTAAGAGCAAACTTGTCACGCATTGAAAGAAGTGGCCGTGGACCGCAATTAATTTTATCGCGCGTTTCGCCTGACTTCTTAAAACGCTTGTTCGAATTAGAAGTGCCTGAAATTGAAGAGGGTTTGTTGGAAATCCGCTCTGCTGCGCGCGATCCTGGTTTGCGCTCAAAGATAGCTGTTAAAGCAAATGATCAGCGCTTAGATCCTGTGGGCACTTGCGTAGGTATGCGTGGATCACGTGTGCAAGCAGTAACGAGTGAATTGGCAGGAGAACGGGTTGATATCGTTTTGTGGAGTATGGAACCAGCACAATTTGTCATTAATGCGATGGCCCCAGCTGAAGTATCTAGTATTGTAGTGAATGAAGATACGCATAGTATGGATGTGGTTGTAGATGAGGAGCAGTTGGCATTAGCAATTGGCCGTAGTGGGCAAAATGTTAGGCTTGCTTCTGAGTTAACCGGTTGGACGCTGAATATACTAACAGTTGAAGAGGCAGCACAAAAGAATCAGGACGAATACGCAAGTGTAAGCCAATTATTTATGGAAAAGTTGGATGTAGATGAAGAGGTGGCAGATATTTTAGTACAAGAAGGCTTTAGTACTTTGGAAGAGATTGCGTATGTGCCAATTGCTGAAATGATGGAAATTGAAGCATTTGATGAAGATACGATTAATGAGCTTCGTGCGCGTGCGCGAGCAGCATTATTGACTGAAGCAATTGCTAAAGAAGAGAAGCTGGATGAACCAGCTGATGATTTGCTGAAAATGGAAGGTATGGACGAAGAAACAGCTGCACTGCTAGCATCAAAAGAAATTATCACGATGAATGATTTAGCAGAGTTAGCAGTGGATGAGTTAGTTGAGTTAAGCGGTATGGATGAGGAGCGGGCAAAGACGCTAATTATGACAGCCCGCGCACCGTGGTTCGAGTAAGTCATAGGTTTAATCATGACTTAGAAAATAATTTAAAAGTAGTAAAAGAAAAGTAGAGACTGGAGCAGTACATGGCACAATCAACCGTTTTACAATTCGCTAAAGAGTTGGGCTTACCAACGGCTTTGCTATTAGAGCAATTGAAGAGCGCGGGCGTAAATAAATCTGCTGTCGATGATCAATTAGACGAAGCTGATAAAACAGCATTGCTAGATTATTTGCGTAAAGAGCATGGTGCAGCCCAAGCCCCAAAAAATAAGATTACCTTAACTCGCAGACAGAATACTGAAATTAAAAAAACAGACAGCGAAGGACGTGCTCGTACGATACAAGTGGAAGTACGTAAAAAACGTGTCTTAATGCGTAATGAAGAAGTAAAAGAAGCGCCGAAGCCAGTAGAAGATGAGCTAGTCAAGGTTGAAGAGCAAGTCGCTGAAACTAAAGTTGAGCAACCATCTGAACCGTTGCCTGAAGTTAAACCTGAAGTTGATGATAAAGCTGAGCTTGCTCAAGTAGAAACACAAACGGAGAAACAAGATAATCAAGACTCTGTTGTTAAACGAAAAAAACAGGTCTTAACTCCTGAGCAAATTGCTATACGTGAACAGGAAGCTGAGCGACATGCTAAATTGGTTGCTTTCCAGCAAGAAGATTTGCGTAAAAAAGAAGAATTGAAAAGAAGAAGAGCCGAAGAAGAGCAAAGGCGTAAAGAAGAAGCCGAAGCAGCTAAAGATAAGACTAAAGACCTCAGCGAAGGAACACTACATAAACCAGCAGGAAAAGATGGTGCTAAGTCGTCTGGTAAAGACGCTAAAAAGAATAAAAATGACAATAGTGACTGGAATGATAAAGAAAACCGTAAGCGTGGTTTAAAAACACGTGGTGCGGCACCTGTTGGCAATGGATGGAGAACGCCTAAAGGTAAAAACAAAAGACGTGACAGTAGAGAAGAAGAACATGCATTTACCGCACCAACTGAGCCAGTGGTGCATGAAGTATTGGTACCAGAAACCATTACCGTTTCTGAGTTAGCCAAGAAGATGGCCGTCAAAGCCAGTGAGGTGATTAAGACCTTCATGGGTATGGGTATGATGGTTACCATCAATCAAGTATTGGACCAAGAGACGGCGATAATTGTTGTTGAAGAAATGGGGCATAAAGCCACAGCGGCTGCTGATAACGATCCAGAAACATTTTTGGAAGAAACAGATCATGCCGACGCTGTATTAGAGCCACGTCCACCAGTAGTTACAGTCATGGGCCATGTTGATCATGGTAAGACTTCGCTATTAGATTATATCCGTGCTAGTCGAGTAGCAGGTGGTGAAGCGGGTGGTATTACACAACATATTGGTGCTTATCATGTTGAAACACCAAATGGCATGGTGACATTTTTAGATACACCAGGCCATGAGGCATTTACCGCAATGCGTGCACGTGGGGCTAAGGCTACAGATGTGGTGATTTTGGTTGTTTCTGCCGATGATGGCGTGATGCCGCAAACAAAAGAGGCGATACATCATGCAAAAGCAGGCAATGTGCCGCTAGTAGTGGCCATTAACAAAATTGATAAACCCGAAGCTGATCCTGAGCGTGTAAAAATGGAATTGGTTTCTGAAGAAGTGGTACCTGAGGACTTTGGTGGTGATACCATGTTCCGCAATGTTTCTGCAAAAACAGGACAAGGTATTGATGAGTTATTAGAAGCTGTTCTATTGCAAGCTGAAATTTTAGAGCTTAAGGCTGCTAAAAACATTCCAGCCAAAGGGTTGGTGGTAGAAGGCCGTTTGGATAAAGGCCGTGGTCCGGTTTCAACCATATTGGTGCAGTCGGGTACTTTGAAACGCGGTGATATGTTGCTTGCAGGTAGTACATATGGTCGCGTACGGGCAATGCTAGATGAGACTGGTGCAGAAATTAAAGAAGCAGGGCCATCTATTCCTGTAGAAGTATTGGGTTTGTCTGATGTGCCAGCCTCTGGAGAAGAAGTGATTGTTCTCAATGATGAGCGTAAAGCACGTGAAATTGCTATGTTCCGTCAAGGTAAGTTCCGCGATGTTAAGTTTGCAAAACAGCAGGCTGCCAAACTTGAAAATATGATGGGCCAAATGGCAGATGGTGAAGTTAAAACACTGGGTCTAATTATTAAATCAGATGTTCAAGGCTCTAACGAGGCCTTGGAAACCAGCTTGCTTAAATTGGCAAATGAGGAAGTCAGAGTCAATATTATTCATACTGGCGTAGGTGCAATTAGCGAGTCAGATGTTAACCTGGCTGTTGCTTCAAATGCATTATTGATTGGTTTTAATGTGCGTGCGGATGCAGGGGCGCGTAAATTAATTGAAGCAAATGATGTTGATGTCCGCTATTACAATATTATCTATGAAGCTGTTGATGAAATTAAAGCAGCGCTAGGCGGCATGCTAGCTCCGGAGCAAAGAGAAAATATCATCGGCAGTGTAGAAGTCCGTGAAGTCTTCCGTATTTCAAAAATCGGTGCTGTTGCTGGCTGTTATGTGCGTGATGGCCGTATCACGATTGATTCCAAAGTGCGAGTGCTTCGCGATAACGTCATTATTCACACAGGTGAATTAGATTCATTGAAACGCTTCAAGGATGACGTTAAAGAAGTAAAAAATAACTTTGAGTGTGGTTTATCAATTAAAGGCTACAATGACCTTGAAGTAGGTGATATGTTAGAAGTGTATGAAGTTCAACAAATTGCACGTACGCTTTAAGAGTATTGGATAATTAATTGGCAAAAGCTTTTTCAAGATCAAATCGAATAGCTGAACAAATGCGCCGTGAACTGGCGGATTTGTTGCAGTTTGAAGTCAAAGACCCTCGGATAGGCATGGTTACCATTACTGAGGTGGAAGTGACTGGCGATATGGCGCATGCAAAAGTTTTTTACAGCGCCGCTGAAGGCACACCTGAACTGCAAGCTGGTTTAGAAAAGTCTGCTGGTTTTTTGCGCTCACAAGTTGCAAAACGCATGTTGTTGCGTACAGTTCCACAGTTACATTTTGAGTATGATGCATCAGCTGACTATGGCATGAAAATGACAAAGCTGATTGATGAGGCGCTAGCGGACAGTGCTAATAACTCAGAAGATAATCAAGACTAAAAGCATTGCAGTTCAAGCGTATTAAAAGAAATATTCATGGCGTTCTGTTGTTAGATAAGCCACTTGGCTACTCTTCAAACCAAGCATTACAAAAAGTTAAATGGCTATTCCAAGCCAGTAAAGCTGGGCATACTGGCACGTTAGACCCGCTTGCAACAGGTCTCTTACCAATCTGTTTAGGTGAGGCGACTAAGTTTGCGCAATATGTTACAGATGCAGATAAAACCTACATCGCCAATATCAAATTAGGAATCAAAACCACGACAGGTGATGCAGAGGGCGAGGTTATCTCCACAAAGCCTGTGAATGTTAGTCAGCAACAATTTGAACAGGCTTGCCAGCAATTCATTGGCAATATTAGTCAAATTCCACCGATGCACTCTGCCTTAAAACATGAAGGAAAAGCACTTTACAAATATGCTAGAGAAGGTTTGGAAATAGAACGTAAAGCAAGGCAAGTGAAGATTCAACACATTGCAATTGTGTCCCTCGATGGTAGTGATGCTGTTGTTAATGTGCGCTGCAGTAAAGGAACTTATATTCGTACTTTAGCCGAGGATATTGGTTCAGCGCTTGGCTGCGACGCGCATTTGACAGCTTTACGTAGAACAGAAACAGCAGGGTATAGCATCCAAGATGCCGTTAGTATCGATCAGTTAGAAGCAATGTCTTCAGAAATGCGTGACCAGCAATTGCTGCCAGTGGATTCTGCAATCGACATGCTACCTAAAGTGGATATTAGCACCGAAGCTGCTTATTTTTTTAGACAAGGACAAGCGATTTGGGAGCCAGGGCAGATACCAGATGGCAGCTTGCGTATTTATGAAGAAGGTGGCGCATTTATTGGGCTAGGGATGCATATGCAGGATGGCAAAATCGGCCCTAAACGTTTAGTTAATCTGTAACATTTTCAGATAATTTTTCTTAAGCAATCCATAGATAAATCGCTAATAAAATACCTAGACTGGCGATAAACATAGCCAACAAATAAGCAAGTTTGTTGACGTAGGTATTAGGTAATTGATCATCCGTTAGTGTCTTTACAAACCGTTTATGCTGAATAGCTGCAATAGCTATTAATATTGAGCCCACCAATACAAAGCTAATGCCCAGTAATGTAGAGATCATTGCATTTGCATGAGGCGTGGTTAGTTGCGGCTGTAAGACCAATAATTGGATGAATAAGCCAAAGCGTGAGATGATAAAGCCTAGGCCGATAATGGTTAATCCAGTCCTTAACCAAGCAAGTAATGTTCTCTCCGCAGCAAAAAATATGCGCGGGTCAGATTGGTTTGTGGTCATATTATGTCTGCTTCCAGTGTCTTTGCATTTCAAAGTATAAAAATGATGCCGACCAAGTAATGAGCACAAGGCCAGTCAGTGACTCAATACCCGTCAAAAAACGTAGATTACCTGTAGGTTCAATATCGCCAAAACCAACAGTGCTAAAAACGGTAAATGAAAAATAGACGCAATCCATGATGCTGCCGTCGAACTTGCCTGTCAACGATCCCCAGCCTTCATGATGATGCATATAATAAAAGGCTGCTGCAAATATCCAAACCTCAACAACATGCGCAAGCAGAGCGCCAAGCACACCAAATACAATTCGATAACGATG
>JBFIGM010000116.1:0-7115 GCA_041602315.1 Methylophilaceae bacterium | reverse complement strand
GGGTATCGTTTACCTACGGTGATAAGCCGATGGAGTGGCGGTTGGGGTTGTGTCTGACAGACGATCACCATTACATGAGCGAGCTAGAATGATTGAAAAATCTTCATTAGCTTTGTTGGACTTCGCTTGCCGTGCTAAGTGCACTGTCTGCGCTAATCCGTCTTGCTAATAAAGTTTTTGAATCATTACGTAAAGAGTTAATTAGGAGTGTATTAGATGGATGACTTAAAAAAACGCGCGTTGGATTACCACCAATTTCCTACACCTGGGAAGTTGAGCGTGGAGTCGTCCAAACCTTGTGCCACACAAGATGATTTGTCGCTGGCTTATACGCCAGGCGTAGCTGTACCAGTATTGGAAATAAAAGAGAATCCAGCTGCTGCTTATCAGTACACTAATAAAGGTAACTTGGTTGCCGTGATAACAGATGGTTCTGCGGTATTGGGGCTAGGTAATACTGGCGCATTAGCCAGCAAGCCTGTAATGGAAGGCAAAGGTGTTTTGTTCAAACGGTTTGCTGGTATTGATGTGTTTGATATTGAGGTGGATGCTTCATCGCCAGATGCGTTTATACAAACGGTTATTAATATTGCGCCAACCTTTGGTGGTATCAATCTAGAGGATATTGCTGCGCCACATTGCTTTTATATTGAAAAAGTACTCAAAGAAAAATTGGACATACCAGTTTTTCATGATGATCAGCATGGCACAGCCGTTATCGTGGCTGCAGCGTTACTAAACGCATTGCAACTGCAATCAAAGCAGATTGAGAACGTGAAAATAGTGTTTTTAGGTGCAGGTGCTGCAGGCTGTTCTTGTGCAAAGTTATTGAAAAGCATGGGTGCAAAAAACATTGTGATGGTTGATCGTCAGGGTGTGCTGGATACCAATCGACAAGACTTGCATGAAAACAATCAAGATTTGGCAGTGAAACCTAGCGGAATTAAAACGTTAGCAGATGCTATGCAAGACGCTGATGTGTTCATCGGTGTATCTGCAAAAAATGCGCTAGATGTAGATTTAATAAAACGCATGGCGGAAAAACCAGTTATTTTTGCTTTGGCAAACCCAGACCCTGAAGTGTTGCCAAGCTTCGCGCATGCTGTACGTGATGACATTATTATGGCCACAGGACGAAGCGATTTTCCAAACCAGGTGAATAACGCACTCTGTTTTCCCTATTTGTTCCGTGGCGCATTAGATGCGAAAGCAAAAAAAATCACAGAAGAAATGAAGGTTGCTGCAGCTAGAGCATTAAGTGAGCTAGCGCACGAACCAGTACCCGAAGAGGTCTTAAGAGCATACAACTTAACAGAACTGTCATTTGGACCTGACTATATTATTCCTAAGCCATTTGATCCGAGGCTGTTGGAAAAAGTATCGACCGCTGTAAAAGAGGCTGCATTGTTATGAGTGAGCATTTGAAAAACAATAGGCCTAAGAACCTTAATTTATTCACGATACGTTTGCCAATAAACGCATTGGTTTCTATTTTACATCGTGTCAGTGGAATGGCTTTATTTGCCATGTTGCCATTCTTGTTGCTTATTACTCATTGGTCGTTTTCTAGTGAAGATGGTTTTAGCAGTGCTACTAGAATTTTAGATTTTTGGGCAGTTAAGATAGTTTTAATAGGATTGGCTTGGGCATTTTTCCATCATTTTTATGCTGGATTGAGACATTTGGCACAAGACCTACATTGGATGCATGGGCTTAATCAAGCACGTTATTCAAGCAAAGTTTTAATGGGTTTGGTGGTTGTTTCTGTTATCTATTTTGCGATTTTAATTTGGTGATGATTAGATGCTGTTCGAATTATTGACAAAACGATATCCCGGTATGCGCGTTTGGCTGCTGCAACGGATAACAGCAGTCTATATGGCGGCTTATGTGCCATTCGTGGTGGGCTATTTTCTAATAAACAAGCCAGATAGTTATGTTGCGTGGGTGGCTCTCAATTCACCTTGTTGGTTGCGGGTTTTAAGCTGCTTATTCTTCTTGAGTTTGTGCTTGCATGCCTGGGTAGGAGTTAGAGATGTATTTAGGGATTATGTTCCTAATATGACGCTTCGCAATTATCTGCAGCTGTTGGTGGAGATTGTATTAATCGCTTGTTTAGCTTGGTCGGTTTATATTTTTTGGAGTATTTAGATGGCACTAGAAAAATATCAGTTTGATGCCGTGATTGTTGGGGGTGGTGGCGCAGGTTTGCGATCAGCACTACAGCTTGCGCAATCAGGTGTAAAAGTCGCTGTGCTATCAAAAGTGTTTCCGACAAGGTCACATACTGTAGCAGCGCAAGGAGGTATTGCTGCAGCTTTAGGTAATGTCTCTGAAGATAAGTGGTTATGGCACATGTATGACACCATCAAGGGTTCTGACTTTCTGGGAGACCAAGATGCGATTGAATTTATGTGTAAAAACGCAGCGAAAGCCATTATTGAGTTAGAGCACTTTGGGATGCCATTTGACCGATTAGAAAATGGCAAAATTTTTCAGCGACCTTTTGGTGGTATGACGCAAAATTTTGGGGAATCCCCCATTTCGCGTACTTGCGCAGTTGCTGATAGAACTGGGCATGCCATGTTGCATACCTTGTATCAACGTAATGTGCATGCCAATACACAGTTTTTTATAGAGTGGTATGCATTGGATTTAATTAGAGATGCAGATGGCGATGTGCTGGGTGTAATAGCGCTGGAAATAGAAACAGGCGAAGTACGTATCTTTGAAGCAAAAGCCACTTTACTAGCGACGGGTGGTGCTGGACGTATCTTTCAAGCAAGTACGAATGCATTTGCCAATACAGGCGATGGTCTAGGTATGGCAGCACGCGCTGGTATTCCTTTACAGGACATGGAGTTTTGGCAGTTCCACCCGACGGGCGTGTTACATGCTGGCGTGCTGATTACAGAGGGTGTTCGAGGTGAAGGTGGTTATTTAGTGAATTCGGAAGGTGAGCGCTTTATGGAGCGTTATGCACCAACAGCAAAAGACCTTGCTAGCCGTGATGTTGTCTCTAGAGCTTCTGCAACTGAAATTAAAGAAGGTAGAGGTGTTGGTGCTGGGAAAAATGCGGTTTACCTTAAGCTTGACCATCTAGGTGAGGATGTTATTGATCAGCGCTTGCCAGGTATTCGCCAAATTGCACAAACTTTTGCCAATGTGGATCCAGTGAAAGACCCTATTCCAGTGGTGCCGACTGCGCACTATATGATGGGTGGTCTGCCTGTGAACTTAAATGGGCAAGTGGTCGTGCCAGAAGGTGAAGGGCAGCAAGTTGTTAATGGACTTTATGCTGTAGGGGAATGTGCTTGTATCTCGGTGCATGGTGCTAATCGTCTGGGTTCTAACTCCCTGCTGGATTTGGTGGTTTTTGGTAAATCGACTGGTGAGCATATTGCTAAAACGGTTCAAACAGTCCAATCACACAAACCGCTACCTAAGGATGCTGGCGATAGCACATTAGCAAGGCTGGCACGCTATGAACGAGCAGAAGGTGAAAATTTAATGCAGGTGCGCTTGGATATGCGTCAAGTAATGCAGGAAAACTGTGGTGTTTTCCGATTCCCTGATTTATTAGAAAAAGGCGTTGAAGAAATCAATGCTGTAGCTGAGCGCGTAGCACATGTTGTGATAAAGGATAAAAGCAGAGTATTTAATACAGCGCGCATTGAGGCGCTTGAGTTGGATAATTTGATTGAGGTTGCGTTAGCAACCATGCATGCTGCCAATAACCGCAAGGAGAGTCGTGGTGCACATGCACGTGAAGATTTTGAAGAGCGAGATGACACAAACTGGTTAACGCACTCACTATATTATCGTGAAAACCATCAGCTTAAATATAAGCCAGTGCAATTACAGCCACTAACGGTGCCTTCTTTTGAGCCTAAAGCGAGGGTTTATTAATCATGAAGCTATCTATCTATCGATTTAATCCTGACACAGATAAAAAGCCTTATATGCAGGACTATGACATTGACTTGCAAGAAGGAGATCACATGTTGTTGGATGCATTGCTAAGGGTCAAACATCAAGATCCTAGCTTAAGCTTGCGTAAGTCATGCCGAGAAGGTGTCTGTGGTAGTGATGCGCTCAATATTAATGGCAAAAATGGACTGGCTTGCATCACGCGGATTGTCGATTTAGCTGAGCCTGTAGTGGTGCGACCATTACCAGGTATGCCTGTCATACGAGATTTGGTTGTGGATATGACGCAGTTTTATGAGCATTACAACTCGGTTAAGCCTTATTTGCAAAACAATGATCCATTGCCAGAGACTGAGCGGCTTCAAAGCCCTGAGGATAGAGCAAAGCTTGATGGCTTATATGAATGTATTCTATGCGGTGCTTGTACGACTTCTTGCCCAAGCTTTTGGTGGAATCCAGATAAATTTGTCGGCCCTGCGGGCCTACTACAGGCTTATCGATTTATTGTCGATTCAAGAGACCAAGCTGAAGAAGAGCGCTTAGAAAACCTAGAAGACCCTTATCGGTTATATCGTTGCCACAATATTATGAATTGTGTCGAAGTTTGCCCTAAAAAGCTTAACCCCAATGATGCGATATCAAAAATCAAAGACTTAAAAATAGAACGGGCAAAAGAGAAAAAATCAAAAAAGCTCTTTTCAATTAAATCGCTATGAGGTACTGCCAATGATTAATGCTGAAGTATTAGAAGATGCAGAACAACGAAGATTAGCTTGGCGTTGCCGACGAGGTATGTTGGAGCTTGATATCGTTTTACAACGGTTTATTAAAGAAAAGTTCAGTGTGCTCTCAATTGAGGAACTTGAAGTATTTGATGGTTTGCTAGATCTGCCAGACAATGAATTTTGGGCCTTAATTAATGATAATAAAACGCACCCAGACATGCATTTGAACCACATTCTTTCCATGTTGAATGCATCTAGCAGACTTGTTTTAAAGGATTTTTAATGACGGAACAGCAAGATAAAAAATCACTAGGTAATTACTGGCCAGGCATCCAGCTTTATTATCCACCAATAAAGTACGCGCCAAGTTTGGGTATTTATGAGGATATGGAGCAGGCGTCAGCGCGCATGAAAAAACATGCACATTTTACCAATGCACATACCTTAATTTTTGACTTGGAAGATGGATGCCGTCAAAAAGAGATGAGCCGGGATTTATTGCGTCAAGAATTACCTTTGCTTCGCAAAATGAATGCGAGAGTCACGATTGCTATACGCGTTAATTCGTTCAGAACCGCTGAGTATGATGAGGATATGAAGCTGGTGAGAGATATGGGCGACTTTATTGATGTTGTCATGCTCGCAAAAGCAGGTGAGGCTTACGGTGCCGCAGAGGTGAGAGACTTGTCCAGCTTATTGTTGGAAGTCAATGAAAAGATCACCATACAGCCAATTATTGAGCACCCAAAATCACTCAGAATTGCACCAGAACTCATGCAGTATGAAACGGTTGAACATGTAGTATTTGGGATTCACGATTTCTCAAAAGCCATGGGCATTCAAATTACGCCTGAAAACTGGATTGCAGAGTTGCAATATTATATGCACTCTTTGCTCTTTGAATCTCGAATAGCGGGTGTTGGCGTCATTGGCGGTGTAGAAACCTTAATTGGCACCAATATCATGCCTGATAAGTTCGTTGAACCACATGATGTTCGTCGTTGGCTAGACCTGCATGGTGATGATCAAGCGCGCACTGTTTATAAACATGCATGTGAAGAGGCTGCTATGGGTTTGACTGGTAAACAAACTATTCATCCTGGGCACATACACCTTTGTAAAACGGCCTATACCCCGTCACCGACTGAGATCAACAAGAAAGTCAACATTCTAAAAGCAGCCATAGAAGCTGATGCGTTATTAGGAGGGGCAATCAAATTTGAGGGGGAAATGCTAGACCCTCCGATGTTTGGTAAAGCATTACAAACATTGCTAAGAGCACATGCATTACGCGCACTGAAGAAGAGTGACACAGAGTTTGCGCTAGAAGTGCTTGAAATGTTGCCTGAGCAGGTAATCCGTCAAAACTGGCCTTATGGAATTTTATTATGATGCACGAAGCTTTTGAAAAATGGGAATGGAATATTCCAAAATACTTTAATATCGGTGCAGCTTGTGCTGACAGTCAACTTAATACGCCTTTAGCTGATGCCTTGGCTATGATTGTTGAGGATGATGCATTAGGGACTGATACGATAACCTTTAATAGCTTATCGCAACGAACAAATCAATTTGCACAATTACTGCGTGATTTGCGCTTGCAAAAAGGTGACCGAGTGCTAGTCAGGTTGCCAAATAGCTTGGCTTATCCTATTGCGTTTTTAGGGACAATGAAAATGGGTGCCATCGCAGTACCCACTTCTACGCTACTCACAGCGGAAGAGGTTGCCTATTTAGCAAAAGATTCTGGTGCATCTGTACTCGTGACTGATGCCAAAGCATGGTATGCGATGGCGGATGAAATCAAACACAATATTACGCAAACGCCAAACTTGAAGCATGTTATTTTGACACAGACAGAGACGGTGAATACGGATGGCGATTTAAATATCATCAGTTTCAACGCATCACTGGATGCGATAACCAGCTTTGAGCCAGTCGAGCAAACATTAGCAGATGACCCTGCCTATTTGGTCTATACATCAGGGACTACTGGCTATCCGAAAGGTGTTTTACATGCACATCGCGCTATACTGGGTAGACAACCAGCAGCTAAATATTGGTTCAATTATGCGAGTGATCAGCAAGACAGAATAATGCATTCTGGTAAGTTTAATTGGACTTATGTACTAGGATCTGGCTTGATGGACCCGTTGTATCTAGGTAAAACAGTGATTGTGCATGAGGGCAAAAACGATGCACAAAAATGGCTTGATTTGATACAGAAACATCAAGCGACGATTTTTATTGGTGTGCCGACAATATATCGTCAAATTTTGCAAAAAACTGATGCTACAAAAGCGAATTTACCAACGATTCGTCATTATATGAGTGCCGGTGAACATTTGTCAGATGAGGTGCTCAGCCAATGGAAAGATCGGTTTGGATTAGATATATACGAAGCAGTAGGGATGAGTGAATTTTCGTATTACCTATCGCAAAGTATTTATCGTCCGATTC
>JBFIGM010000115.1:0-7158 GCA_041602315.1 Methylophilaceae bacterium | reverse complement strand
TGGTGACTGCTGGTTTATTAGTTATCAATGGCCAGATTAACCTTGGTCAGTTCGTTGCTGCCGAGCTTATCTTTTTTGGACTATTAGCAGCCTTTGTTCGATTGGTGAGCAAACTTGGGGATTACTATGACATTCTGGCTGCTCTAGACAAAATAGGCATTTTAGATGATCTACCGCAAGAGGAAATCAAAGACAATCATACGGCGCTAGACAGTTTGGATACGTTAACAGCTAATGCGGTTAGTTTTGCCTATTCAGAACGCGTGCATCCTATTCAGAATATCACTTTTGATTTGAAAAAAGGTAATAGCCTAGCCATCATGGGTATTTCTGGTAGTGGTAAATCAACTATTGTTGATTTGATTACTGGACTTAGGCAACCAATTCAAGGCCAAATTGAATTTAATGGCGTGGATTTACGTCAGATTAATCGACAAGCCTTGAGAGGAAAAATTGGTATTGCGACCAAAGTCGAAGTATTTGAGGGAAGCATTCTCGAAAACATTCAGCTTGGCAATACCGATATCTCAATGCATCAAATTAATGAAGTATTAAAAGAGCTGCATTTGATCGATGATATTGCTAAATTAGAACATGGCATGGATACAATATTGACAGGTTTTGGTGCGCCATTATCTACCACCCAATTGCAAAGACTGATGTTGGTGCGCGCAATTGTGACCGATCCTGAGTTACTCATTATTGATGGCATCATCGATAATTTGAATCCTGAACAAACTAAATTTGTCATTGATTATTTTAATAAACGAAAAAATGACTGGATGTTGTTACTAACCACGCGATCTAAAGCAATTGCAACACAATTTGACCAACAACTTATCCTCTCTGATTTAATGGGCAAAGCATAATGAGTCAACAAATCAACTATGAACATGACGCATTGGCGGCTGCGCGTACACCAGCCTTTGTTAAACGTTATGCACGGTTTTTAGCGATAGCTTTTTTTGTGTTGCCATTACTGTCGTTATTTTTACCCTGGCGGCAAAACGTCAATGCTACTGGTCAAGTAACCGCATTTTCCCCTACTGAGCGTATACAAAGTATCGACGCACCTGTTAGTGGTGTTATTAGCAAATGGAATGTTCAAGAAGGGACTTACGTTAAAAAGGGTGATGTATTACTTGAAATCAGCGATATTGATCCCCTTTTTAGAGAACGTTTAGCAGCGCAGCGTGACAATCAACAGGCAAAGTTGGATGCAAAACGAGATGAATTGAAATCTTATGAAATACAGCAACAAAACTTAATCTCATCTAGAGACGCAAAAATTTCTGCGGCTCAATTTAAATTAGATGTTGCACAACAAAAAACCTTATCCGCATCTGAATCCTTAAGCGCAGCTCAAGCGACACTTGATACGGCTGAGTTTCAAACCAATCGCTTACAGCGTTTATATAAAGATGGTCTGGTGTCTAAAAGAGATGTTGAAGTTGCTGAGCGTGACTATATTCTGGCTAAACGTAGCTTCAACAGTGCGCAAGCCAATTTAAACTCTGCAAAAGCAGAGGCGAACTCAGCTTCTGCAGAAATTAGACAAATCAGAGCAGATACGCAAGCCTCTCTAGATGCAAGCAGCGCCTTGATTAACAAAATTAGAGGGGAGCTCGCAGACAGCGAAAATAGTCTGACCAGTTCTGAAATCAGTTTATCACGACAAAATATGCAAGTAGTAACTGCCCCTAGAGACGGCGTTATTCATAGACTACCTATCAACTCACAGTCTCAAGTGATCACAAAAGGTCAGCCACTTTTAGTTATTGTCCCCAACACGGAGTCACGTGCTGTGGAACTATGGGTTGATGGTCGTGATGCAATGTTAATTGCAAAAGACAGCGAAGTCAGGCTGGCTTTTGAAGGTTGGCCTGCTATTCAAGTCGCTGGCTGGCCAAGTGCTAGCATTGGCACTTTTAAAGGAAAAGTCGCTTTTGTTGACCCAACGGATAATGGTGTCGGTAATTTTCGTGTGATGGTTTTACCTGATGGCGAACGTGACTGGCCCTCAACCGCTATGCTGCGTCAAGGCGTTAACGCCAGAGCTTGGATTTTATTACAAAAAGTATCCATTGGTTATGAGCTATGGCGGATTGTGAATGGCTTCCCTGCCAGGTTGCCTCAAGAAGCTTCTAGTAATTTAAAGAATGCACCTATGGGTAATAAATGATAGCCATTCTGAAACATTTTGTATTTTTAACTCACTTCATTTTCCTGTTTTCTGCTCATACTATTGCAGCAGAAGAAAATAAGAAGGCAGAAGTCCGTTTAAAAAGGGATGAGTCACTTAAGATAGAGGACTACTCTACTGCGCCAGCCAAATCATTAAAGGAAGCGATTGAGGAAAGCCAAGCAGAACAATATAAAGTTACCCCCAAATTAGACTTAGACCTTAAAAATGTATTAAAGCCATACGACCACCCTGAAGACTCTAGTGTCTTAGACCTTAATCTTTCTGATGCGAATAAAGCCAATCAAGCGACGCTAGCTGACCTGAGAGTAAAAGCATTAAAAAACAATTTGAATATACAAGTTGCTAAAGTCGATCCTGAAATCGCTGCTAGCGATGTGCGTAGAGAGGAGGCCAAATTTGACCAGTTGTTGTATATCTATGCTAAATATAAAGAATCTGATTATCCGAAGCAATCATCTGATTATGTCGAATTCAAGTCAACAAACCCAACACTAGATAAGCAGCAAGTAAAACTCGATCAACTAGATCAGGAAATCAAGGGGTTTGATGTCGAAGCTGGTATTAAAGTACCTTTACGAACTGGGGGTACGGTCACATTAAGCACGCCACTCAACAATAAAGATACATCGCGCAAAGGTGGACAATTTGATAGTGAACAATATCAAAGCGCGTTACGTTTTTCATTCAGCCAGCCACTCCTCCGTAATGCGGGCCGTGACGTTAATGAAGCCAGTATCCGGATTGCTGGGTTTGAACAACAAGCAGCTACTTTAAATACGCGTTTACAAAGTATACGCATTATTGCAATGGTCGATAAAGCCTACTGGAAACTTTATGAAAGCTGGGGGCAATTAGATGTAAGGCGACAACAGTATGAATACGCCCAACAAAACTTACAAATGGTCAAAACGCGAGTTAAAGAAGGTTTGACAGCCCGAGTTGAAATCAATCGTGCAGAAATTGGCGTTGCAGACCGTCTAGAAGCATTGATCATTGCAGAAACCAACTTAAAACTGGCTAATCGCCAATTGCAGTTTTTACTCAATGATATTTCAGACAACCCATCGCTGGACAATATCTTTTTACCCAGCACATCACCCAGCTTAGTTAGATATGACATTGATCGTCAAAAACTCATGCAAGATGCACTCGAAGGCCGTATTGAGCTATTATCGCAAGAGCTAAAATTAGCAGCAGATCTTGCAAAGATTGATTATCTGGAGAACCAAACGCTTCCTTTATTCACTGTAGATTATCAATATGGAGCCCTTTCAAATACTTTTGATAGTTTTGGTAACAGTTACAATAACGTCCTGAATGGAGATTTTAACGACTGGTCCATCGGTTTTAAATTTGAGTTACCAATTAGCAATGAAGCGAATAAAGCCAGATTGGCCAAAGCCATACAACAACGCACCCAACGGTTAACTACAAAAACATTACAGGCACTCACGATTAAGAAAGAAATATATGATGCTGTCGATCAGGTTGAGCAAAACTGGCAGCGCATATTAGCCGCTAGGCAACAAGTTTTGATTGCTGGGATTAATTATGAGGCAGAATTAAAGCAATTCAATGAAGGTCTTAGGACAATGACAGAGGTGCTTGAAACACTCACACGATTAGGAGAAGCGCAAATTAAAGAAATAAAGGCGATAGGTGATTATCAAGTTTCATTAGTCGATACGGCTTACGCTACAGGCACATTATTGGGATACAGCAAACTAGACTTTACCGAGTAATCCCTTATTCAAACATAAAGCGGCTGAATAGGCCGCTTTTTTGTTGCCAGCAACAAACGATAAAAAATTGCTTGACATATATAACTAAATAACTAATTATATAGTTATGAAAGAGTTGAAAGATATCCCTAGCGAGTGGCAAAACATCTCGGCGCTATTCGTTGCAATAGGAGATGAGCAGCGCCAAAGAATTCTGCTAAGCTTTGACAAAGATGAGCGACTCAATATTCTACAGATTGTTGCAAGCTCAAATCTAAGCCGTACTGCAGTAACACACCACCTGAATTTGCTTAAACAATGTGGTGCATTACATAGCGAAAAAGTGGGAAAAGAAGTATTCTTTTGGGTCAATAAAGCACATATAATTCAAGCGATTGAAGATGTGTTAACTTATATAAAAAAAGAAATATAAAACCGAGGGCAGACTTATGATCGCTAGTTTTTTACGTTTCATCTGTAAGCTATTGTTTAGGGTTCAAGTAAATGGTTTAGAGAACGTTCCAGAAGAAAATGGATTACTTATCGTTGCTAATCATGAGTCCTTTTTAGATGGACTATTGTTAGGTCTTTTTTTACCGAAAAAAGCCACGTTTGTTGTTCACACTGGTGTGTTAAAAAATCGACTTTTCCGCCAGTTCTTACGTTTAACACCTTATCTAGCTGTTGACCCGATTAGTCCACTTGCCATGAAAAAAGTGATCAAGCGTTTAGAAGCCGGAGAGAATGTGGTCATTTTCCCCGAAGGGCGCATCACATTAACAGGCAATTTGATGAAGGTATATGATGGGCCTGGGTTTGTGGCAGCCAAAACAAATGCTGTCATATTGCCTGTTCGTGTGGAGGGAGCTGCCCAGTCTTATTTTGGCCGCTTGTCTAATGCACATCCTAGAAAGCTATTACCAAAAGTAACACTTACCATATTACCAACAACTGAAATTAAAATTGACAACCCATCAAACCACCCCCCACTAACAGCAAAACAAAGACGAAGAGTCGCTGGCGAGTGCATGCGCACTATCATGCAAAAAATGTTATTTCAAGCGCAAAAAAGTCGTACTTTTTTTGAAGCATTTTTAGAAGCCATCGATAAGTTTGGTGCCAAAACCAAGATCATCGAGGACATGAACGGGGTTGAGGAAACTTACCAAGAGCTACTAAAGAAGAGTTTGGCACTTGGTAGAATTGCCTGCAAGGTGAGCCAACACAATGAGGTGGTTGGTGTTTTAATGCCAAATGTAACAAATACGCTCGCCTTGATTCTAGGTATGTCGGCATTCAATCGTATCCCTGGCATGCTCAATTACACAGCTGGATCAGCTGGCATTGAAAACGCCTGTATTGCAGCCAACATTAAAACCATTATTACTTCACATAAGTTTATTGAAGCGGCCAACCTAGAGGAAGTGGTATCAAAGTTAACGCATTTACACGTGGTTTACCTTGAAGATCTTCGCTCAGAATTTGGCGTGAGAGACAGAGCATGGTTAATGGGCTATGCATTGCATTATCCGCGGGCAGCCATGGAGAGAGTAAAACCAGAAGATAACGCTGTCATTTTATTTACTTCAGGATCAGAAGGTAAGCCAAAGGGAGTCGTCCACTCACATAAAAGTATTTTGGCTAATGTTGCACAGATATTGGCTATTCTGGATTTTAACCCGTCCGATAAGTTCATGATGCTATTACCCATGTTCCATGCATTCGGTTTTACTGGCTCGATGTTACCCATATTAAGCGGTATTCAGACGTTGATTTTCCCTTCTCCATTACAATACAAAATCATCCCTGAAGTCATTTATGACAAAGGCTGTACAGTATTATTTGCGACCAGCACCTTCTTGAGTAATTATGCAAAATTTGCACATCCTTATGATTTTTATAAACTGCGTTATGTCGTTGCGGGCGCTGAAAAATTAAGTGAAGAAGTCCGTAAGGTTTATCATGAAAAATTTGGCATTCGTATATTAGAAGGTTATGGCACTACAGAATGTGCGCCAGTTGTTTCAGCGAACACACCAATGGCTAACTTGCATGGTAGTGTTGGTCAGCTTGTACCGGGCATGGATTATAAATTAGAGCCAGTTCCAGGGATTGAAAAAGGCGGCGTATTGCACTTGCGGGGCGAAAACATCATGAAAGGTTATTATTTATATGACGCCCCAGCTGTGTTATCCGCCCCTACTGATGGCTGGTATGACACAGGCGATGTGGTCGAGATAGATAAGCAAGGATTTATTCATATCAAAGGTCGTGTAAAGCGATTTGCAAAAGTCGCAGGGGAAATGGTCTCGCTGGAAACTGTAGAGAAAATTGCCAGTACCGCTGCACCAGCTTATGAGCATGCTGCCAGTAGCACCAGTGATGAGCAACGTGGTGAAAACATCATACTTTTTACCACCGATCCTAAACTCAAGCGTGAAGACTTGAAAATAGTCGCTAAGAATCTGGGTAGCCCAGAAATTGCTATCGCTAGAAAAATCATTTTTGTAGAGGAGATACCGCTACTTGGTACTGGCAAAACGGACTATGTAACGCTCAAAAAAATGGCTGCGTCTAGTTAATGAACCGCCGACAATTTATGACGAGTTTATGCTTGTTAGGCTTAGGTGGAGTTGTATATTCTGCTTATAAGCTATGGCCAGATGCCGGTGTTTACCAGCCTTGTCTTTCTGCTATTCCTGAGCATATTAGCAATCACCCATTAATGAAAAAAATTTGGTCAGAAATTGACCCTACCGAATATTGGGATAGTCACGTACATGTAGTTGGTACAGGGGATGGCGAGAGTGGTATATGGTTTAATCCGAATATGGATAGCTGGGCGCATCCCATTTTAAAAATACAAAAATATTTCTATGAAAATGGTGCTTGTGCCACAGATACAACTATTGACTCAAGTACCATGCAACGCTTAATTGATTTGTCCGCAAGCATGCCTACAGGTTGCAAATCACTATTGTTTGCTTTTGATTGGTTTCATGATGAAAATGGTAAGCCAAATCGCAAAAATACAATTTTCTATATTCCTAATGCCTATGCAAAAAAACTAGCAAGTGAGCACTCACAGCACTTTGAATGGGTAGCTTCTATTCACCCCTATCGGGCTGATGCAGTCGATGCGTTAACACAAGCAAAAGCAGAGGGTGCTCGTGCCATTAAATGGTTACCTCCTGGCATGGGTATTGACCCAGCTTCTCCAAAGTGTGATGC
>JBFIGM010000114.1:0-7235 GCA_041602315.1 Methylophilaceae bacterium | reverse complement strand
CTTCTTCGCGGCCTTCTAAAATGCTGATAAGGGCAACCATTTGAGTGAGTTCTAACAGTGTTTTTTCTTCTTTTTCATTACCAAATTCTGTACTGCCTTTGCTTTTGTTTGTCAGCCAAGCGATAAACTCTAAAACATTATTCCAACGGGTTTCCGCTGCACGCTGCTCTTCATGATCATATAAATAAGCTTCATATTGAATCGCTTTAATCAAATCATTAAGGACTTCTTCAGCAGGCTCGCGCAGTGAGCGCTCTTGTAATTTATTTATATATTGCGTAAAAGTGAGTAAGTCATCTAATTGCTTTTGCCCAATTTCATTTTGAAACCCGCCTTCAAATGCTGCTGCAAATAACGAAAGATGATGTTTACTGGCGTATTCACCTAATCTTTCCAATGTCGTGCTACCGATACCTTTTTTAGGCGTTGTTGCTGCACGGATAAAGGCAGGGTCATCATCCTCATTTGCAATTAAGCGCAAATAGCTCACAATGTCTTTAATTTCTGCTTTATCAAAAAACGATTGTCCGCCCGATATCATGTATGGGATTTTATGATTGCGTAAATGCTGTTCGATGATTCGCGCTTGGTGATTCCCTCGATATAAAATGGCGTAATCTTTATAGTGAGTGCGGTGCTCAAATTTATGTGCCATCAGCTTCATCACCACATTTTCGGCTTCATGGTTTTCATCAAGCGCTGCGCTAATCTGGAGTAAATCGCCAGTGCCTAAGTCGCTCCATAGTTTTTTCTCAAACAACTTTGGGTTGTTGGCAATGACTTGATTGGCGGCACGTAAGATTCGGACAGTAGAACGATAATTCTGCTCTAATTTGATCACCTTTAAGTTACTAAAGTCTTTGGTGAGTTGTTTTAGATTTTCGACATCAGCGCCACGCCAACCATAAATCGCTTGATCATCATCACCTACGGCGGTGAACTGCTTGGAAAATGCGGTGAGCAACTTTACCAATTTATACTGGCAAGCATTGGTGTCCTGATATTCATCAATCAACAAATATTTAAGCTTCATTTGCCATTGATGCAATATCTCTGGATGCTGCTCAAACAACTCTACAGGAAGTTTAATTAAGTCATCAAAATCAATGGCCTGATATGCCTTTAATGTTTGTTGGTATAGTTGATATACCTTCGCTGCTGCATGTGTGAGGTCTTCGTCTGCATTCGCTTTTGCTTGATCAGGATTAACAAAGGCGTTTTTCCATCCAGATATCTGCCATTGCGTCCTTCGTAGTAATTGTTTATCTGTTGTAGCTAGAATGTCAGAGAGAATTTTAAAGCTATCGGATGCGTCTAAAATGGAGAATTGAGGTTTGTAACCTAATGCAGCAGCTTCTTTACGTAAGATTTGCAAGCCCAAAGAGTGAAATGTTGCAATGGTTAAGCCTTTAGCCTTATTCCCAGTTAATAACTTACTGACACGCTCTTGCATCTCAAGCGCAGCTTTATTGGTAAACGTGATTGCAGCTATTTCTTTTGGTGCGTAACCAATATCATTAATCAAGTATGCAATTTTCTGTGTAATGACGCGTGTTTTGCCGCTACCTGCACCCGCAAGTACAAGTAGTGGCCCATCAATATATTTAACAGCTTCACGCTGGGGAGAATTTAGAGTGTTTAACATTTACTTCCATTGAATTCAGCATGCATTTCTGCTGAATAAAGTCATTGTGCCGACATTTTAACTGTTTACCGATAATAATGATTCCCTAAATACAAAATACCCTTTAATATTCCCTTCATATGCCAGAATTTGATTTAAAAACCATCATTTTTATGTCGATGCTGCTGACCTTTATGCTATCGATGTTATTAGGTATCACACGTGTACATCATAAAGGTTTAAAAGGCCCAGGCTATTGGGCTATTGGCAATCTAGTTGTGGGCCTGGGTATGGTGCTGGTGCTCATGCAATTGGATGATAAAGTCATCTTTTTACCTGGTACTGCATTGATTGGTGCGGGGTTGAGTTTGTACATAAATGGTATTCAAGCCTTCTCTGGCAAGGTGCCTGACCATCGCGTGCCACTGACTGTTTTTGCCTTGTTGTTTGTTGTCGATATTTACTTTATGTTGATTAACAAAGACATTCGTACCACAGTTGTATTAGATGCGTTGATTTTTGCAACTGTCTATCTGGCTTGTGCCAGACTTACTTTTGCGCAAGACGAGGGTTTGCTGGGTAATCTGTATTGGATTACTTCGAGCTTATTTTTATTTTTAGGGCTATTAATGATTGGTCGCGCGATTTCAGCGGCCAGTGTTGATATCAGCGTCTTGAACGCATTTGCTACATGGCCAGTCAATGCATATACCTTTATGATTGGTGCTGTTTCTCAATTCTTCATTTCCAGCCTTTTTGTTTTAATGTTGAGCTACCAACTCAACAGAAACTTGGAGTCAATGGTTACTGTAGATGGCATGACTGGTATTTTAAATCGCCGAGGTTTGGAAGATGCCGCTAATAAAATGCAGGGTTTATGTAAGCGCATTCATATGGGTATGGCAGTGCTATTGATTGATATCGATCACTTTAAAAAAGTAAATGATAAATATGGTCACTTGGTTGGTGACGATGTGTTAAGGCACGTCACTAAAGTCGCCTCAGGCGTTTTGCGCACGGGTGATGTGATTGGCCGCTACGGCGGGGAAGAGTTTGCTGTGTTTATGCCTAATACCAACGAAAGTGAAGCATCTATCCTTGCTGAACGTATTCGCGCAGCGGTAGAAAGCCATACTTATGAGGAGGGCTCATTATCTGTGCCAGTAAGTGTGAGCATTGGTGCTGCGGATTCTATTCGAGCAGGTTATGACTTTAAAGGGCTTATTGCTGCTGCGGACTCTACATTATATGCTGCTAAAAAAGCAGGTAGAAATAGAGTATTACGCTATACAGAGGTTAAGCTAGCCGTTTAACAGTATTACTCGCTGTTATCAATATCATTAACTGTTTCTTGCGCTGTTTGCTTCGGCTGTGTTGCAACCATAGCCGCTCTACTGATAGGGGTTTCTAGGCTTACCCGCCCAATCTTGGCTTGACGATACTCCGTTAAAAAAAACATTGCTGTCCGCTCTAAATCTAACAGACCATCTCTTCGTTTAAATGCTCGCCTTTTTGCAATAGCTTCAAGTAAGTCAACTCCATCTATTGATTTTACGTCAAGTTTCATGGCATCTAATTTATAACGCTCACGGATTAGGTTAGGGTAGTTAGCTAATAAGTTATCTGCCAAAAATACAGCAACATCTTCATCAATCACTGCATTCCTGCCAATAGCATGGCTAGCAGCCAGCATATAGCCGTCACTATCATATTCTATTTTTGGCCACATCATACCTGGGGTGTCTGTAATGCTCATTGTGGCATCCAACTCAAAGCGTTGCTGGCTTTTTGTCACTGCTGGTTCGTCGCCGACTTTTGCAGCTCTGCGATTTAATAGGGCATTCATCAGGGTAGACTTACCGACATTAGGTATCCCCATAATCATCATGCGCAATGGCTTTAGATGGGTCCCTCGGTGCGGTGCAAGCTTGCGGCAAATACCAGGAATCTTCTTAGCATCACCTGGTTTTTTACAGGAGAGAGCAACTGCTTTTGTATTCGGTTGGGCATTAAAATGATTTAACCAGGCTTGCGTAGCCTCAGGGTCTGCCAAGTCTGCTTTGTTTAGTATTTTTAAATTTGGTCGCTGCCTAAATAGCCGCATTTCATCAATCATGGGGTTGTGGCTGGCTGCGGGTAATCTGGCATCTAATACCTCAATGACAACATCAATAAACTCCATGGTTTCTGCTGCTTTTTTGCGTGCAGCGGTCATATGCCCTGGGTACCATTGAATTGCCATTATTTCTCCGCTTTAAGTAATGCCAGTTATTTAGAAAGATTACCAACTTCTTTGGCAGTTTATTATATGCTTGATGGTGAAAGAGAGTATTTCACAACGTGGGCGTATTTTAGCATGAGTCGGATGTCATGCACTTAAGCTTAAAGCAAGCAGTTATAGACGTTGCTGTTTGTTTTCTACAAGCGCTAATTTTGGAAGTGAGAGTCTTCTGTCAGATTCAATTAATGCTTTGGTTTCATCGCAAGTTAGCGGTTTGCTAAAGTAATAGCCCTGAATTTGATCACATTGGCGAGCTTTTAGATAGTTTGCTTGTTCTTGTGTTTCTACGCCTTCGGCAATGACATTTAGGTTTAAGTTTTTAGCTAGATTGATAATTGTATCGACTATTGGCGCATTAGCTTTATTGAGCGAAATGGTGTCAATGAAAGACTTGTCAATTTTTATTGTGTCTATCGGCATGGTGTGGAGATAGGCAAGGTTAGAGTAACCTGTACCAAAATCATCAATTGATAGCTGTATGCCAAGTGACTTGATTGCGTGTAGCATATTGATAATGCTTCTTTCACTACTCATCAATATTGATTCAGTCAGCTCCAGTTCCAAGTGTTGTGCTTTTAAGCCAGTCTCTACTAGGACGCTCTTCAATTTGTCAACAAAGTTAACATCAGTTAACTGTTTTGCAGAAACATTAACCGACATTATTAAATCACTAGACTCAATCTGCTGACACTGTGTCATTTGGGTACATGCAGTCCTTAATACCCACTCGCCGATGCTATTGATAAGGCCAGCTTCCTCTGCAACTGGGATAAATTCTGCTGGTGAGACTTTTCCAAGCTTTCTATTCTCCCATCGAATCAATGCTTCAAAGCCTACAATTTTACCTGTTCTTAAATCTACTTTTGGTTGGTAATTAAGACTAAACTCATCTAGTTCTATCGCTTTGCGCATCTGTGAAATCATCTGCATACGCTGAGCCGCTTTATCATTCATGCTTTGTTTAAAGAATTGGTAGTTATTCCTGCCTAATTCTTTAGCACGATACATGGCAATGTCAGCATTTTTGATTAGTTTTTCTGCATTGTCGCCATCATTTGGATAGACTGCGATACCAATACTACAGGTATTAATGAGTTCTCTATTGTAGATATAAGCTGGTTTAGCAATTGCATCCATAATGCGGTTTAGTACACTTAGCTGTATATCTTCTCCTTCATCACCTGATAACACAATCACAAATTCATCACCACCGAAACGTGCCACTGTATCTGTGTCTCGGGTTTGTGTTGTTAATCGCTGACCGACTTCCACCAATAGTG
Organism: Methylophilaceae bacterium; assembly: GCA_041602315.1. Lineage (GTDB taxonomy): Bacteria > Pseudomonadota > Gammaproteobacteria > Burkholderiales > Methylophilaceae. Next base: position 2,050 of record JBFIGM010000114.1, on the reverse strand, counting down.
AATCGCCAAATGCATGACCCATACTATCGTTAACATCTTTAAATCGATCGAGGTCAATAAAAATGACCCATATTGATTTACCTATTTTTTGGCTATGCTCCATTGCCAGTTTAAGTCTATCTAACAATAATATCCGATTAGGTAGGCCTGTTAGATTATCGTATTGCGCTTCAGTCAGTAACTTCTGTTCACGCCTTTGCGCTGATATTACAATGCCAATGCGGCTAGATAAGTCCCTAAACTCTTCCCAACGCAGGTCGTTTTGGTTAAGCTCGGTTTTGCTGCCAGCCAATAAAAATGCGCAAATATCATCCTGCCAGAATATGGGTAACACCCACACATGATTGGTGCCTAGTTCTGCCATGATTCGTTCGTGAATCAGTTGACTGGATAAGCTGCTGCGTTTAAATTGTCCTCGCTCGCCTTTGCGGATTTCTTTGATTTCTTGCTGAGACATGACAATCCGCACTGATGATAGAACAGCATGCCCTGCTACGGTACAATTGCATTGCACTTCGTTCTTTGTATGCTCTTCCAGGTTTGCGATCAAATAGACGAGTGAAGGGTCGATTTTTGTCATCCTGTGGATAATTAATTGAATAACCCGCTGCACATTAACCGTTGAGATAATTTCTTTATCAATAGCAGAGTAAGACTGCAAGGTATCTAACTGCTGTTTAATATGTGCTGACATATCATTAAAAGCAGTTGCAAGTATAGAAAATTCTGAGTCGTCGCTTATCTTTATTGGCGTGAAATCGCCAAGGCCAATTTTTTTTGTCCCTTGCACAAGATTTTCCATCGGAACCATCGTTTTTCTCAGCTGAATCAAGGTAAACAAGCCGACCAGCAGTAGACATAAAATGCCCACACTTATATAGGCTGTTGTACCGATATATTCTTTTAAGTGACTATCTGATATTGGAATGCTGCGATGAATTTCAACTAACCAGGGCTTACTATTAAATTCGGCTGCAAGAAAAAGCTCCCAAGCACCTACATTAATAGGTTTTTCATCCTGTGTTTGACTAACATCAGTTTCATTAGAGCAAAAAATCTTCATTTTTATATCGTTATCAAGCTGGTACGCACACACGTTTAAATCTGTAGGGTAGTCACTTGGTTGCCCCCATATGTAATTTGTGTTGATTTCTGACAGATAAAATGCAAAAGGAATAAGCTTGTCACTGCGTGTGACAAAGTAAACGGCTTTGTGCGTTTGTTCACCTATTGCTGGCAGTAAGAACATTTGCGTTTGATTGGGTTCAATCGATAACCATTGCTGCATTAGTTCTGCAGGTACGGTATTATTTTTTTTGCTTTCTAGGATCACGCCATCAATGGACACTCTCTGGATGGAATTAAACATTGGGAAATCATTTGCTCTTAACTTAGTGCTTTGGGTGTTAAGTTTTCTATTGGTAGTAATATCATGTTCTAGTGTGCTGCGCGCAAAGGTTAATTTAGCAAAAGCCGATAGTGCATACGTGCGGCTTTTTTCAACCAGTGATTTATGTTCGTAATTGGAAACGATTTGACTTATTTTTTGATTGGATAAAATAGTCAGTAATGTGGCAGGCAGCACAGCAGCAAAGAAAAGCAAGATGGCAATCTGCTTTGTGGTCTTACTATTAAAGAGTTTTTTTGATATTTGCATTAACTAATCATTTGATATCCTGATTGATATCAATATTTTGATGCTAGATCTAAAAAACGCCCATCATTTGCCCTAATAACATCATCGCTTCCTCTGGGTGTGGCTATCGGCCCTGTCGTTTGACCATTTTTCCCGATAGAGTATAAGTCAAAATCTGAGTTAATGGGCACAAGATTTCTATCTTTCCTTGCGGCTGCCATATTCGCTGGAATACTTAAATCTAAATAGCGATAAGCATAACCCCAGGGATCAACCATGCCGCTAGCGCCAACGTCAGCTAAGTTAGTCGGGTAAGCTCTATTATCCTGCCAATAGGCTTCTATTTTGACAGCAATTGTTTCAATGTCAGTTACTGCTTGATTAATCTTTGCTTTCTCAGTGTAATCTTTGTAT
>JBFIGM010000113.1:0-7319 GCA_041602315.1 Methylophilaceae bacterium | reverse complement strand
TCAGGATCGGTCACAATTGCGCGTACTAACATCAGTCTTTGTAACTGTGTAGTTGATAATGGTGCACCAAAACCTGTCAATTTTGTCTCCATGCCATGTTCTAATTTAGCAATATCATCAATTAAATGCAGCTCTTTGAGTACTTCATTAATTTGATGCATCGAGATATCAGTATTGCCCAGTTGTATGTTTTCCAGAATGCTGCCTTCTACAACTTCAACTTTAGTTGCTATACCGATTTTTCCCCTCAGTGACTGTCGATTGATCTGACGCAAATCAACACCATTAAATTCAATTTGGCCTTGAATTGGCTGCCGTAGACCAGTAATCAAATCAACAATGGTTGATTTGCCACTGCCAGATATACCCATAATCGCTAGGCTGCTACCTTTTGTTAGATCGAAGTTTATATTCTGGATAGGATGCACGCGTTCTGAATAAGCAAAACTAACCGCATTAGCAGTTAAAGTTTCTAAACTATCTAATGTTGCATAGTTATCTTTGATTTCTTCTTGTGGCAAATCATCTAAAATGCCTATTTTGTCTAAGGCAGCCAGAATGTCATAGTAATCGCCAAGTTTGCTGACCAATCGAACAAAGGCTGCTAATAGTCCAAAAAAGATGAGTTCGGCAGCAACGAACTGACCAAGATTAATCTGACCATTGATAACTAATAAACCAGCTGTCACCAACATTGCCGTTCCAATGAACGCATAAAATATCACTGCGCCAAATGTTTGTGATAATAAGTGTGAAAAATGGGCGGCACGCCTGGTTAGATAATGATTTGCCAATTTATTCGTGATTGATTCTGCACGATGTAATCCGTTATAAAATTTAAACAAATAAAAATTACCCGCAATAGACTCTAACCAAGCAGCTGTTGCATATTTAGCCTCAGACTCTTCGATAGCGGTTTTGGTGGCATTCCTGCCTAGCACAGCTAGAATAAACCAAAAAAACAGCAATAGCATAATTACTATGACCGCGAAATAAAAGCTGTAGAACACTAATATGATGCTACCTATGACAATTTGAATGGCGGCAATAAAACCAACGGTTAAAAGCACAGCAGCGGATTTCTGAATGGTCGTGATATCAAAAAAACGATTAACCAGCTCTACAGGATTAGCATTGTCATAAATGCGAATAATTGCACCTTGGGTTTTATGTGCAACTTGCATTGCCGTACTGACAAATAGCCTACGTTGAATAAGTTCTACAACATATGTTTCCAACACAAATAACAAGCCAGATAGTACTAGTAGTACAAATAGGATGATTGAAATTACAACAAGTGGCTGGATAACACCGCCCATCGTGACATTATTGACCAATGTTTGTACGGCAACTGGTGTTGCGATATTGAGCAGGCTATAGCCGATGATTAAATAAAATAGAATGAATAAATCATCTTTTTCACTTTTAATGAGTGTTGACAATCTTTCATGTGGTGAAAATTTACTATGTTTATTCATGATAATGCGTAGTTTACAGGGTTTTAATTATTGATGTTCGTGGTGTTAAACAATTTTTAGCGCTAAAAGTTCAAGATTCAAAAAATGGCTCGCACTGCCTGCAATTTTATTCTTAAAGCACTATAAATATGAATGGTGATAGCATGTTACGATTTGATAAAATTAACCCTGATGAGTATGTTATCGTCGATAATGTTTAGTCAGTGTATTGCTAAAAAGGTGCCGAAGCACCTTTTATTCTCTTACATATTGGTTATGCCAGCAATCCAACTCGTCCCAGCCAAAGGGACTTGTGCCATAGCTGAAGATTCAATAGTTAAAGCCACTAAATCTTCAGGTTCAAGATTATGCAAATGTGATTTTCCGCAAGCGCGTGCGACAACTTGCGCCTCCATAGTCATGACGGCTAGATAGTTAGCTAAACGGTGGCCTGCTTTGACAGGGTCTAACCGTTTCATGAGCTCAGGGTCTTGCGTGGTGATGCCAGCAGGATCTTTGCCTTCATGCCAATCATCATAGGCGCCAGCTGTTGAACCTAGCTTTTGATACTCATCTTCTAAATGCGGATCGTTGTCACCTAGAGCAATCAACGCAGCTGTGCCAATAGCAACGGCATCAGCTCCTAATGCAATCGCTTTTGCTACATCTGCACCATTTCGAATGCCGCCAGAAACAATTAACTGCACACTGTCTTTACCATTCCGATAAACGCCTAAATCTTGCAGTGCTTTTACTGCTGGACGAATCGCAGCCAAAATTGGAATGCCAACGTGTTCAATAAATACTTCTTGTGTTGCCGCTGTGCCACCTTGCATGCCATCCAACACAATCACATCAGCGCCAGCTTTAACAGAAAGTGCGACATCATAGTAAGGCCGCGTAGCGCCAATTTTGACGTAGATTGGTTTCTCCCAATCCGTAATTTCGCGTAGCTCTGCAATTTTAATTTCTAAGTCATCAGGACCTGTCCAGTCAGGATGACGGCAAGAAGAACGTTGATCAATACCTTCAGGTAAGCAACGCATTTTACCGACACGTTCTGTGATTTTTTGGCCTAATAACATACCACCGCCACCTGGTTTTGCACCTTGACCAACCACCAGCTCAATGGCATCTGCCTTACGCAAATCATCAGGATTCATACCATAACGTGAAGGTAAGTATTGATAGACCAATGTTTTTGAATGTCCACGTTCTTCAGGCGTCATCCCGCCATCGCCCGTTGTGGTGCTAGTACCAGCTGCATTGGCACCACGACCAAGGGACTCTTTTGCTGGTCCTGAGAGAGAGCCGAAGCTCATGCCTGCAATGGTCACTGGTATTTTTAGATGGATTGGTTTTTTCGCAAATCGCGTACCTAACACAACATCGGTACCACACTTTTCACGATAACCTTCTAATGGATAGCGGCTCATGGAGGCGCCTAAAAATAAGAGGTCATCAAAATGCGGGAGCTTGCGTTTTGAACCTGCGCCACGAATATCATAAATGCCAGTGGCCGCAGCGCGTCTAATTTCAGAGTTAGTATACTCATCAAACGTAGCAGAATAACGTGGTTTGGTTTGCGGAATATGATTGTTGTTATCACTCATTTTAATATTCTCCTGCATTATCAACATGGAAGTGGTATAAGGTGCGGGCTGAGCCATATAGCTTAAAGTCATCAGGATTAACATCGGCGTAGCCAGATTTTTCCAACAAGTCGACTAAGATTTGCTTGTCTTCGGTAGTCATTACTTTTGCTTCGCAATCAGCTCCTAGACTTTTCACTTTGCCACGAACAAATAATTTAGCTTCATAAATCGAATCACCTAAACCCTCGCCTGCATCACCTAAAACAACAATATTGCCTGCTTGTGCCATAAAGGCAGAAAAGCTACCAACAGAACCACCCACCACAATATTTGCACCTTTGATGGAAATGCCAGTGCGTAATCCTGCATCACCATCAATGATTAATAAGCCACCATGTGCTGTTGCACCAGCGGCATTGGATGCAAAGCCTTTAACATGCACAACACCAGACATCATATTTTCGGCCACACCACTACCAGCGCTACCTTCAATGGTGACATTTGCCAATTGATTCATGCCAGCTGCGTAATACCCCGTATGGCCTTTAATCGTCACATTTACATCTGCTTTAAGCCCAACAGCTACATTGTGTGCGCCATTTGGATTCTCAATCACGATCCTTTTTCCATTGAGGTTGTTTGCGTCACTATGAAGAAACTGATTGATCTCACGTAATGGCTTAACAGCCAAGTCAAAGTTTAGAGTCTCCATACATACATCTCCTTCGGTGAAGGTTCAAAGACCTTGGCATTTTTAATGTCGGGTAAATGGGCTAATGAACGGAACTCGGAGGCGATTGCAACATAATCATCATGTTCAGCAATCATCGCTGGTTTACAGCCGTATGGATCACGCACTAGTGCAAGCTCTGTGCTGGTGCCCATCAGCAAAGTGTAAAAACCATCTAGTTCTTCAAACCCATGATTAAGTGCCGTTTTAAGATCATCACCTTCTCGCATACGCCATTGCAAATAACGGCAAGCGGCTTCAGTATCATTGTCTGTTTCAAATTCGATACCTTCCTTCTCTAGTTTGCGACGTAAGCTATTCGCATTTGATAAAGAGCCGTTGTGGACTAAACACCAGTCTTCACCTGCGGTAAAAGGATGGGCATGGGCAGGTGTAATTGCCGATTCTGTTGCCATGCGGGTATGGCCGACTAAGTGTGAGCCTTTGAAATTTTTAAAGTTGTAGCGATCTGCCACTTGTTGTGGTGTGCCCGTATCCTTATAAATATCCATCAATTGACCAACAGACAATAAGTGTAGTTGTGGGTAATGTTCTTTTAGCCACATTTTTACCGTTGCTGGTGCCAAAGTTGTGGTGAGTATTGCATGATTTGATTTCGGTTCAATGCTAGCTTTCACACTCAAGTGTGTTTCAAAATCATGGCTCAATTTCGTCCAATTAAAATCGTTAGCACCTGCAAATAAACTAAATTTTCTGGTGTCTGCCGCCACTGGTGCAGTAAACATTGCCATGCCAGCCGAGTCGGGACCGCGCTCTGTCATACCGATTAACATGGGTAGCATCAGCTCACCTATTGAGTCCCTCATCTTGGGATTCTTTATTAGTAACCCTACAATTCCACACATAATGATTCCTTTTCAACCTAATAAAATTCTAAATAACGATTCAATTCCCAATCTGAAACATGGCGGGAATAATCAACCCATTCCATGCGTTTCAGCGCAATAAACTCTTTGGATAACTTATCGCCAAGTCCTGCACAAATGACTGCATCTTGTTCTAAAGCGGTTATCGCTTCACATAAGTTTTGCGGCAATATGCCAATTCCTAGATGCGCAATTTCTTCTAAAGAATAATCGTATAAATTTTCCTTACGTTGCTCATCAGGCATGAGTTCATTTTCAATCCCATCTAGGCCAGCGGCAATCACTGCGGCAGTGGCGAGATAAGGATTGGCGCTGCCATCTGGCAGGCGTAGTTCTAAGCGACCATAGGGAATGCGGACTAAAGTTGAGCGATTGTTATCACCATAGGCGATATATGCTGGTGCCCAAGTAGCGCCAGAAAGTGAGCGCCCAACCACCAAACGCTTATAAGAGTTAACAGAAGGTGCGCATACGGCAGCCAAAGCGGGCGCATGTGCCAAAATGCCAGCCAAGAAATGGTAAGCGACTTTAGAAAGGCCTAAACCATTTTTATCCGATTTATCCATGAAGATATTTGCATTATCACTATCGCCAACTGACATATGCATATGCATGCCATTGCCAGGTCGGTCACTAAAAGGCTTAGGCATAAAAGAACAAATCATACCCATTTTGTTCGCAATCTCACCTGCTGCCATTTTAAGCGCAATATAATCATCAGCGCTTTTCAGTGCATCAGAATAGGTATAGTTGACTTCAAACTGACCATTCGCATCTTCATGATCAATCTGATAAACATCCATTCCCATTGTTTGTAATGATTCTGTCAGTTGCTCTAAAAAAGCGGATTGCCGTGTAATACCTTTGTAGTCATAGCAGGGTTTTTGCAGTAAATCTGAACTGTCTTGCGGTTTAACGATGCCATTTTCATCTTTTTCTAATAATGAAAATTCAGGCTCTAATCCTGTATAAAATGTCCAGCCTTTAGCTTCCATTTTAGCTAGCTGTTTTTTTAAGACGACACGTGCATCATATTCATAGGGGCTCCCATTAACATGCCCATCGCACACAATACGTGCATATCCTTTTTGCCAAGGCATCAACCCTAATGTAGATAAATCACCTACCGCCATATAATCTGGACCATTTGGTGCAATACCTGTACCCCAAATAGCGCCGCCTGCGAAACCAGCACCAGTGGTTAGAATGTCTTCTAAATGACCCGCTGGGACAGCTTTTACTTTTGCAACGCCATGAATATCAGCAAACTGCGCCAAGACATATTTAATTTGGTGCTCATTCAGAAATTGCTTTGCTTCTTTTAAAGATTTCATCCTGCGGCTCTCCTTATTTAATTAACTAATTCAATATCTGTCATTGCTTTTGCAAGGCTTGTCAATGTTTCTAGCAGGTAGTTCCGGTAGCTAAAATCAAACCATAGACGATAAGTTTCTGGCTGCGTTGACGCTTTGAGTAAAATGGCATTAATGCCTGCAATTTGTGTCATGACTAACGCGTTATCTTGCAATAGCTGTTGAACATCTAAACGACAAACTTGTGATAGTAGATTGGGTACGTCATCACCCTTTAATTGAATTGATGTGTCAGCACGCGGTACATGGTAAACGCCAGAATAAGCATCCATTTTTTTAATTAAACTGGCTTCTAACATGTCGAATGATAGTGCTGATGCATGACTCTCTTTGTTCAGCGTTTGTTGGATCAAAAACTCACTCACACCTAAACGTAAAACGATAGCTTCATCATGATGAACAACCCAATGATTCGGTGCAGTTGGAACCATAATGTTTTGCTTTATCAGCCAATCAGCCGCGCCTGGTCCTTTGATACCCAAGCTAGGTTGCGAACTGCAGTCAATCACTTCTATTGTTTGATTAAGCAACATTTATTCCTCGCTCCTTTCAACAAATGGCGTTTTCACAACTGTCGCTCTCACCATTGAGCCGTTATCTGTTCGTATATAGAATGTATTGCCAATAGCAGATTGGTTTGGATGCACGTAAGCCAAACCGATAATTTGCTGGATGGTTGGGCTAAATGCAATACTGGTAATACGACCTGTAATCTCATTATTATCGATTACTAAATTACACTCTTGCGGTCGTTGTTCATGCAAGTTTTTATCCAAGACAAATGCCACTAATTTTTTGTTAGCTGTCTTTTGATTGATGATCTTAAGGCTACGTTGGCCAACAAAAAATGGTTTTTCCATTTTGAGAGCCCACTGTAATCCCGCCTCATATGGATTGGTCAATCCATCAGTATCATGCCCAATCAGTGCATGCCCCATCTCCAGTCTTAATACACGTTGTGCTTCAGTACCAAAGCAGCGTATTTGCTCAGATTTTCCTGCATCTATAATAGCCTGCCATATTGTGCTGGCTTGTTTAACGGGCAAGTGTATTTCGTAAGCAGTTTTACTAACAAAGCCAACGCCAATAATGCGTACATCAGTATCAGCAATCTTTAACGCTAGCACTTTACCTAATTGTAACGATTGCGTATGTGTGTCGTTTTTAAGCAGTTTGCTTAAGATGGCAACTGCATTTTTGCCCGCCAAATTAAAGGCAGCAAAGCTACTGGTGACATTCACTAATGTTACCTCTAACTGCCAGATTTGAAGATTGCG
>JBFIGM010000112.1:0-7321 GCA_041602315.1 Methylophilaceae bacterium | reverse complement strand
GCGCCAGGGCAGCCATCAGTCAATCTGATATTAAATGAGCAAGGGCGCTCATTAGGGCTGACAACGGATATGCTGGCAGGACAAGTATTGCAAGCTTTTAACGGTCGGGTAGTGCAGCGCTACCAGCGCAATAGTGATGAGATTGAAGTGAAAGTGCGTTACCCAGAATCAGAACGTCAAAATCCTGTGGATATCATCAACGCACGCATTCGAACAGCTGATGGTAATGTGGTACCACTATCAAGTGTTGCGACAACAACCTATGGTTATACCCGAGATACAATCACACGTATTGATCGAAAACGTGCGGTATATATTTCTGCAGATGTCGATAAGGATGTTGTGTCTAGTACTGAGTTAGTCCAACAATTAAAACGAGATGTTGTGCCAGAAATGAAAGCGCAATATCCAGGTCTAGATGTGCATTTTGCAGGTGAAGCAGAGCAGCAAGCTGAAACGCAATCGTCTATGGTCGAAAAATTCATATTGGCAATGTTGATTATTTATATCTTACTAGCCATACCACTTGGATCCTATATACAACCAGTATTAATTATGACGGCTATCCCATTCGGTATTTTGGGGGCAATTCTTGGGCATTGGATAAATGATATCTCGTTAGGTATATTGTCTCTCAATGGCATTATTGCGTTAAGTGGGGTGGTGGTGAATGATAGTCTTTTGCTTGTTTCACGCTTCAATGATATTAAAGAGTCAGAAGAAAATGTAAAACACGCCATTAGCATCGCTTGTCGTAGTCGGCTACGTGCGGTATTGTTGACTTCAGTGACCACTTATGCAGGACTAATGCCTTTGTTAAATGAAACCTCTATGCAAGCACAATTTTTGATTCCAGCAGCTGTTTCACTTGCTTACGGCATTTTATTTGCAACGGTGATTACATTGATTCTTATACCAAGCCTGCTGTTGATTCAGATAGACATCTCCACATGGGTAAAGCAACGCTGGCAAAGTGCAAAAGCGAATAAAGAGCTAGCGACATGTTAAATATACTCATTGTAGAAGATGACCTAGATTTGGCGAAAACAATGATCGAGTATCTGGCTTTAGAGGATATTTGTTCTGATCATGCCAGCAATGGAGTAACAGGTCTTAATCTAGCTAAACAGAATAGCTTTGATGTCATTGTACTAGACTTAAATTTACCACGACTAAATGGCTTAAGTGTTTGCCAACAATTACGTCTGGATGGCAACGATACGCCTGTTTTAATGATTACCGCACGTGATCAGCTTGATGACAAAATCGAAGGGTTTAAAGTTGGGACAGATGATTATTTAGTGAAGCCGTTTGAGCTGAAAGAGCTGGTTGTACGCATTAATGCTTTGGCGCGTAGACGAAGTGGTCAGGCACAAATACTGCGCTATGAAGACTTAGAAATGAATATGAGCGAGCATAGCGCCAAGCGAGGTAATCAGAGTCTGAAACTATCACCAACAGCTTGGCGCTTATTGGAGACATTATTACGGCATGCACCTAATACCGTTTCTAAGCAAGTACTTGAACATGCGGTATGGGGAGATGAGTTACCTGATAGTAATAGTCTTAAAGTGCACATGTTTAATTTAAGAAAGGTTCTGGACACGCCATATGCAACGTCATTATTACAGACTATTCCAGGGCATGGTTTCGCATTACGGAGACAAGATGAAACTTAATATAAGTCTGAAATGGTTCGTCAGTATCGCCTTTCTAACCATAGGTGTCGTATTGGTAGCCGGTTACACAACGCTTTCAGGAAACTACTTTATTCTAGGTATGGATAATATGATAGCTAGTCATATGGAGCAGTTTTCACGCCAATATCAAGAACAAACACAAGCAAGAATGGAGTTTAATGGATATGTGATTAGCCATGATTGGAAACAGCAACCAGCTGCTGTGCAAAATGCATTTCTACAGGCGCCGAGCCAACCAGGCAAACTGATCAAACAAATAGAAAGAGCAACAACAGATGGCCCACCAGAAAATATTATTTTTGCCATGCGTTACGATGACCAAGGTAAAACAGTCTATATCAGCCGCAGTCTTCCCAGAGAGTCGATCACTGAAATGGTCCACAATAATATCAGGGAGAGTAGAAACACATTAATTACGATCAGTGCGATAACCATTCTATCTCTGGCTTTGGTGCTGATATTGTTATTGTGGTTAGTGTCACGTCCTATTAATGCATTAGGCGATTGGACGAGGGCTTTGGATGCGACCAACCTTAAAAAGCCAGCACCAGACTTTTATTATCCAGAGTTAAACAGAATGGCTGAGTTAATTCGGAACAGTTTATCAACTGTTCATGATGGATTAGAGCGTGAACAGAAATTTTTAAGACATACAAGTCATGAATTACGCACACCAATTAGTGTGATTAGAAATAATATTGAGCTACTTGATAAGTTGAAAGAGCAAAAAGGTCAGAATAGTGAAGCCAAGCTGCAAGAAGTCATCAGCCGCATTGACCGTGCAAGTTTAACGATGCAGCACTTAACAGAGACGCTGTTATGGCTCAGTAAAGATTCGCCAGCGCCTTTACCTCAAAAAGAAATAGAGTTAGATAAACTAGTACAAGACCTGGTGACTGAGATGCATTATCTATTAAACGATAAACCTGTTAGTGTCCATGTCGATACAGAAATGTTCAAAATAAAATTACCAGACATTGCAGCGAAAATTGTATTGGGCAATCTTATTCGAAATGCTTTTCAGCATACATGGGAAGGCGATGTTGTGATTCGGCAAAAGGAATCCAGTGTGGAAATCATCAATACCGAAAAAAGTGCAGAAATTAAAGAAAACAATCTTGGTTTTGGCTTGGGCTTGCAATTAACTGAGCAACTTATTAAACAGCTTGGTTGGCATTTTATGAATATAAATCAACCAAATGAGTATAAAGTAAGAGTAGTTTTTAGTTGAGTATGAATGTTAGCATTATCCATTAATCATCGTTTTCAACTACTAAGTCAGGGATATGATTAAATGCAATACGCATGGGCGCATCTTTGAGCGCTTCATGTGCGCCACCCAAATAAACAGTGTTCTTGCCATATTTCAGATTGAGCTGATCCAAGGCCTTATTCAGACGTGCTTGGTTTGCAGAAGGTTTTTTTGTAAATAAATCTAGCGCGACTTCTTGCGCTTGAACCAAACCCGAAAAGCCAATACTAACTGCGATCGGTGGATCATCGCTATAGCATGGGTACTGTTTCCACAATGTTTCAAGCGAGTTGGTAAGTATGATGGTGTCATCCGTTGCTGAAACCTGACTTTCTCCCCTAAAACTGGGATGTTGTCTAAATTTGACTTTTACCTTGATGCTGGTGGTCAGTAATGCATAGCTGCGCAAACGCATCGCCGCTTTTTGTAATAGCCTGTGTAAGACAGCCTTTGCTCCTGATGTTGTACGTTGCGCTGGTGGAAGCACATGACTGTGGCCCAAGCTACTACGTGCATTTTTCACATAGTAAGGTTCTAGCCCACGTAGCTTATCGTACATACGCTCACCCTCAATACTGCCCCATGCTGTCCGTAGTTGGTTTTTATTCGCAGCATACAATGCTTCAACAGTGGTAATACCGTAACGATTTAGCCTAGCCTCCATTTGGCGACCAATGCCATTTAAATCTCGAAGTGCTAAAGAAAACAACTTTTCTGGTATTTCAGCTTGTTCAATCACAACACACCCATCTGGTTTTTGCATATTAGATGCTACTTTAGAAATAAATGTATTAGGGCCAATACCGATAGAGCATTTGATAAAAGGATATTGTTGATTAATTTTATATTTAATCAGTGCAGCTAATTTTAGTGCAATTGCCTTGTTTTGCTGGCTGCCCGTTAGCTTGCATACCATCTCATCAATTGAGCGTACCTCTTCTACGTGTGTACAACTTTCAACTATCTCGATTAACTGATGATGATACTCAACATAAACAGAAGGGCGGGCCTCAACAAAAATGATGTTTTTGCATAGTTTGCGGGCATCGCGCACCATGGTGCCTGTTTTGATGCCAAATGCTTTTGCTTCATAACTTGCGGCAATACAACAAGTCGTTTCTGCCATTGTCGGAAGCACACCAATTGGTTTGCCACGGAGCTTTGGATTAAGTTGCTGCTCAACTGATGCAAAGTATGAGTTGAAGTCTACATATAGTGCGTTTAACAATTTTCAAACCATTAATTCACAGGCTCCCATGAGCCCTCGCTGACTAGGCATGCTTTTTCATGCATAGACTTGCTTTTATCATTGCCACTAATATAGAGCATGTATTCTCTACACTTTCTATCCCCTTTGACAAAGCCAGATAGTGGGGTTACCCGGTAACTTACTTTTGTATTAGGGTTTGTCCAGTGAACTGTTTGTCTGTCATGCGCCAGCTCTAATGCGTGACCAATACATGCTCGGTCGTTATCTTCTATCGCTTTACCTATCTGATTGCCAATTACAGCACCAATAACACCCCCGATAATAACGGCAACAACTCGATCTTCTGGTTTACTGACCCTTGAACCCACAACGCCACCTAATACGCCGCCAACAACTGTACCCATGGCTTGCCAATTACACTCGCCACTGATAATGCCATAATCTTCACCCCATCTTCTACCAGAGTAGCCTGTGTAATATGGGTCATGTTTTTTTCGCCAGCCATGTGCTGGTGCCCAAGGAGGTGGTGCTGAATAGGCGCTTGGCGAAACTGGAAAAGTAAAAGCAAATAAGATGGTGATTACTAGAAGTTTTGTACGACTTGCCATAATACTGAACCTTTCTTTGCGATGAACTGACAACATTTATTGTATGCTTATTTCTATCTGAATAAAATTTTTTGCAATTATTAGTTATAAATATTACTGCCCAAATAAGCCTCGACGAGCATTGGCAGGTTTTTTACGTGCTTCTTCTAACTCTGGCTTTAGCTGGTTTGCTTCTGTAATAAATTGATCAACAGGCATATCACTACTCATGCGAAGTGCTGGCGGTAGTAAATAGGTCATATAAAGCGAGTCAGCTAAGATACCGCTACGTTGATAGTTGCTGATGAAAATTGAGCTAATACCCAGAATAGCAATGATGATGCTTGTGTGCATAAAACGCCTAGCGCGCTGACTGTTAATCATCATCAGGTGGAAAAATATCATACCAGCAAAAATAATGACTTCCATTGAACTGCCGTAACGGGTTAAAAAGGGTAGCGAAAACGCATATGCAAGGGTGACGCTTGCAATGTTCCAGACATCTATGAGGATAATGGCACAACCAACAATAAAAATATGACGGCCAAAACGTGTGCTACCGCCGCTAATCATACGGGTAGCAAACGCCCAACCACCGCACCATAATAAGATCAAAAATACAATCAAAGAAATCACTGCAATTGCGCTAATCATGGAAAAGCTTTCCGACGCATTAAGCCAAGTGGAACCTAACACAGAGAAAAAGACTAACAAAAGACCAGCTATCGCAGGTGGCCAGCCTTCCCAGCGATGCGCTGCTTTATCAAGTAATGCTTTTGCTACTTGAGAGCCAGCATGACGGACACGCAAGTTGGTGTGTCCTAAACGGGCAATGTGATTATCCAAGGTGATTTGTGTTTGTTTTTTACCATTAACAACTAAACCATTTTCACTATTTAAATCACGAATTTGTAAATTACCGTCCTCGGAGATTTCAACAATTGCATGGTTTTCTGCTACATATGGATCGTCTAGGATTAAATCATTATCATAACTACGGCCAATTTGGATTGGCAGTCTTTCGAAGCGATAACGTGCTTTCAAGTTTTTATCACGTGTTAGCAGCTCTATATAGTAGGGTGGTTTAATGGCATCTTGATTCATTTTGCCACCTCATTTCCTTGACTCTGTTCAGGTATTCGTCCCAGCCCTTTGATGAAAGTGCTGGCAAGCCTTAGTCCGTTTTCGTAGCTGACACCAGTAGCATCCAAGCGGCTTTGCAAACTAATGAGGCTTTCATCAGTAGCTGCTGTGAGCAAGGAAAAATCGTATAAACCGTCAAATTCACGATAAGCCCGCACACAGATAACTGCGCGCATGGGGATTTGCTTATTTGTCACAAAACGTTCATTACACATTGGCGATGTGCGGTTTATATCTTTGTCATTGCCAAACGCTTCATTTTTAAATGAATTACTTTGCAATGTTGAAAAGCGCAATCGTCCCATATTGATTGCTTTAATATACTCATGCCTGATACTAATTTGACCTACAGTCAATTGATTAGAAACAAAAATGGCAGACTCCATTGAGCAATTAATGCTACTGAATTCAAACGGGCTGTCTTTGTTGTCATTTGAACTTCCCCAGCAGCGCATTTGGTCAGACTCTCGAACAGGAACTTGATAATCACCAAGTGTTTTTAAAGAAAGCGGATTGGATAAAACGTTATCCAACATACTGTTTTGATGTGCGAGCAACTGTTGCCCCACCTCTTTTTTAAAAACGATGCTGGCAACTTTCGTTGAATCTATTATTTGTTGATCACGTTGTTCTGCCTCTTTTAGCAAGTCTCGCACATACTTAACCGGTACTAAAAAACTCACTAGCTCACCATCCAGCCTTTTAGAGACATTAACACCTGCCACCTGACCGTTTTGCGTAATATTAGGACCGCCACTCATGCCCGCATTGATTGGCCCTGTAAACATTAATTGTTCATAAAACCCTCGGCGGATAATACCGTTATAAGCGCCTTCAGAGATAGCAAAACCCAAATCTAATGGATTGCCAAGTGAATATAAGTATTGGCCTTGCGATAGCGTTGGTAGTGTTTCTGGTACTTTAAAGTAACCTGTACCATTGCGGCTTATTTTGACCACTGCTAAATCATGAAGTGCATCAACCGCCAGTAGCTCTACGTTGCCGCGTTCACCATTCGTATCAACAAATTCACCAATGTAGTTTTCAGGATGCATCACAATTTGTGAAACCACATGATAGTTGGTGACAACGAGAGGACTGGTACCAATTAGAAACCCTGAGCCTACAGAAGATTGTGTACGACCATTTTTTAACAGTACGCGAATTTGCAGTAAGTCGTTACGTGCTGATTTATACAGCGTTTGTGCCCGTGATGATGGGACTGGTAGCTTTGCTTCTTGTGCCAAATTCTCTAACGGCATTGCAGCTGCAAGAAGGCTAGTTAAGGTAGTGCTAAAGAAAAAAAGCACTAAAAATAAAAATCTCATGTCATACTTTCTTGTTGAAAGGGGTGTTTGTTTTTTTAAACTATTATCCAATAAGTCAGACTAACAGACTATACAAATCATCTTAAAGTTTGTAATGATTT
>JBFIGM010000111.1:0-7354 GCA_041602315.1 Methylophilaceae bacterium | reverse complement strand
TGAATGCAAGCTCTTAAGCCGCTCTCGCGCCACATGTGTGTAAATCTGTGTCGTGGAAATGTCGGAGTGGCCTAGCAGCATTTGCACTACCCGCAAATCTGCACCATGATTCAGCAGATGCGTAGCAAATGCATGACGCAACACATGCGGTGACATTGGCTTGTGAATCCCTGCCTGTATTGCATATCGTTTAATTAAATACCAAAAGGCTTGACGCGTCATTGCTGCAGCACGGTTTGTTACAAACAAAGCATCACTCATTTTTCTTTGTAGAATTTCGGGACGCGCATGTTTTAAATATCGGATTATCCAGTCTGCAGCCTCCTCCCCCATCGGCACCAACCTGGTTTTACTGCCTTTACCAGTAACACGTACCACACCGTCCTGCGTACTTACTTCAGTCACCTTAATCGTCACCAGCTCTGATACACGCAATCCACTCGCATAGAGTAACTCTAACATTGCTCTATCACGTAAACCAATAGGCTCACTGGTATTAGGCGCAGCAAGCAAATTCTCCACCTCTTCCTCATTCAAGCTCTTGGGTAAACTTCTTGGTAACTTAGGTGAATCAATCTGCAATGTCGGATCGACCTCCAGTAAATGTTCACGCAAACAATATCGATAGAAACGACGCAAACTAGCAATCAGCCGACTAACACTTCTAGGCTTACTGTGAGGAAATTTAACCGCTAAATATTGCTGTATATTTGCTTGACTGGCTTCCAATAAACTAACTTTATTTTTTGAAAGCCATACCGCGAATTGACTTAAGTCAGCACGATAACTCTCCAATGTGTTTTTAGCTAGCCCATCTTCTAACCAAAGATGATCAATAAATGCATCCAACACATCAGTTTGCATTTCTGCACTCACACATCAACACCCTCGTGCTTGAGCAACCACTTCTTGATTTCCAGCCCTTTTGGATTACCTTGCATAAAGCCGCCCAACCCCTTTTTAGCCACCACACGATGACAAGGAATCACTAATGGCAGATTATTAGCGCCACAGGCATTTGCAACAGCTCTAGCCCCTGAGCCAATCTCTTGTGCTATTTCGTTGTATGTCATCACATTGCCACGCGGAATAGCACTAATAACCTGCCATACGCGCTTTTGAAAAGGCGTGCCTTTAAAAATAAGTGGTAAGTTAAAATAGTGATAAGAATCGCTAATATATGCTTGTATTTGATCTTCAACTTGCTTGGCCAACTTATGCTCGGCTGATTTAGGCTCGTGCTTATCAGTTAGCAATTCTATTGCAACCTGCATCCCTTTTACTGATATACCTACAGCACCAAATGGGGCTGTTACAATCGCATCAAATTGAAGCGGTTTTTTATTCTTGTCTACCATACGCTTATTAAACTTGAATTAGCCCTCTATAGCAAACAAAAAAGCCTCAAAACAATCATTCGTTTTGAGGCTTTTGACATAAATCAAGAATCTATTCTGCAGCTGAATCAGTAGCAGTCGCTTCTTTATCTCTTAACACTAATTTCTCTTTAATACGTGCTGAACGACCTGAACGCTCACGCAAGTAATACAGTTTTGCACGGCGAACATCACCACGACGTTTTACCTCGATACTTGCAATTAATGGTGAATAAGTTTGAAATGTACGCTCGACACCTTCACCTGAAGATATTTTACGAACAATGAATGATGAGTTAAGGCCACGGTTACGCTTTGAAATAACAACACCTTCAAACGCCTGCACACGTTTGCGATTACCCTCAACAACATTTACGCCAACAACCAATGTATCTCCTGGCGCAAAATCAGGAATATTTTTGCCTAGGCGGGCAATTTCTTCCTCTTCTAACATTTTAATAATATCTGCCACTTTGTGCTCCTTTTAATTATGAAGATGCTTGTTCCTGCTCTAACTCTTCAAGCAGCCGAGCTTCTTCTTTCGTCAACGACCTTGCGGCCAATAAATCTGGGCGCTTTGCCCTAGTTAGCGCTAGCGATTGTTTTAACCGCCATTGCCTAATTTTTTCGTGATCACCTGACAATAGTACCTCAGGCACCGCTTTATCTTTATACATTTCAGGTCGTGTGTAATGCCTATAATCCAACAAGCCATTTACAAACGAATCCTCTACCGCTGATGTCGAATCACCCAAAACACCAGGCAACTGCCTAATGATGGCATCCATCAGCACCATAGCGGGTAATTCTCCGCCACTTAACACATAATCACCAATTGAGATTTCTTCATCTACATGCATATCTAATAAACGCTGATCAACACCTTCATAACGACTTGTTAATAATATCAAACCGTCTTGTTTGCTCAGCTCCATGACTTTTTCATGTGTCAAAGTCTTACCACTTGGTGATAAATGAACAACCTTTGACTGCAAACCTTGTTCACTTTGCTTATCTTTCACAGCCATTATAGTTTTTTCTAGCGGCTCTACCAGCATCACCATGCCTGGGCCGCCACCATATGGCCTATCATCAACTGTTTTATGATTGTCAGTTGTGAAAACCCGTGGATTCCAACACTGCAAATCATATATTTTATTCTCATAAGCACGGGCCGTTATACCGTGCTTGGTAATCGCCGTAAACATTTCTGGAAAGAGTGTAATGACATCAAAAATCATTTTTACTCTACTAAAAAGTCTGCATCCCAATCAACTAGCATGGTTTGCTTTTCTATGTTCACTTCAATCACCGTGTACTCTGTGAAAGGTATTAACCTTTCCATCTCACCTTTGACAACGATGACATCATTAGCGCCCGTCTCAAATACATCTACAATTTTGCCAAAATCAATACCTTGTTGATTTTTGACAGCTAGCCCTATTAAATCAGACCAGTAATATTCATCACTTTCCAGTGCAGGTAATTCATTTCTTTGTACTGCAACCAACTTACCTTTACATGCAAAAGCTGCATCTCTATCATCAATACCGTCAAGCTTAACTAGCAGCACATCATTATGTATCTTGCCAGATTTCAGCTTAATTGGCTGCCAGTTTGGCTCATTTCCAATTCGCCAGGTTTTAAAACTTAACAACCCGTCTAAATATTCAGTATCAGGGACTACTTTTAACCAGCCCTGAACGCCGTATGGGGCGACAATGCGCCCCATGATGACCAATTCATCCGAATCCGTTTTCATCGAAAACGGTTCAAACCTTACTCAGCAGCAGGTGTTTCGGCTGAATCTGCTTCTGCCTCAGTTTCAGCTGCTTTTTCTTCAGCCGCTTTGGCTTCCGCTTCTGCCTTAGCTTCAGCTTCTGCTGCTTCTGCCGCCGCTTTTACTTTTGCTGCTTCTGCTGCTGCGATTTTGGCCTTAGCAGCTTCTGCTTTTGCCTCATCTTTTGCCTTTGCTTTTGCCATACCTTCAGGGCCAGTAGCATGCAACTTTACCAAACGTTTAACTGTATCTGATAGTTGAGCACCAACACCAGTCCAGTAATTAACACGCTCTTGATTTACACGTAAGGCTTCGGCTTGACCACTAGCAGATGGGTTGTAAAAACCTACACGCTCGATAAAGCGACCATCACGACGATTACGTGAGTCAGCCACAACTAAATTGAAAAATGGGGTCTTTTTTGAACCGCCACGTGATAAACGAATAACTACCATATATATTCTCTTAAAATTAATTTTCTGCAGAAAGGCGCGGATTATACGTCATTTTATAAAGAATGGCAAAGAAAACTATGCGCCCAATTATCTTTTTCTAACACTATCTAATGCTAAACAAACTAGCTCATGCTGTTTGTTCACCTCCATTTTTTTAAAACAGTTTTTTAAATACTGTCTTGCGGTGTCCTCAGCGATGCCCATCACGACACCAATCTCTTTGATATTCCTACCTTCTGTGAGCAGCACAACAAAATCAGCCTCTCTCTTAGTCAAGCCAAAAATACGTTTAAGCCTACCCTGCCAATAGGCTGCATTAGCATGCGTATCCTTGATAATAATTAAGATAGCTTCATCACTATGCTCGTGCACGCCACCTAAACCCATTTTGCTGATTAGCAACAAGTATGGCTTTTTCTGGTTACTTCGGTGAATATAAAAACTTTTATAATTTTGCTCTTGCGCGGACTCTTTCAGTGTAGCCATTTTCATTTGCTGCAAGCGCTCATCATCTTGTGGCAAGATGCCAACGAGCAGACCATCGACAATCGTCAGACCATCATGCTGCTGCAACATTTCATTTGCAACATCCGTTACAAAGAGAACATGACCCAATTTCGACAGCAAAATAATACCCTGCCCAAGCTGACTGAGTCCCTGCTCTAATACGCACACTCGCCTTTGCAAGTCATTTTCAAACGGATTCGGTAGGGTCATGTAGTTTGCCAAAAGTTTGTATACATTACAGTATTATAACAACGCAAATCATTTAACATAGATGGTTGGATCGGCGATACCAGCTTTAGCGAAACCTTCTTTTCTTAATCGACATGAATCGCACACGCCGCAAGCTTGACCAAGGTTATTCGCTTGATAGCATGAAACCGTTTTACTGTAGTCCACGCCTAAGGCGGTTCCTTCTGCGATAATTTCCGCTTTTGTCATATCAATTAATGGGGCATGTATGGTAATAGTTTGACCTTCAACCGCTGCTTTTGTCGCCAAATTAGCCATTTCTTGAAAAGCCTTTACATACTCAGCTCGACAATCTGGATAGCCAGAGTAATCTAATGCATTAACGCCTATATAAATATCTTGTGCGCCAATCACTTCTGCCCATGCGAGACTCAAGGACAGCATAATGGTATTTCGTGCTGGGACATATGTTACCGGAATACCTTCTGACGCTTGCTCAGGAACGGCGATTTCATTGTCAGTTAACGCTGAGCCACCAAATAAACTTAAATCTAGTTGTGCTGTTTTATGCATCTTAGCCCCTAGACTTGCCGCAATATTTTTTGCAGCGACCAGCTCAGCAATATGTCGTTGATGATAATCTAAACTCAGGCAGTAACATTCATAGTTATTTGATTGTGCGATGGCTAGGCAAGTTGCAGAATCTAATCCACCAGAGAGAAGTACTACTGCTTTTTTATTCATCATTTAATCTACCGCTAATACATTAAACACCAGCTTTTTCGCCCCATAAAACTTTATGTAACTGCACTTGAACACGCACTGGCAATTGATCATCCAAGACCCAAGCCGCCAAATCAGCCGGAGCCAGCTCAGTATAACTGGGCGAAAAAATAATCGGGCATTTTTTTTCCAAATCCAGCTCTGTAACTTTTGTTTTAGCCCACTCATAATCACTGCGCCCACAAATAACAAACTTTATTTCATCTTTAGATTCTATGTGGTCTAAATTAGACCATCTCATGTTATTTTCTTCATTAGAACTTGGTGTTTTAATATCCATAATAACTGAAATCCGCTTATCGACATGTGCAATATCAATACCGCCACCTGTTTCTAATGACACACTATAACCAGCGTCGCATAAAGCTTTTAGTAATTGATGACACTCTTTTTGTGCCAACGGCTCACCACCAGTCACTGTCACAAATTTTGTATTGTATACAGCTACTTTTGCCATAATGTCCTCCACAGACATATTGCTCCCACCAGAGAACGCATAAGCTGTATCACAATAGCTGCAACGCATAGGGCACCCAGTCAACCTTATAAATACAGTAGGCAGGCCGATACGTGAGCTTTCACCCTGCAATGAATAGAAAATTTCGTATATTTTTAGAGCCATTTAATCGGTACCATACAATAAAAAACGCCAACGGTTAAGTTGGCGTCATTTTAAAACAAAAAGTCTAGCCTGATTATTTAATTGTTTCCAACACTTTTAATCTACGCTGTGCGTTAGGAATCACATCTGCATTAGGATACTTAGTAATTAACTCACTTAGCATCTTTTTAGCCTCTTTAACTTGGCCAAGTTGGATATGACTGTTAGCAATACTATACATTGCATTTGGCACTTTTGGACTATCTGGGTAAGTAGTAATTAATTTATTTTGGCTTGCAATTGAAGACTTGTAGTTTTTCAATGCAAACTGTGAATACCCAAGACCATATAAAGCATCCGGCGTTAGCTTACTATCAGGATACTGTTTGACGAAAGTGTCAAAAGCTTCAAAAGCCTCTAAATGTTTTGCTTCCTGACTGTAAGCATAAGCAATCTTATATGCTTTCACCTCTTCGGTCTCGTCAATAGGCTCCGTCAGCTCACCTGAAACGGGTGCTGCACTTGATTCACCATCTAATGTAGCACCACCTTCCAGTTTACGGATGCGCGCATCAGTATCTGCATATAAGTCTTTTTGTCGTTGCTCAGCAGTTTCCAGAGCATGATTCGCCACTTCTAGACTGCCTCTTAATTGAGCTGTCTCTTGTTTCAGCAGCTCAATCTCGCTTTGCATATTTAGCAACCCTTGACTCTGTATTGAAAGCCGTTTTTTTAAATCTTCGATTTCTGCTGCTTGTGCATCAAGCTTAGTTTGCACTTTAGCTTCCACATCCAAGATTTTTTTCCGCGCTTCCGTGTCATCAAAGAGTGCCGCTCCAGATGTCAGCGTATAAAGACTCAAGCCTATAAATAAGCTTTTTTGCAAAATACTCATGCCTTACTCGTTTGGATAAACGATTTCCACACGACGATCTTGTTGGTAACAATCTTCATCGCTGCAGTTAGGGTTAGCATTTTCTTCACCATAGCTAACTGTTTCGATTTGACTATCAGATACACCTAATAAGTTAAGCGCTTTTTTTACAGATACTGAACGACGCTGACCTAATGAAAGGTTGTACTCACGAGTGCCGCGTTCATCTGCATTACCTTCCAGTTTCACTTTAGCATCGCCATGAGCTAATAAATACTTAGCATGTGCTTCAATGTTTGGACGGAATTCAGCACGAATAGCATCACTATCAAAATCAAAGTAAATATTACGTTTTGAAAGGATGCTATTTGGATCATTCAATTCATTCATGCTGCCATCAGCACTTGAACTATCAATTACAGCACCTTTAACATCAGAACTATCTGAAGTATCAGCACCTGCGCTTTTATCTTCTACAGATGCACCATCTTTCATTGGTGTACTTTTACAACCAACTAAAAATACTGAGATTGCTGCCGCAATTAAGAGTTTTGAACGGATTGTTGTTTGGTTTGTCATGCATTTCTCCTTTTCTTTCGGAATGAGTGATATAAATTTAATACTACTAGTTTTAAGTAAAATATATACGTTATTCTAACATCGGCCCCCAAGCTGGTTCACGAACATCACCACGCGCTTCACTCAGGCTTTGTCGTACTTTACCATCAAATGACACTGCTGCCAAAGACCCTCGTGATCCTCTTTTTGTTGCATAGAGAATCATTCGCC
>JBFIGM010000110.1:0-7370 GCA_041602315.1 Methylophilaceae bacterium | reverse complement strand
GCTGTTGTACATTTGGTGGCGAGTAGTGTGCCTAATCTACCTACTACAAATGTCACTGTAGTCGATCAAAATGGTAATTTGCTTTCTGATACAGCAAAAAAACCTGGCGCAAAAAATTTGGATCCAGCACAGCTTAAATATGTGGACGAGCTGCAACAAAATATTGCTCGTCGTGTGGAGTCCATCATTATACCGATTGTAGGTGCTGGCAACGTACGAGCTGAAGCTAGTGTAGAGGTTGACTTTAGTACAACAGAACAAGCTGCAGAGATTTATAAACCAAATCAGAACACAACCGATGTTGCTGTGAGAAGCATGCAAAGCAACGAATCGCAAGTTATTGATGGTGCAGGTGCAAATGGCGTACCAGGTGCTTTATCAAACCAGCCGCCTGAAGATGCTACAGCACCTATCGTCGCGGAAGAAGGTGAGGCAACAACAGCAGCTGTTTCAACAACACCTGTTAAGTCTCAAAAAAATACAACGACCAATTTTGAGGTAGATAAAACAGTCCGTTATGTTCAACAACCGATGGGTGGTGTTAAGCGCATTAATGTTGCCGTTGTAGTGAATAATATGCCTGTTGTAGATGCTGAAGGTAAGACAACTTACCGTCCATTGACGGATGCAGAAAAGCAACAAATTAATGACTTGGCAAGGCAAGCGATGGGCTTTAACGAAACACGTGGCGATGCACTTGCGGTGGTCAATAGTGCTTTTGCTCAAGCAGCTGTAGAACCATTACCAGAAGTGCCAGTATGGCAAAGTGTTACGACCATAGAGTATGTTAAAGATGCATTACGTTTCATCATTGGTATTGTGGCGATGTTTCTACTATACAAAAAAGTGCTCAAGCCGATGTTTAATAAATTAACAGAACCATTGGCAGTGACAGGTAATCGTCAGCAAGCGTTACCTACATTGAATAGTGGTAATGGCGAGATTGTCATGGAGGAAAGCCCTCAAATAATTTCGCGTTATAACCAGAGTTTAGATTCAGCAAGACAAATTGCCGCAGAAAATCCTAGGATGGTGGCGAGTGTTGTTTCAGGCTGGACAAGTGGAGCTACAAAATGAGTGATGACGGCATAATGAAAAGTGCTGTACTGATGCTGGCTATCGGTGAAGACGAAGCGGCAGAGGTGATGAAGTATCTAACACCGAAAGAAGTGCAAAAACTAGGTGCAGCAATGGCAACACTTAAGTCAGTTGGCAGGGAACAAGTAGAGTCAACAGTCAATGATTTTCTAAGCGTTGCGGATGCAAGTACCGATTTTGGTTTAGATTCTGATGAGTATATTCGTTCCGTATTAACGAAAGCGCTGGGGGAAAAAGCAGATAGCGTATTAGATCGTATTTTGCATAATAGTGACTCCAGTGGCATTGAAAGCCTGAAATGGATGGATGCAGGAACTGTAGCAGAGTTGATTAAAGATGAGCATCCGCAAATCGTGGCAACGATTTTAGTCCATCTTGACGCCGATCATGCATCAGAAATCCTATCGCATTTTACTGACCGTTTACGTCAGGATGCATTGCTACGTATTGCCACGCTAGATGGAGTTCAACCTACAGCACTAAAAGAATTGAATGAAGTGCTGGGTAAATTATTATCGGGTAATGAGAGTTTGAAGAAACACTCCATGGGTGGTGTTAAGGTTGCCGCAGAAATTATGAACTACTTTGGCGGCGATATTGAGACCTCTGTCATGGAAGGGTTAAGGAATTACGATGAGGAATTAGCACAACAGATTATGGATACCATGTTTGTATTTGATGACATTATCAATATTGATGATAAAGGTATTCAAGTGATGTTGAGAGAAGTGCAATCTGAAACACTCATTATTGCGTTAAAAGGTACTACTGCCGAAATGCGTGAAAAAATATTTAAAAACATGTCTTCTAGAGCAGCAGATATGATGCGAGAAGATTTGGAAAGCAAGGGCCCTGTGAAGTTATCAGAAGTCGAAGCACAGCAAAAGCAAATGCTGCAAATTGTCAGACGTTTAGCTGATGAAGGTCAAATCATGTTGGGCGGTAAAGGTGGAGATGATGAGTATGTCTGATAATCCACTGCCCAAAGAGCAACAGACGGCATATCAACGCTGGGAAATGGCTGCATTCTCAGATGAAAATGCAAATAGTAGTTTTCGTCCAAAGAAAACAAAGAATCCGACAGCAGCGGCGAGCAGTATTTCTGATGCGTTAGAAAGTGTGCGCAAGGAGGCCTATACCAAAGGTATGCAAGAGGGTTTTGCAGTTGGTATGGCGAAAGCAAGAGAGTACGCAGAGCAAGAACGAGAAAAATTTTTAAGTGTTGCAGCTAGCTTTGAGCGTGCGCTTGAGTTAGCAGATCAAACAATCGAAGAAGATATTTTGAATCTTGCGTTAGACATCGCAAAACGCGTGATGAAAACGACGATAGAAGTGAACCCAGAAGTGGTATTGCCAGTAGTGAGAGATGCAATCCATTATCTACCACATGTGCAAAAGCCTGCAAGAATCATTGTGCATCCTGAGGATGCTCGTATTTTAAGAAGCCAACTAGGTGAAGAACTATCGGAGCAAGTTTGGCAGATTCAAGAAGATCATCATATTGAACGTGGTGGTTGTTTGGTTGAAACCGGTGAGAACCAGATTGATGCTAGCAATGAAACCCGCTGGAAACGTATTAGCCAGGCTTTATCGCAAAAAAATGATTGGTTGATGCCTTGATAGAAGCTAACTTACATAGTGCTCGTTGGCAAAGTTATATCAACGATTGTCATGAGATTATGAATATTGTTGAGCCTGTCGAGATTGCAGGCAGAATCATTAAACTGACTGGTTTAGTCATGGAAGCGGCAGGTATCAAGTTACCTATAGGCAGTGCTTGTTATGTGCCATTATCTGGCGGACGTCGAGTGGAAGCAGAGGTGGTTGGCTTCGATGGCGATAAATTATTGTTGATGCCGCAAAGTGGTGTGGATGGTGTCGTGCCAGGCGCTAAAGTTTTTGCAATGGATGTTGCCGACGCATTACCCAAACCCAAACATCATAATCAACCGCGTAGAAGAGCTTCTGATCGCACCCGCCATTTACCTGTTGGTAACGGTTTACTGGGACGTGTAGTGGATGGTGCAGGTAATCCATTAGATGGACTAGGGAAAATTAACACGGAAAAGAGTGCGCCATTAACGGCAAGGAATATCAATCCGTTGGAACGTGCTCCGATTGAAGAAATATTAGATGTGGGTGTCCGAGCCATTAACAGTATGCTGACAATAGGACGTGGACAGCGAATGGGTTTGTTTGCCGGTTCAGGTGTTGGTAAGAGTGTGCTGCTGGGCATGATGGCGCGTTATACCACCGCAGATGTAATTGTGGTGGGGTTGATTGGCGAAAGAGGCCGAGAAGTTCAAGAGTTTATTGAGCAAATTCTTGGTGAAGAAGGATTAGCGCGCTCTGTAGTGGTGGCTGCGCCAGCCGATTCACCTGCTTTGATGCGCTTGCAAGGCGCTAATTATGCGACCACCATTGCTGAGCATTTTCGTAATGAAGGCAAAAATGTATTACTGATTATGGATTCGCTCACCCGTTATGCAATGGCACAGCGTGAAATTGCACTCGCTGTCGGGGAGCCGCCTGCGACCAAAGGCTATCCGCCATCTGTTTTTGCCAAATTACCTGCATTGGTTGAGCGGACAGGTAATGGCAAGCGGGGAGAAGGCTCAATAACCGCTTTTTATACTGTATTAACGGAAGGTGATGACCAACAAGATCCGATTGCGGATTCGGCGCGTGCAATCTTAGATGGACATATTGTGCTAAGCAGAGAGTTGGCTGAAAGTGGGCATTATCCAGCAATTGACATTGAGCAATCTATTAGTCGTGCGATGCAGAATATAGCTAATCCAGAACACCAAAAGCAAGCGCGTATGCTGAAGCAACTTTATGCTCGCTATATGCGTAGTGAAGACTTGATTAATGTTGGAGCCTACGAAATGGGCAGTGATTCCATCTTAGATAAAGCAATTGCAAAACACGCGGGCATTGTAGAATTTTTACAACAAGATATATATGAACGCGCCAATGTCTCGCAAAGCTTACAAGGCTTAAGTGAGGTGTTGCAACATTAATTTTTGAAAGTGTAAAAAATGGCTTCTGCTTCTAATTCAACGCTCACAACGCTAGTCAATCTAGCAGGTGAAGAGGTTGAGCTAGCGACAAAAGATTTAGCAGCGGCTAATCAAGCTTTAAAAGTTGAGCAGGAAAAAAAGGCAATGCTGCAAACATATAAGCAAGATTATATTAATCAGTACAACGCACAACTCCAAAATGGGTTGGGCAAAGAATTACATCTGAACTATCAACGGTTTCTGCAAAATTTGGGGCAGGCGATTGATGGACAGGATGAGATGGTGATTTCTGCAGAATATGAACGTGAAAAAAAACGAGCAATTTTGCAGAAAGCACAGCAGAAGAAAATGTCATATGAAGTATTGATTAGTCGTGCTGAGAAAAAAGCGCTACTAAAAGCTAATAAAAGAGAACAGAAGTTGATGGATGAGTTTGCCATGCGCGCTAAACGTAAGCATGCCAGCTAAATCATCCAATAGATAACTAAATTAGGAATGTTGAAATGATGCAAAACTCGCCATTGTTCGTGACTAAAGTCAACCCAACAAATAAGCCAGCAAAATTCATTGCTAATGATAAACAATCAAGTGAGTCTAATCAGACTTTTAAGCAAATGTTATCAAAACAAGTTGATCAGTCTGATGCCAAAGCTCCTGATGATAAGCAAAGTAAAGCCAAGATAGATAATAAGCATCAAGCAAAAGGAAAAGATAAAGCTTCTGCAGACGTTGAGCAATCACAAACAGCACAAGGAATTGCTGTCCCTGTAGCAAACGTGATAGCCAGTGAGCAGGAGTTAGCGTCATTCACCGACGCACAGTCACTCGCTGCTGAGGTCACTAGTAAAACAGTGAAAGATGTGACAGACGGTGCTGTTGATTTGGATGCAAAAAAACAAGCAGACACTACGCAAACAGCTTTTGCCAATATTACGCCTAGCAGTGTGCAGTTAAACAGCGGTGAAAATAACATTGCAGAAGAAAAAGATGCACGTGGCGTTAGTGATCCATTAGCAAAAGCAGGATTTACGAATTTGTCATCATCAACACAGACTAAGCTTACTGAAGAAGTGACTATAGAAGCACCGACTGAAAGCGGAAGTGTTGCAAGCAATACCTTTAGCCTTTCTTCGAAAGCGGATATTAATCCAGCTAAGCAGATGACTGAAGCAAATAGCGATATTAAAAATGTTGAAGTTACACAAAAATCAGAAGCTGGTTTAGATGTGACCGCGCTAGGAAAAGATAAGCTTAGCAATCAGTTGAATATTGAAAAAAGTACGCCAATAATAAATGATACTGCATTGACGTCGACTTCAAGCACTGCAACCGAAGCAGTGTCCAGTTTAGCAGCAGCTGCGCAGGTAACTGGAAAACAAGCATCTCCAGTAGAAGCGGCACAAACAAATCTGAGCAACTTTATTAACATACCACCAAGTAAGTCAGGTTGGAGTGAGGCAATCGGCCAAAAAGTTGCTTGGATGGTTGGTGCGGCAGAGCAATCAGCCACACTTACATTAAACCCGAAAGATTTAGGGCCATTACAAATCA
This sequence comes from Methylophilaceae bacterium, assembly GCA_041602315.1. Lineage (GTDB taxonomy): Bacteria > Pseudomonadota > Gammaproteobacteria > Burkholderiales > Methylophilaceae. Next base: position 1,698 of record JBFIGM010000110.1, on the reverse strand, counting down.
TTATTAATGTAAATAATGAAAAAGCAGATGCCACATTTGTTTCAGATAACCCTGAAGTGAGAAAAGCGCTTGAAGACGGTATGTCTAATTTAAAACAATCGATGAGTCAGGCAGGTGTTGAGCTTGGACAAGCGAATGTCAATACAGGTAAAGAGCATCAAGCTTTTCAGCAAGCCAATCAGGGATATTCACAACGGCAAGCAAATGGAACAAAAGATAGTCAAGCAACAGAACATTTGACACAACGCCCAGTTACGACACGTGTCAGTAATGGGCTTGTGGATACCTTTGCCTAGCCTCACTGGTTTACTTCCTACTATTAAAAACGCCTAATCAACTGGAACTTGATTAGGCGTTTTACATTAGTCATATAAAGAAGCGAATTAAGGTTTTTTTTACCATCTATTCCAGCCATTAATAAATTTTTTTTCTTGTAGAGTAACACTATAGGGTTTCGGAGTGCATATAGCTGACTGAAACAAAAAACTAGCTCAAATGTAGATGCGGAGAGAAAAATGATAGTGAATTCAAAAGTTGATGAATTAATAGTAAACGAACTGGCAGCTAAAGAGTTGAGAATTGCGACTGAGAATTGTAAAGCAGCTGAAGTAGAACTAAAGGATGCACAGTTTAAGTACGATAAGTTAGTCAACTTCCGTCAGGATTATGTCGATCGTTTTGACAATGAAATGCAGCACTACGTGGCAGAGGAGACACACCTAGGTTTCCGTAGTTTCTTCTCTAGACTTGATGTGGTCATATTTGAGCAGCAAGACATTATCGCAAGCTTAGAAAGAAAATTAAAAATTCAACGCCAATTGCTTGAAGAGTGCAAAAAGAAAAGTGCATTTCTAGATGAGCTTGATAACGATTTGCTCATGGAAGTAGCCATACATTAGTAACTGAGAGCGCATATTTTTGTGAATGAATTTTTAAATAATTTTCGACTGTTTGATGGAACGAAAAATGAAAGGCAATAAATTGGCTCCTAAAAATTTACCTATTGCAGAGTTAAGACAATTACTCACTGCAGTATCAGATCATGGCTCACAACACTTACATGAAGTGGAGGCTGATTTAAATCAGACCGCTTTTTTGCTATCTGGTGCAATTGAAAAACTAGGTGAGAGTTTCATGGCGGTTCATTCAGCAATAATCCATCAACAAGATGAAATCGATACGCTGTTGATGGAAGCAGAAGTACCAGAAGAGAGCTATCAAAAAATTCTGCTACTGAGGAAAAAGATTGCAGATGAAGTAAATGCCGCAGTGACTGGATTGCAATTTCAGGATATGACAAATCAATTAATCGAGCGTGTCATAAAACGTATTAATGGACTTAGAGAATCTTTAACCGCTCTCGCAATGCATGGTGAAGACATGAATCCAGATCACGAGCATCAAGAAATTGTGAAGTTATTAGAAGAAATGAGTGCTGGTTTGCATCATCGAAATGATGCACTGATAGGCGGGCTCAGAAGGTCAGTACAGCAGCAGGACATGAGTTCTGGTGATGTGGAGTTATTTTGAATTTAAGGTTTAACTAAATAAGAAAGTAGTTCTTTTGTTAATAAACAGGCAATGCCTATTTAATCAAAAAGTGAGAGTAAAAGATGGCGAAAACAATTTTAGCAGTTGATGATTCAGGGTCACTAAGACAAATGGTGGCTTTTAGTTTAAAAGCCGCTGGCTATGAGG
>JBFIGM010000109.1:0-7582 GCA_041602315.1 Methylophilaceae bacterium | reverse complement strand
TGGTCCAATTGGACGTGTTCGTTTGACATTTATCGGTGCAAATACAAGATTTGAAGATTTTGCAAATGCAGATTATATGCCAGACGAGTAAGACATGAGACCAATCCAAGCTATTGTTTCTGCTAAAGCCTTGCAACACAACTTGAATGTGGTTAGACAGCATGCCCAAAATGCAAAAATCATGGCTGTAATAAAAGCAAATGCATATGGACATGGGCTGGTGCCAGTAGCACATGCGCTGATTGCAGCGGATGCTTTTGCCACGCTCAATTTGAGTGAAGCGATTGACTTGAGAGAAGCAGGGGTTGATCAAGAAATACTGCTTTTAGAAGGCGTATTTGACGAGGAAGAGCTACGCATTGCAGCGAGTTTTGATATAAGCATCGTTATTCACAACAATATGCAAATAAAGATGCTTGAGCACGCTAAGCTTGCAAAGCCAATTAACATTCACCTTAAAATGAATACAGGGATGAACCGTTTAGGCTTTACACCTTCCACATTTTCAGCAGCTTATCAACAATTAGAAAGCTCTCTAAATGTTGCTAACATAACATTAATGACGCATTTCGCCACGGCAGATGAGTCGACTGGTATTCAACTTGCGCATAAAAGATTCATAGAGGCGACACAGGGTTTGCCGAATCCAGTTTCATTAGCTAATTCAGCTACTATTCTTCGGTATCCTGAAGCACACGCAGATTGGGTGCGCCCAGGCATTATGCTTTATGGCGCTACACCAGTTGCCACAGTGCCTGCAGCCGATTTTGGTTTACAACCAGCAATGCAGTTTACTTCAGAAATTTTGGCAATTCAGTCTTTAACAAAAGGTGATAGTGTTGGCTATGGTGCGACATTTGTTGCAGAGAGAAATATGCGTATAGGAATAGTCGCTTGTGGTTATGCGGATGGTTATCCACGACACGCGCCAACAGGAACACCTATTGCCGTTGCGGGGAAAATAACGAGAACAATTGGTCGTGTTTCAATGGATATGCTTTTTTGTGATTTGACCGATATTCCTGAGGCTGATGTTGGATCCTCAGTTGAATTATGGGGTAATACAGTACCTGTCGATGCTGTTGCAGACGCCAGCGGCACTGTTGGTTATGAGTTATTGTGTGCTGTAGCACCGCGTGTACCGCTGAAGGCAGTTGAATAGTGGCTAAAGTAAAAAGTATTTATATTTGTACTGAATGTGGTGCCAGTGAGCCAAAGTGGCAGGGGCAATGCCCAAGCTGCATGGCTTGGAATACACTGGTAGAAGGTGTTGCAGAGTCCTCAACTAGCGCCAATCGATATGGCAACAAGTTCGAAGGTTTGGCGCAAAGTAGCAGTTTGCAAAAACTGAGTGCTGTAGAAGCGGCCGATGTTCATCGTCAACCAACCCATATTGCTGAATTTGACCGCGTTTTAGGCGGTGGTTTGGTTGAGGGGGGTGTCATTTTGATTGGTGGTGACCCTGGTATTGGAAAATCAACGCTGTTACTACAGGTACTGTGCCATTTAGGGAAAACGAATCAAGCTATCTATGTGAGTGGTGAAGAGTCTCCACAGCAGATTGCTATGCGAGCAAAAAGACTAGGACTGGATGCGAATGAAGTCAATTTGTTGGCTGAAATCAATCTAGAAAAGATACTGTCGACATTGCAGGAAAATAGACCGCGAATAGCCGTAATTGATTCAATTCAAACAGTCTACTCAGAAGCACTTCAATCAGCCCCTGGCTCTGTTGCGCAAGTGCGTGAATGTTCCGCACAATTAACACGCTTAGCAAAGCAGCTCGCCATCACTGTCATCTTGGTTGGTCATGTAACCAAGGAGGGTGCTTTAGCTGGTCCGCGTGTGTTAGAACATATCGTTGATACCGTGTTGTATTTTGAAGGTGATCAAAACTCTACTTTCCGCCTGATAAGAGCGTTTAAAAATAGGTTTGGAGCGGTAAATGAGTTAGGTGTTTTTGCAATGACTGAAAAAGGGTTGCGCGAAGTTTCTAACCCATCAGCATTATTTTTATCACATCATGAGACACAAGTCGCAGGTAGTTGTATCACTGTGACAATGGAAGGTACGCGGCCTTTGCTCATCGAAATACAAGCGTTAGTTGATGGCAGCCACGCGCCCAGCCCGAAGCGATTGTCTGTTGGTTTGGAGCAGAACCGTATTGCGATGTTGCTTGCGGTCTTAAGTCGGCATGCCGGTGTAGCCTGCTTTGATCAGGATGTATTTATCAATGCGGTGGGTGGCGTTAAGATTAGCGAGCCTGCTACGGATTTAGCGGTATTAATTTCTATCGTATCTTCATTTAAAAACAAAGCGTTAGATAGTAAACTTATTGTATTCGGTGAAGTTGGTTTAGCGGGTGAAGTGCGACCTGTTCAAGGTGGATTAGTACGTTTAAAAGAAGCGGCAAAACTAGGCTTTACAAAAGCGATTATACCCAAAGGAAACGCACCAAAATCTGTGCTAAAGGGCATGGAAGTAATCGCCGTTGATCGAATTGATCAAGCTTTGAATTATTTGAGAAGTAACTAAACAACAATCATACTTGCTGCGTTTATACCACTCCTAACGGCACCTTCAATCGTGGCAGGGTAGTCAGCATAAGTATAGTCGCCTGCCAGATAAATATTGGGTTCTCTGGTGCTATTGCCAGGCCTTGGCAAATTAGCTAGACATGCAAAAGTGGCGCGTTTTTCAGCAATTACTTGGTGCCACAGCGGTTTTTTAAGATCTGGGAAGGCTTGGTGTAATTCATTCGCTACTTTTAGCGATAAGGCATCATGCGTTAATTTTTGATGAATGCCTTCTGTACTAATAATGACAGCTATGAGGCCATGCTGACCATACAAAGTACCGCGGTCAAACACCCATTGACTTGTCGTATCTGTAAGTCCAATCATAGGTCTGGGTAGTTTTGCATCGCTTTGATACTGCAGATAAACCGTGTAGATAGGCTGATATTGATATTGTTTAGTCGTTTCAATTGTTCCTGCTAATCTAGGTAATCCAGCCGCTACATCTTGCAGCCTCAGGGCAGATGTTGCCAAAATAAGATGGCTAAAATCAAATGTTTTGTCTTTACTGGTCACCTGAAAACCATTTTCAGTTGGCAGAATTGTTTTGACACGATGGTTAGTCAGTACTTTGCCTTTGCGAGCCTGTATGTAGTTTGCTACTGGTTGTGCAAACAGTTCCGATAGGCCTTGTTTAGGCAATAATAGTTGGCTATCAGCTTTGCTCCCATTGAAAGTGTCTTTCAGCACATTTAGAAAGATTTTAGTACTGGCAGTGTTAATTGGTGTATTCAGAGCTGCCAAACATAGTGGCTCCCATAACAATTTGATTGTATTGGGATGCTGCCGCTCTTGAATAAGATACTGCTGTAAGGGTTGGTCTACAGGTATATGGAAATGAGACTGTTTTAATCTCAGCATAAAGCTAATTAGCGACAGCCGCTCGCCGATAGACAAACCTTTGCAAAATAAAAAACCAAATAATTGATTAAGCGGAAAGGGCAGTAGATTAGGTGCTTGAAGCTTAAATGCATGTGGCTCAGAAGGAGACTTAATTTCTAACGTTAAGGGTAATCGCATCAATGCCTGTTTTTCATCTACGCCTATCTTTTTGAGTAAATTAAGTGTTTCGTGATAAGCGCCAAGTAAAATATGCTGGCCGTTATCTAACTGTACAACCTGGCTATTAAACTCAACCGCGACATTGCGTGCGCGCCCACCCAGTTGTGAGCCTGCCTCTAAAATGCTGCAAGCAATACCTTTTTCTGCGAGTGTTACGGATGCAGATAATCCGGCAATTCCCCCACCGATAATTCCAACATGTACAGGTTTAGACATGTGTATAAGAATACTTAAAAAATGCTTTTAATGCCAATATTAATTTTCTAAAAGGAGGGATTACAGTTTTATGCGTGAGCACGTTTTCCGCTCCGCCTGCTCGGATTTCTCTCAACAAGGTCCGGTAGATTGCGGCCATCATTAAGCCAGCACGTTGTTGTTTGGCATCCTCTAATGGTAATTCACGAAGCGCCTTATCATAAAAGCTTTCAGCACGTTCTATTTGATATTCAATCAGTTCTTGGACTTCAGGTGTCTTTTTGCTGTGAAGAATATCATCTTCCGAAACTTTTGCTTTTTTTAACTCATCCAGTGGCAGATAAATACGACCTCTACGTGCATCTTCACCAACATCCCGCACGATATTGGTTAGCTGGAATGCCATACCTAAGTCATGTGCAAATTTGAGCGTATTACGGTTCTTATAGCCGAAAATCTGAGCACTTAATAACCCGACGACACTTGCAACGCGGTAGCAATAAAGTTGAAGCTGTTTGAAATCTGCATAGCGGTTAAATCGCAGATCCATTTCCATACCATCAATGATTTCATGGAAATGTTCTTTTGCTAGACCAAACGCTTTAATAACAGGTTGTAAAGCAAAGCTTACAGGATGTTGTGGTTTTTGATCGTATAGTCGATCAATTTCATTTTTCCACCAGTTTAATTTGGTTTGGGCAACATTATAGTCGGTGCACTCATCAACAACGTCATCTACCTCACGACAAAACGCATACAGAGCTGTCATCGCTTCGCGTTTATTTTTGTCTAGGAAGAAGAAGCTAACTGTAAAACTGGAACCACTTTTCTTTGTTTTTTCTTTGCAATATTGCTGAGGTGTCATAAATAATTAAAGGAGGGCTTTGAGCAATATTAGCGGCCAGTCCCAAGCCTTAAGTGTTGGTCGATGCTTAAATATATCACCTCTAACTTTTTTTAGCTTGTAAATTATTTGCTCGCCACCAGCTATAATCATCCGCATTTCCAAACCCATTCTACCAGGTAGAATGTGCTCAAGTGGCTTACCAGCTTTGAGCATTGCCTCTGCACGCTCGATATTGAACAACATAAATTGTTCCCAATGAATATTGACATGTTGGCTGGCAATTTGTGCCTCAGTAACCTGAAATTCCTTCATTTCGTCTTGGCATAAATAAACTCTTTTCTTGTGATAAGTAGAGTCGAAATCGATCGCAACATCCTGATAAAAGTTGATGAGTTGCAAGGCGGTACAAACGTTATTTGAGTATGCCAAACTTTCAGGCGATACTTTATTGAATAAATGTAGAAGCAAAATGCCAATTGGGTTTGCTGAACGCTCGCAATAATCGAGCACCTCTTCAAAATTCTTGTATGTCGTTTTGGTTACATCTTGACTGAAAGCAGATAGCAAATCATAAAAAGGTTCTAACGGAAGACCCTCACGATGAATCATTTCGCCAAACTCTCTAAAGAAAGCAGATTTACTCTGACCATTTTCACTAATGATATCTAGCTGCTTTTTATAGCCCTCTAACATAGCGAGTCGATGTTCAGGCTTATAATGCCCCTCATCAGCAATATCATCAGCTTGGCGAGCAAAATTATAGATCAAAGCAACAGGGTGGCGCATACGCTTTGGTAAAGCAATCGATGCAACCGGAAAGTTTTCGTAATGTTCACGCGCAACAGTCATACTGTCTTGTGTGTCAATCATTAAGTTTTCTGTATTCATAAAAAGAGTATGCCACAGAATTTTGCTGAGCTATAGGGCCTTAATAGGCTATATAATGTTTCAAAAGACTAAAGGTGAAATATGATTGGAATTATAGGCGGAACAGGTTTAACACAATTCGATAATTTGGAAATTATCAGGCGTCAAATAGTACGGACACCATATGGAGATGCTTCACAACCCTTGATTTTTGGTGATCTTGGTGGTGTAGAAGTGGTTTTTTTAGCCAGACATGGCGGTGGGCACAAAATACCACCACATGCGATTAATTACCGTGCGAACATATGGGCATTGCACTCGGTAGGTGTTGAAAGCTTGATCGCTGTTGCGACGGTAGGTGGAATAAATAAATCACTTAACCCTGGCGATATTGTATTGCCACATCAGATTATTGACTATACCTATGCTCGGGAAAATTCATACCACGATGGTGTTGAGAAGCCAGTTATGCACATAGACTTCACACAGCCTTACACCGCATCATTACGCGAGTTATGTAAGCAAGCAGCTGCCAATATTGAGCAACCTCTCCATGATGGTGGAATTTATGCCTGTGTGCAAGGTCCTAGGTTAGAGACAGCTGCAGAGATTGATCGTCATGAGCGAGATGGAGCAACCATCATCGGTATGACAGGTATGCCAGAAGCGGCCTTAGCTAGGGAGCTAGGGCTAGAGTATGCAGCGTTGTGTCCGGTTGCTAATCACGCGGCAGGCAGAGGTGAAAGTGCTGAAAATATTAGTTATGAATCTATGTTAGAGCAACTGGCAATTACAATGGAAAAAGTGCGATTTCTTATCAAAGAAACAGTAAAGATATATTAATTTATGGCTATTAGAGCTGTGTTACGCATGGGCGACCCTTTGTTATGGCAAAAAGCCTTGCCAATAAATGAATTTGATACGCCTGAATTGCATGCGTTAATTAAAGATATGGAAGACACCATGGCTCATCTGAATGGGGCAGGTCTTGCTGCGCCACAAATAGGAGTGAGTCAGCGCTTAGTCATTTTTGGTAGTAAAGACGAGACGCGTAACAATCCGCGCTATCCAGATGCTGACCATGTGCCTTACACAGTGCTCATTAACCCAATCATTAGTCCAATTGGTGAAGAAATGGAAGACGGATGGGAAGGTTGCTTATCGGTACCTGATATGTTTGGTGTTGTACCGCGTTATCAATCAATCCATTATTCCGGTGTCGATCAGTATGGTAATCACATTGATCGAACAGTAGATGGATTTCATGCGCGGGTAGTTCAGCACGAGTGTGACCACTTAGATGGTGTGTTATACCCGATGCGAATCAAAAATTTCAAACAATTTGGCTTTAAAGATGCACTTTTTCCTGATTTGGATATTCACGACACGTAATTCTTTGCTATAATTCGCCCTTCGCGGAAGAGTGGCAGAGCGGTTTAATGCAACAGTCTTGAAAACTGTCGTGGGTTCACGCCCACCGTGAGTTCGAATCTCACCTCTTCCGCCACCACATTTAAACCAGTGAAGCTTTGTGCTAACACTGGTTTTTTTATAACTAGTCTTTATGCCTCTCATCATTGAGACGCTGCCTATATTTTTCCAACTTAATCTCATAGTTTTCAGCATCACCATAATCTATGAATTTAATATAGCGATTGTGTGTGCCTAGTATCTTATGAGCATGTTTGATAGGGCAGAAGTATTGCTCTGTTCTGGCGACTATTTCACCAATGTAAGCAATGACACCAGCACCATATGCACAATAACTACAATGAAATTTCTCTATAAAATTTAAGTAGTTGAGATGGTGCCTGTCGAAAATAATATAGTCTTTTCGTGAGACTTTCTTAATACCATAGATAGGAAAGCAACTCATTTGATAAAAAGTGATAAAAATATCAGCTATCACAAGCGGAATAATCATGCTGTAAATAATTGGCCCTGTTAACAGGTTTTGTGGTCGGTTTGTCACAAGCCAACGAAAGAAGCTAGTTTTTAAGCGTTTATGGGTTTCTTTGATTGATTGTTCAAACTC
>JBFIGM010000108.1:0-7603 GCA_041602315.1 Methylophilaceae bacterium | reverse complement strand
TATTTCATTTTCAGCTAGCCAAGCCTGCGCATCTTTGTTTTGGTGCACATCGACTGTCAAGCTAATATCAGCTTTATCACATCCTTTTCTCACTACATCGCCATCGTTACGAGCACCCAAAGCTAGTGAAAGTGCATCGATTAAAATGGATTTTCCAGCGCCGGTTTCACCCGTAAGCGTGGTAAAGCCTTGGCTAAACTCCAAATTCAGCTGTTCAACAATTACAAAATTTCGAATGGATAATGCTTGTAACATAAATTAATTGTTCAATTCTTCAGTTGCTCTATTTTGAATCAGCACTCAACATTTAGTGCTTACTAGTACAACAAGGCAACCAATACTACAGTAAAGAAAACTGCAATCAACGCCTTAATTATGATTAATAAGTACAAAATTACTAGCCCCAATGGAGTTTATTACGCAACATATCATAATAACAATAACCGCTTGGATGTAACAAAGTCACCGCCTCATTTGCGCGTTCAACTTTGACATAATCACCTAGTTTTAAAGCCAGTTGATACTGCCCATCAAAACTAATTTGAGCGTCATCTACCTGCATCAAAGTCACTTGTATTTTTGAATCGCTATTGACAGCAAACGGCCGATTGCTGAGTGTATGTGGACATATGGGCACTAATGCGATGGCATCCAGCGCCGGGTGTAAAATGGGGCCTCCAGCTGATAAAGAGTATGCTGTAGTGCCAGTTGGCGTGCTAACAATCAGTCCATCTGAGCGTTGTTTATGTACGAAATTTCCATCAATCACGACCTCTAGCTCAATTAACCGCAAACCACTTTTAATGACGATATCATTGAAGGCATGGTTTTCGAGAATTACTCTGTCATTTCGATAGACACTCGCACTCAGCATCATTCTATCTTCTTTTTGATAGCTTCCTGACAATATTGCATCAATCGACTGTAGCATTTCCTCAGCGCGCAAATCCGTCAAAAAGCCAAAACGTCCACGGTTGATACCAACTAGTGGAATATCACTACTTATCAGTGCGCGAGCAACACTCAACATCGTACCATCACCACCCATGACAATAACTAACTCAACATTGCCATTCAGCTGATCAAGCGCCACAGTTTCATAAGTGTCAATGCCTGCATATTGTGCTGTATCAGATTCAAACAGCACCTTAATGCCTTTAGCGTGTAGATGATGCGCCAAATCAGCTAAGTCATTTTGCATCTGCTCTACTGCAGCCTTTTGCATAAACTTACCAATAATGACGATACGATTGAATTCTTTTTGCATGACAGAATTTAATCACAGATAAGCGTTTACAACTAGTGGCAACTATGTACTAAATAAGGCAAAATATTATCTTACTGCTAATTAAGTGAATGAATAATTTGGACGAGCGTGCACAAATACTATTAAAAACATTAGTTGAGCATTACATTAGTGATGGTCTTCCTTTGGGTTCAAATGCTCTTTTACAGTATTCTGGCTTAAGCCTTAGCTCAGCTACAATTCGCAATATCATGAGTGACCTTGAAGCAAAAGGTTTTGTAAGCAGCCCACACACATCAGCAGGACGCATCCCTACGCAACAAGGCTATCGCTTTTTTGTCGACTCATTACTAAGCGTTCAACCTTTAGAAAGTCAGCAAATCAAACAACTAGAAAGCACGTTGAAATCATCTGACCATCAAGCTTTAATATCGACAGCGGCAGATATGCTTTCAAACCTAACGCAATTTGCTGGGATGATATTGGTGCCCAAGCGCAAAGCAATGATTTTTAAACATTTGGAGTTCATTCCATTATCCGAAAAAAGAATACTCGTTGTTATTGTGGCAACAGATGGCAGCGTCCAAAACCGTATTATATTGAGTGATAAACCTTACACATCATCTGAGCTAACAAAAGCTAGCAACTATTTCAATACACATTACGCAGGTCAAACAATAGATGAAGCACGACAAAAGATTCACCATGACCTAAAAAAAATGCAAGCTGATATCAGCAAGCTGATGGCTGCCGCGCTCAACACAAATGAACAAGATAAGAATAAAGATGGTGTTATTATTGCTGGAGAGCGTAATCTACTAAACATTGATGAACTAACCAGCAATGTCGCCAAGCTGCGAAAACTATTTGACGCATTTGAACAACGCACATCTTTAATGCAATTACTTGATATTAGCCAAAAAGCCGATGGGGTTCAGATTTTTATTGGCGGTGAAAGCGGCTACAGCTCGCTGGATGAATGCAGCATGGTCACCTCTCCATATGAAGTTGACGGTCAAGTTGTCGGTACGCTGGGTGTAATAGGTCCTACTCGTATGGCTTATGAACGCATCATTCCTATCGTTGATATTACAGCAAAGCTGTTATCCAACGCGCTTTCAAATAAATAATATGTCATGAGCGAACAACAGCTATCAGAAGATCAAGTCACCAGCCTGCCAAAAAGCCTGATTCAGGTTGGCATTCCAATTGAATTTCCAATTTATGATATTCACGGTAGGCTTTTAATGGCTGCTGGGACTATTGTTGCATCAGAAGAACAATTAGAAAGACTTCTGGAGCGAGGCCTATATTTAAATAAAAAAAGCATTGAGCAATTGCGGGCTGGAAGAACTAAAGCTAAGGGTGATGGCAAAAAAGACGATGAAAAAGAAGCCGAGCCACCACAAAAAATGGTTGATTTGAGTTTAAACGCAATTCGGCTGGGTGACACAATCCAAATATCACCTGTTGCGGATGATACGAATAACACGAAATACTTCGTAAAGTTTTTAGGCGGCTTGGAGAAAACCAGCATCATTTGTACTGCACCAACACAAGATGAAAAATTGGTCTTTATCAGAGAAAACGCTGGCTTTAAAGTACAACTATTCAGTGGCAGGGAAATATACAATTTCAATACCACCGTGTCTGCTGTCTCAAGTAAACCCTTCCACCATATTCATCTCAATTATCCTCGTGGCGTTTATGCAAAAAACTTACGGAATAACCAGCGCTTTCCGACCAGCATTATCTGTTCAATTGATAACAATACTGATGGTGATTTTAAAGATCTCAAATCAGCGGGTCGTATTACTGACATTAGCTTAGGTGGTGCGATGATAGAATCATCTAAACGAATAGGCAAAATCAAAGATGATTTAGAATGTACATTTAAGTTATCCATTAACGGGACTGAAATGCTATTTTCAATACCTAGCACACTTCGCAATATCATTGAACCATCTGAGGAAAAGAACACCCAAAAATACAACAACGGTATCCAGTTTAAAGAAATACCATTCCAAGAAAAAACAATGTTACAAAACTATATACTGCAACTATTCACTGGCAAGGATTTAAGCAAGCTGTAAGCAGCTTAATTACACAATATGACTTATTATGACAATGAACCAGAATACCAGCACGGCGACCAATTAAAAGTTGGTATTTTGTTAGCCAATCTTGGGACGCCTGATGCACCAACTGCAAAAGCACTCCGTCCTTATCTAAAACAGTTTCTAATGGATAGACGTGTAGTTGAGATACCTCGCTTCATTTGGTGGTGGATTTTGAACGGCATAATCTTGTTGATTCGCCCCAAAAAATCAGCTGAAAAATATGCGCAAGTTTGGTCTCAAGAAGGCTCTCCTCTGCTAGTGCATGCAAAGAGGCAAGCAGTGCTGCTGCGTGGCTATCTCGGCCAGAAAGTAAAGTCACCTTTTGTTATCGAAGTTGGGATGAGTTACGGCAACCCAAGCATGAAAAGCGCTATAGAGAAACTGAAAGCACAGCACTGCGATAAAATACTTGTATTTCCACTGTATCCTCAATATGCAGCCAGTAGCACGGCGGCCAGCCTTGATGCAGTCTGGAGAACCTTACTGAGAGTTCGCAATGTACCGGCAATTAGATCAATCAAACATTACCACGATCATCCTGCTTACATAGCAGCTTTGGCAAAAAACATTAATGAGTACTGGATGATCAATGGTAAACCTGAAAAACTAATTATGAGCTTTCATGGTGTGCCTAAATTTCATCTCATGAAAGGCGATCCTTATCATTGTGAATGCCATAAAACAGCAAGATTACTTGCTGAAGCATTAGGTCTTAGCAAAGAGAAATATGAAATTGCATTCCAATCTCGTTTTGGTAAGCAAGAGTGGTTGAAACCTTATCTAGCGAATTCGCTTGAAAAGTTAGGAAAAGCAAAACTAAAACGCCTAGATGTTGTTTGCCCAGGATTTAGTAGTGACTGTCTAGAAACATTAGAAGAAATTGCAATGGAAGGTAAAGTAATCTTCCAAAGCAATGGCGGCGGCGATTATCACTATATTCCAGCATTAAATGAAAGTGATGCATGGATACATGCCATGTCCGAGATAGCCATGGAAAATCTTGGTGGATGGGTTTCTTCAGAATGGGACAAACAGGCTGCCGAGCTATCCGCACAAAATACCGCTTCACTTGCAAAAGCTTTAGGCGCTAAGCAATAAGCGGTATAATCTTGCACAGTTAAATTTAATTCTAACGATGGTTATAAATGTAGTTTAATGCAACAGAATGAACATCGTTTTAACCGAGACAAGGAATGAGTGGGTATGACAAAGACGATACTGCTCAATGTAAACATTTTATGATAGTGATTACTGGTGGCGCAGGCATGATTGGGTCTATGATTGCCTGGCACTTAAACACCAAACTTAAGCAAGAAGACTTAGTCATTGTAGACAATATCACCCACGAATCTCAGTGGCAAAATCTGGTGCATCGCAAATACATCACATATCTGGACAAAGATCAGCTATTTGAATGGCTTTATGATATTGATAGTGAAGAGATAAGCGCCATTATTCATATGGGTGCTATTAGTGCAACGACAGAGCGCGACTTTAATAAGCTTGTAGAGGCTAATATTCATTACTCCCAGTACTTGTGGCAGTGGTGTGCAGAACATCAAGTTCCTTTTTACTATGCTAGTTCTGCAGCAACTTATGGCGACGGCAGTAAAGGTTACAATGATGCATCTATAGAAGACTTAAGGCCATTAAATGGTTATGGCTACTCAAAACACTTTTTTGACCAATGGGCATTGAGACAAGTCGCCGAAAAAAGACCATGCCCGCCAAGCTGGGCTGGATTTAAATTTTTTAATGTGTATGGCCCAAACGAGTATCATAAAGAACGTATGGCTAGCGTTGCCTTTCACACGTTTAATCAATACAAACAGCATGGTACGATGAAGTTATTCAAGGGAACGAAAGAAGGCATAGAGGATGGCATGCAGATGCGTGACTTTGTCTATGTAAAAGATGCTGCTGCTATTGTTTGCCACTTTTACACAACAGCGCAGAATGGCAAACCGACACAAAACGGGATCTATAATGTTGGCACCGGCGTTGCCAGAAGTTTCAAAGATTTAGCAACAAATGTAATGGCCAGCATGGGGCAGGATCCTGATATTACTTACATTGATATGCCAGAAGATTTGCAAGGCAAATATCAATATTTTACTGAAGCAACCATGAGAAAACTTCGGGCTGCTGGTTATAACGATAACTTTTATAGCTTAGAAGATGGCGTTAAAGATTACGTGCAAAACTACTTAATGCAAGAGGATCAATACTGTTAATGGACTACGTCAATTACCTTAAAGGCGAGCATGCTGCACACCTAGCCATGTTTAATGCGCTCGAGGCGCAGTTTCCACTGATTAGTGACATAGGTATCGCAATGCAAAAATGCATTCAATCTGGCGGCAAAGTGTTATTGATGGGTAATGGTGGCAGCGCAGCAGACAGCCAACATATTGCTGCTGAAATTGTGGGCCGCTTTAAAAAAGAACGTAAAGGTCTCGCTGCTATTGCGCTAACAACTGACACTTCTATTTTAACTTCGGTTGGCAATGACTATGGTTATGATTATATTTTTGCTAGGCAAATTGAAGCCTTATGCCGACCTGAAGACTTGGTAATTGGCATTACGACCTCAGGTAACAGCGCTAACGTTGTTAACGCCATGCAGGCGGCAAAAGAAATTGGAGCAACTACTGTTGGTTTAACGGGGGGAACAGGCGGCAAACTAACGTCCATATGTCAGTATAATTTAATTATGCCTTCAACCGTTACCGCTCGGATTCAAGAAGCGCATATCTTTGTCGGTCACTGCCTGTGTGAGATATTAGAGTCAGACTAAATTAATGCCACAAAAACTCATCAATACCGTTAAACAATTTGGTAGCGACAAACGTCACGCACTCGTCATAGGTGATGTGATGCTCGACCGCTATCTGATAGGTAATGTCGGCCGCATATCACCTGAAGCTCCTGTCCCAGTAGTATTACTCACAGATCAAAATGAACGTGCAGGAGGTGCGGCAAATGTAGCTGCAAACTTGGCACTATTAGGTATTAAGACGCATATCATTGGCTGTATTGGCGATGATGTTGAGGGTGATAGGCTGAGAACGATTATCACTGATATGAACATCGACACCAAAAAGATGTTTAATTCAACAGCAAGGCCTACCATTGCAAAAACACGTATACTCGGTGGGCATCAGCAGATGCTCAGATTGGACCAAGAGAGTCAACTGCCATTTAGCACAGAAGAGAGTGCAGCGATTTTATCTGCAATAGAATCTGAAATGGCACTAAACCCCAGCATTGTGATTCTTTCTGATTACGCTAAAGGCCTGCTCAATGAATCTATATGCCAGAAAATTATTGAGGCATGCCATAAAAATAACATCCCTGTTTTAGTAGATCCCAAAGGTAATAATTACAATAAATATCGTGGTGCAACAGCAATGACACCAAATAAAAAGGAAACCGCTGAAGCATGTGACACTGACATAGATGACATAAACCTAATTAGCAAAGCCACAAATTTGAAAAACAGCCTAGATTTATCCTTTCTTGCTGTTACAAGGGGTGAAGAAGGCATTACTCTAATTGATGACAGTACACATCAAATTAATGCCATGGCACAAAAAGTGTTTGATGTGTCTGGCGCTGGAGATACCGTTATTGCAACGTTGGCGGCTGGATTAGTATATGCTCTATCCCCACATGAGAGCTTACAACTCGCCAACTTAGCTGCTGGCGTTGTTGTAGGTAAAGTAGGCACTGTGCCGATCACTAAAGAAGAGCTTTTGGAAGCAGCATCCCGACAGCAAGAAACGACGCAAGCACACAAAGTATGTGACTTGCCGAGCTTACTGGAAAAAGTTGAGAGCTGGAAAAAAACACATCAAAAAATCGTCTTCACAAATGGTTGTTTTGATCTACTTCATGCTGGGCATGTTACGTATCTTGAAGCAGCAAAAAAGCGTGGTGACAAGCTTATCCTAGGCTTAAACACAGATCGCTCCGTAAGTGCAATTAAGGGTCCAGAGCGACCTGTTGTCAATGAAGATGACCGTGCTCGTGTATTGGCAGCATTAGAGTCAGTTGATGCAGTGATATTATTTGACGAAGACACACCATTAAATCTGATTAACCAAATTAAACCTGATGTGATTGCCAAAGGGAGTGACTACACAGCAGACCAAGTAGTTGGTGGCAAAGAGGTGGAGTCCTGGGGTGGAGAAATCGCATTAATTGAATTAGTTGCTGGTCGGAGCACCACCAATAT
>JBFIGM010000107.1:0-7615 GCA_041602315.1 Methylophilaceae bacterium | reverse complement strand
GCATATTGTTATCGGAATGGTCGTGGGTGCTATGCTGGCACTTCGAGATGCACTGACAGAAGAACTTTATAAACCGTTTGCCAGAGCAATGTTAAAGCGTGTCATTTTATTCGGTGAGGCTTTTAGAAACATTGTCTTTGCGCAGGTGAGAATATCTGCAATTAATACGATATTTACAAGTATTTACTTATTGATTATATTGCCGTTACTAGAAGTTGAATTACCATTTGTTAAAACAATGATTGCCATTACGTTCATCGTAGGGTTGCTACCTGTTGTTGGGAATTTGATTTCTAATACTGTCATTGTTGTTGTCAGCATGAGTCAATCACTTGCAGTTGCCATTGGTTCTTTGTTGTTTCTAGTGGTTATCCACAAGCTAGAATACTTCTTGAATGCTCGTATTGTTGGAGGGCAGATACGTGCAAATGCATGGGAATTGCTTGTTGCAATGGTTGTTATGGAGGCTGTTTTTGGAGTGGCAGGCGTGGTCGCTGCGCCTATTTACTACGCATACTTAAAAAGTGAGTTAAGGAGTCGGGAGCTAATATAGCTCATTATAAATATTCATTCTTTTATAAAAGATGAATGAGAAAAATAAAATTCAATGAAAAAACTAAAAATTTTAATTGTATGTGAACATGCTTCAAGTCAGTTTGGTGGTGAAGCAATGCTGCCATTTAAGTACTTCCGCTATTTACAAGAGCAAAAACATGACGTCTATTTGCTTACACATACTAGAGCGCGTAATAGTTTTAATGGCATGCGCAATATCTACTTTATACCTGACACAAAACTGCACATTATTATGTATAAAATCGGAAAACTCCTTCCAGATAGAATAGCTTTACTTACCACTAGTATTCTTAGTCAATTCGTTACACAAGTTTATCAATGGGTTTATGCAAGAAGAATAATAAAATCAAAAAATATTGATATCATCCATGAACCTGCTCCAGTTTCACCCAAACAAACCTCGATGATGTTTGGATTGGGTGTACCAGTTATTATTGGGCCAATGAATGGTGGAATCAATTTCCCGAATGCATTTAATTACATGGCTGGTAAAGTAGAGAGTTTTATCCAAACCGTTGTCAGATTTTTAAGCCACGTTTTTAATATTCTTATTCCTGGTAAGCTACTGGCATCCCGCTTAATTGTTGCTAACCCAAGAACAAAACTAGCTTTGCCATTTTTACACTTTGGCCAAGTGATACAAATTGTAGAGAATGCTGCAGATCAAGTTAGCGAAAAAATTGAACAAAAAGTATTTGCTGAAAATGCAAAGGTTAAGACGCACGTATTATTTGTAGGCCGCCTAGTAGACTGGAAGGCTGTCGACATATTGTTTGATGTCTTCGTAGAGTTCGATGATAGTATTCATTTGGATATTGTTGGTGATGGACCAGAAATGACTAAACTTATGGAGCAGGCAAAAGGTCTGAATAATGTCACGTTTCATGGTTGGGTCGAACATTCAAAAATTCATCAAGTATATGATAAAGCAGATATTTTTGTATTACCAAGTGTCAGAGAGTCTGGGGGAGCAGTCATTTTAGAAGCGATGGCTAGAGGTGTTCCTGTGATTGCGACTGAATGGGGAGGTCCTGCTGATTATATTGCAGAAGGTACTGGCTATCTGATTAAACCAACATCGCGCCAATATATGGTCGATGGTTTTAGAAAGCATATCGAGATGTTAGCGAACGATCCAAAGAGTAGAAGGCTGATGGGCAACAAGGCTAGGGCTCATATCGTTGAGCATTATTTATGGGAATCAAAAATAAAGCAGATGATTCAACTGTACCATGAGGTGATTGCTGAGTAGGAGCAATGGTAGTTATTGTCATTTTTAAGCTGGATTAAAAACGTAAAGGTTAATAATGGGAAAGTTTGATCGGTATTTAGTTAAGCCTGACAGTAAGTTTTCTTTAGATGATATTAAGCCAAATGACCGTTCTGAGCGAGGCGAAAGCAAGGAGGCAGATCAGTCTGAATTAGCACGCCTGAGTACTGAAATTAACGCTTTGCAAGATATAATGTACGCGCAACAAAAACATAAAGTATTGTTAGTGCTACAGGGGATGGATGCGAGCGGAAAAGACGGTACAGTTAAACATGTTTTTAGCGAGTGTGATCCATTAGGTATACGCCTAGCAAGCTTCAAAGGTCCAACAGAGGAGGAACTCGCGCATGATTATTTATGGCGCGTCCATAACAAAGTGCCGAAAAAAGGTGAAATTACCATTTTTAATCGAAGCCATTACGAAGATGTCCTAATAGTAAAGGTACACGACTGGATTGATGATAAAGAATGTCAGCGTCGCTACGCACACATCAAAGATTTTGAGCGCATGTTAACTGAAACAGGCACAAAAATAATCAAATGTTACTTGCATATATCCAAGGAAGAGCAAAAAGAGCGCATGTATGAACGTTTGAATGAGCCTGATAAGACATGGAAATTTAACCCAAATGATTTAAATGAGCGTGATTTATGGCCAAAATATATGAAAGCATACGAAGAGGCTATACAAGCCACGTCAACTAAAGATGCGCCATGGTATATTGTTCCAGCAGACTCTAAAACCAATCGTAATTTATTAATTTCGAGAATATTATTAGAAACACTTTCTGATTTAGAGTTGCGCTATCCACCAGTACCTGAATCATATAAAACGATTGTGGTTAGAGATTAGTTTTATCTATCGTCAATATGAATTCTGTCATGCTATTTAGTAATTTAGGGTAGTGCAGATTATCAGAGAGCATTACCTCATGGCCTGCATTATAGATAACATCGAAAATTACTGGGGCATTGCGTTTTCTCATTTCATCTACAAACTCAATTGATTGCCATATTGGGATGAGCCCATCATCCTTACCATGCAAAACAAGCGTAGGTGGCGTTCCTTTGTGAATCTGTGAAATTGGGGAGGCGATAGTTGGGTCAGCCCCACTCAAATATACATGCATTTGTTCTTTTAATTCTGGGATACGACCAGTTTCAATCAATCTATTAATACTTGTAATGCCAGCAACATCAATTATTGCAGCCACGTTATTATCTGCATTTAAGCCAACATTAAGTGCTAGCGTACCACCTACAGAGTAACCTATCAGAATGATTTTACTTGGATCATACTGATATAAGGAGGCTTGATTTTTCAACCAATTAAGTGCTTCTGTTGCATCATTTATTGCCGTTGGATAGGGGTGATTTAAAGATAAGCGATAATTAATGCTACTGGTAACATAGCCAAGCCCAGCAAAGTATTTTGCATGATTGTGCATATCCGTTTTATCCCCCTGGTCAAAGCCACCGCCATGAATAAACATCAGTACGGTTGTATTATGCTTAGTCTTTGGAATAAAGATGTCCAACGTTTGCCCAGAATTGTTGTAAGGGATATTTTCTTTAACGGTAATAATGGGCTCAGCATCTACAATTGAACTTACAAGTAGGAGGTATACAATCAGCCAGCTAAAAAGTACGGCGGTGAAGTTTTTCATTTGTAGCATTTGTTTCATTTTTAAACAGTTTTAATTAAATTAAGTCCTAGTGATTATTGTATATGCTACTTTAAAAGCATTGCTTTGCGACAATAGTTTGCATTTAAGTCGGTTATAATTCGTTTATGACAACAATAGAGATTATGCTGGGTTTGATTGCCTTACTTATCTTACTGGTAAGCTGGCTCATATGGTTTGTTTACGCTAATGCTAATAGCGAAACGCTATTAAAAGAATTAGAAGAAAAACACCGGGCGATGTTGGTGGACCTGAATGATGGCCTTAACAAGCTAGGAGATCGACTAAACACCAACGCGCAGGATATAAGTGAACGCCTCAAAGTGAGTGTTTCTCAAGAGCTTAGTGCAACACGTGAAGCCATGCAAGCACTCAAGCTCGATCAGAGTACACACTTGGCGCAAACACGTGAGACAGTGCTCGAGAAGCTGCACAATACCCTTGCTGAGCAAGGTAAATCGCAACAAGGCTTGATTAATGACACTATGCTCAAATCAACAACTACATTGACGCAAACAATTGAAAGTTTGAGTAAAGTCGTTGATGCGCGATTGGAAGAAATAGGGGGTAAGGTCTCAGAGCGTTTAGAGGAGGGCTTTAAAAAGACGAATGAAACATTTGTTAGCGTTATGCAGCGCTTGGCAACCATTGATGAGGCGCAGAAAAAGATTGATGGTTTAAGTACTAACATGGTTAGTTTGCAAGAACTGCTGGGTGATAAGAAAAGTCGTGGTGCGTTTGGTGAGGTTCAGTTAGAAGGATTAGTTAGAAACGTACTACCTGAACAAAGCTTTAAGATGCAATATGATTTTAAAAATGGTACACGTGTTGATTGCGCATTGTTCTTACCAGAACCAACAGGTACCGTTGCTGTTGATAGCAAATTTCCTTTAGAGAATTATCACCGCATGTTTGATACTGCTCTTAGCAAAGCAGAACAGATGGCTGCAAGCAAGCAGTTTAAAGCGGATGTTAAGAAACATGTTGATGATATTGCAAATAAATATATTATTCCTAATGTGACATCCGATGGAGCAGTCATGTTTATACCTGCAGAAGCGGTATTTGCTGAAATTCACGCATATCATCCTGATGTGATTGATTATGCGATGCAAAAGCGCGTATGGGTCGTATCACCAACAACACTCATGGCCGTCCTCAATACAGCAAGAGCAGTACTTAAAGATGTAGAAATGCGCAAGCAGGTGCATATTATCAAGGATGAGCTTGGCAAACTGAGTATGGATTTCAAACGGTTTGATACCCGTATGAAGAAACTTGCCGATCATATTCGGCAGGCGCACGATGACGCACAATTAGTCCATAAATCCAGCGAAAAAATATCCCGCACATTTGCAAGGATTGAGAGAGTTGAGTTGAATGAAAGCCCAGTTGATTTGCTTGATGCAATAGATGATGATATTGATGATAAAGAACTTTAATTAAAGTTAATAACTATATGAATATTAAAATATTATATTTTGCCAGAATTAAAGAATCTGTAAATTACTCCACAGAAGATATCTTGCTGCCACACAACGTCAAAACAATTACTGATTTAAAAAGTTATTTAGCGCAACGTGGTGATGTTTGGACGGATTTATTTACTACACAGCAAACAATCCGCGCAGCCATTAACCATGAGTTGGTAGATAATACGGCAATAATTAATGATGGTGATGAAGTGGCTTTCTTCCCACCTGTCACGGGCGGATAGAAATTGTCGATACGTGTTCAAACGGAAGATTTTGATTTAACAGCAGAACTTGCTGCACTGCGATCATCGAAAACCGATATCGGAGCAATCGTTACTTTTATCGGCATGGTACGCGATTTAAATGAAGGGGACGCTATTAGTACATTAACCTTAGAGCACTATCCTGGCATGACAGAAAAATCGCTATCTGATATTGAAAAAGAAGCAAACTCACGCTGGCAGATTAGTCAAAGTCTGATTATTCATCGTGTGGGTACTTTAAAACCACAGGATCAAATCGTTTTAGTTGCCGTCACAAGTCCGCATAGAGCAGAAGCATTTGCCGCGTGTGAGTTCATTATGGACTATCTTAAAACCAAAGCGCCGTTTTGGAAAAAAGAGAAAACTAGTCAGGGCGAGCGTTGGGTGGAAGCAAAATCAAGTGATGATGAAGCACAAGCACGTTGGAAGCAGTCAGATTAAATACAGAAATAGGTGCTATGCAAAAATTAAATCCTCAGGAGTTGAGTACACAGATTAAACTCAATCAGCTCAAATTTAGCTCTACAAAAGAGTTGGTCAGCAACGAAAATGCATTCGAGCCTGGCCAACATGCTTGGATTGCACAATCTGAGGCAAAGAAAGCTGCAATGTTCGGTCTTAATATGCGTCAAATAGGCTTTAATGTCCTTGTTTTGGGGCAGCATGGTAGTGGCCGCACATCGCTCATGCAAAGTGCAATGAAGCAGGTGGCAAAAGCACATGGCTTTGAATTAAGTGATTTAGTCGCCGTTTATAACTTTGAGCAAGCCAATCAACCTGTTCTGATCAAGCTTCCTGTTGGCGCAGGCGCTAAGTTGGTGGCGGCAATGGATGATTTTGCGCGCTTACTGGTAGCTGAGCTACCTAGCTTGGTTACTACAAAGGAGCAACAAACACCTAGTGTCGATTCCAGCATATGGCTAAAAAAAGCAATGAAGCCTATCAGGGATATTGGTGTTGAAAGTAAAGATTTAAATCAATATTTAGCACTGGTTACACATGATATTCTGTCTTTCTTTAAGGCTTGGCAAGCACCAGCTACAAGTGAGTTAGAAAATGTGATAGATAGCATTGTTAATGATGGTTTTTTAACGCGCTTTAGAATTAATTTGCTCGTTGATAATAGGGCAACGATTAACGAGTCACTGTTGCAGCCGGTTGTTTATGATAACGACCCGAGCTACCAATCCTTATTTGGCAGTTTGGAGAGTGGTTCAGAGCAAGTACCAGAGTTTCTAAGATTGCGTGCTGGCAATCTACATAAAGCTAATGACGGTATGCTACTTATTCAGCTTAGAGACATACTCAGTGATGAGCAAAATGGTAATCAAATATTAGAAAAACTATACCGATTTCTGCGAAACGGCACTTTACAGTTTGAAGATTCTTCGGGCAGTGGTCATGGTGCAGCTTACGTTTTAGCAAACACTTTAATGCCGATAAATGTAAAACTAGTCTTGGTTGCTATGCGTGAGGACTTCTATAATCTCCTAGAAGAAAACCCTGACTTCTTCGATTACTTCCCAGTTAAAGTAGAATTTGCAGACAGTATTAATGCAAACAATGAAAGTTATGCAGCAATTGCTGGTTTTATTGCACAAAAATGTGAACAACATCAATGCCAACATTTTAGTGTGGAAGCTGTTGCGGTTTTAATTAGTGCATTACAGCGGCTAGAAGAAGATCAAACGCGCATAAGCACCAACTTTGCTTATCTAGAACGATTGATGCTTGAAAGTGTTTTCTATGCTGGAGAAAGTGACGTTGTGTCGCAAGCACATGTGAAAGCTGCGATTAATGCTAGAAACCATAGGCATCAATTCTTTGAAACACAAATCAGAGACTCAATCACAGATAATGAGTTACTGATACAGGTTGATGGCAGCGTTGTGGGTCAGGTGAATGGGCTTACACATATTGAGCTCGGTGATGCGAGTTTTGGCTCACCAATACGCATTACAGCAAGGTGCTACCCTGGTCAAAAGGGCTTGATTAACATTGACCGTGAAGTCAATATGAGTGGACCCAATCACGATAAAGGTATTTTTATTCTGCAAAACTGGTTAAGTGCCAGCTTCTCACATTTAGCGCCACTGAGTTTAAATGCCTCACTCGTTTTTGAGCAAGAATACAATGGTGTGGAAGGCGATTCCGCATCATGCGCGGAATTATTTGCTTTATTATCCGCTTTGGCAGGGTTACCAATCCAGCAAGGCATCGCGATTACTGGCGCGTTAAATCAATTCGGAGAGGTAATGCCAATTGGTGGCGTGAATGAGAAGATTGAAGGCTACTACCGTGTTTGTAAGGCACTTGGTCTCAATGGCAAGCAAGGTGTCATTATTC
>JBFIGM010000106.1:0-7667 GCA_041602315.1 Methylophilaceae bacterium | reverse complement strand
TTAGACACTTTTTGCCGTAAGTATTTACATCAGGTAAATCTATGTAAAGGCAAGCTGTGAAACTAATCAATGCGCTATTCAAACATTTCTATTTGACGATGCAATTGGAGCATGATGGCACTGGCTTGCCTACACAATTTTTGAGTGCTTGCGTGCTAATTTTACTTTATTCAGGTTTATGTATTGCGAATAGTGTCAATGTAGACCCAAATTTTTTCGGACTTGGTTTTGTTGCCCTTGTTTATCTATTTGTGCTCAGAACACAGTTGGTTGGTTTGATTATTCTAATAGGTGTTATTACCAATAGCATTACACTTGTATTAGGATTTTTTGGTGAAGTATCAGCATTGCAATTAGTTTTAATCAATGCACTGGAGTATTTGTTAGTTTATGGTGCAATCATTAATGTTATTCGGCGTTACGCTAACATTACATAAAAGTGTTAACTTATCCAATTGTTCTAATTAAAATACATACAAGCTCAAACGCTTACTAAGCTATACAGGCATTTATCACCATTTATTGATACGTGGTCACATACAGGTTATAGTACTCTTCATAACGATAAGAAGAAGAAAATAACTAAGGATGATTTATGGCAGATTCACTACCCGTATTGATTATTATTGATGATGATCCATTAATTACGGATACCTTGCATTATGTATTAAGTAAGCACTTTGAAGTATGTGTGGCTGACTCAAGAGAGCAAGCAAAAAGTTTACTACGACAACTTGACGAGCCACCCGCCCTAGCACTGGTTGATCTGGGTTTGCCACCCATGCAGCACAAACCAGACGAGGGCTTCAAGGTGATCGGTGAGCTGCTGGCACACTCCCCTAGTATGAAAATCCACGTCCTTTCTGGACAAAGTGATGATGTCAATGTAAAGCATGCGTTGGCCTTGGGTGCGTTAGATTTTATCCCTAAGCCTTGCGATGCTGATCGCTTAAAAGAACTGTTGCTTAATTCGTTAAAAGTACAAAGCGTTGAGCTTACTGAAAAGCCAGAGGAAGAAAATGGCGGCATTATCGGTGAAAGTTTGCCGATGAAAACATTGATAACGCAAATACGACAATTTGCCGACTCACCTTTCCCTGTGTTAATTGAAGGGGAGTCTGGTAGTGGTAAAGAGCGCGTTGCTGGTAATTTCCACCGATTTAGTAAACGCTCAAAACATCCTTACTTATCTGTTAACTGCGCTGCTATCTCGCCCATGCTGGCTGAATCTATTTTATTTGGGCATACAAAAGGTGCTTTTACTGGCGCTGGTGCTGCCAATAGTGGCTATTTTGAAGATGTAGGTGAGGGTACATTATTCCTTGATGAGATAGGTGAGCTACCATTGGAAATGCAGGCAAAATTACTGCGTGTTTTGGAAAATGGTGAATATACACGGGTTGGTGAGACTCAAATTCGGAAAAGTAAAGCTAGGATAGTAGCAGCTACCAATCGTGACTTACGCGCAGAGGTGAGGGAAGGCAATTTTAGGGCTGATTTATATCATCGTTTGAGTGTGTTTGCCGTCAGAGTGCCACCGTTAAGGGACCTTGGTGAAGATAGCTTGATATTGCTAGATCATTTCAACGAATTCTACGCACGTGAGACAGGACAAAAGCCATTCAAGCTTGACGATAAAGCTAAAAAACGTTGGTTAGCTTATCATTTTCCAGGCAATGTACGTGAGTTGAGAAATATCATTATTCGCTTGATTGCGAAATATGCAGGACAAACTGTGAATGATACGCAGTTGGATGCAGAGTTTGACCTATCTAGACAAAGCGAAGTGGATGGCACTGCACCAATCGTAGGTTCAGGTGATTTATCATGCTATGCATTACAACACCTGCAAAATCAGGCTAACGTTAATCTAGATCAAGTTCTCAAACAGTGGGAAAAAGCTTATGTCGACGCAGCAATGCGCATTACGCACGGCAATCTGAGCCAAGCAGCAAAACTATTGGGTATCAATCGAACAACGCTTTATAGTCGTATTCAGTTGCAAGAGAAATAGCGCTGATGTATTACGAGCACTTTGGATTAAAAGAGCCGCCATTCAAGATTACGCCTAATACCGATGTTTTTTTTACTGGTGGCAATCGTGGCGCAGTATTGGATGCTATCACTTATGCCATTTTGAATGGTGAGGGTATTGTCAAAGTCGTCGGTGAGGTGGGTAGTGGTAAGACCATGCTTTGCCGCATGCTGCAAACCATGTTGCCTGATCGTGTGGAAAGTATATATCTGGCAAACCCGAGTGTAGCACCAGAAGATGTGCTACACGCGATTGCATTCGAATTACAAATTAAGCTACCAAAATCTGCAGATCGTTTAAAGGTGATGCAGGCCTTACAAGCGCACTTGTTAAAGAGACATGCAGCTGGTAAACAGGTTGTTATTTTTATCGAAGAAGCGCAGGGCATGCCACTGGCAACGTTGGAAGAGATTCGTTTGCTCTCTAACTTAGAAACCAATTACGATAAACTACTGCAAATTGTTTTATTCGGCCAGCCTGAGTTAGACGAAAACCTCAATGAAATCAATATCAGGCAATTGCGAGAGCGTATCACGCATAGCTTTCATTTAGCGCCACTTCAATCAAATGAGATAGGCGAATATATCCTATTTAGATTGCGTGCTGCAGGCTATTACGGACCGCATTTATTTACTAAATCGGCAATTAGAAAACTATCTACTGCTGCACAGGGGTTGGTGAGACGCGTTAATATTTTGGCGGATAAAGCATTGCTGGCAGCGTTTTCTGAAAATGTATATCAAGTAACATCAAAACATGTGCAAGCTGCTATAGCTGATAGTGAATTTGGTCTTGAGCGTGCGAAAGTAAAACAAAAAAGTTTTAAAGTCGTTTTGGTGCTTGTGGTTTTAATTTTAGGGCTTGTATTGGGTTATTTTGCAAATCAGTTACTCGCAAACAAGATAGATAAAGCGAATAAGACTGATACTAGCTTCCAGAAAGATGACGCTGAGACAAATACCATGACTCCTGCCGAGCTCATTACAGAGTCTACTAATACACGGTCACTACAACCGGTAGAAGAAGTTGCCAGTGACCCATTAGAGGAAAAAGCCAGTGATGATCTTTTGAGCCGGCGTATCGCTGCGACCAATAATTGGTTGACGAACCAAGCCCCCAGTACGGTTAGTATTCAATTGATGGGCGTGCCAGAAGGTCCTGAGCTTAAAAATGATTTAGAGTTGTTGAGCCAAAAAATTGAATTGGATGAAATATACGTTTACCGAACCCAAGTGAGTGGTCAACCTTATTTAAGTGTGCTTTATGGCAGTTTCGATAACAGAGCAGATGCGTTAGCTGCATTAAAGGAGTTACCAGAAGAAATAAGAAGAAATAAGCCACAATTGCGAACAGTCTCTGGTGTGTTGCAAGAAACTAAACAACTACCATAAATAGGGTATTGTTTTGAACTTTCAATAGCTTATTGTTGCAAATTAATGCAAGTTATGGGATAACTATACTAAAGTATTCAGTTACAGAGTATTTGGTTCTTGACGCAACATTGCTAGAACTTTTAATTTATTGAGAGGCAGCACGAAGTGCTACAGTGCAAACACAATTACTTTCTAAAAAAGTCGACGATATTATTATTGGCAAGTCTGTTTATGGTGGCCTGTTCTCATCAATCGACAGTAAAGCCCTCAGAGGGACACATTGATGCGAAAGAGGTTGACCAAAAAACAAAGCAGAGCATAGCAGAAGCACCTATTCCAAAGCCAGTAAAAACCAGTCCAGTATTACCACCACCTAAGCCAATCAAAAAAGCGCAAACGTACAGCGTTGTTGTCAACGAAGTGCCAGTCAAAGAGATTTTATTTGCCCTAGCGCGTGAAAGTAACATTAATGTTGACATTGATCCTTCAATTCAAGGTCGCGCTACACTCAATGCAGTTGACCAGACATTACCAGCTATTTTGGAACGACTATCAAGACAGGTTGACCTGACCTACAGAATGGAAGGCAATGTATTAGTTGTTTCTCCAGATCAACCAGTTTTGAGAACTTACAAAATCGATTATGTGAATATGAATCGCGATACTGAGGGTTTTATTGGTTCGGCAACGGAAATAGCAAATACTGGCCGAGCAGCGTCAACCACTGGGACTAGCTCAAGTAGCTCTGGAAATGTGAATAATAGCTCACGTACCTCAGTAATAAGCAATACTGAAAACCACTTATGGGAGTCATTAGTCCAGAATATCAAGGATTTGCTGGCTGAAACAGATAAAGAAATTATTGTGTCGCGCTACGGTACGGTAGCTGAAAGTAATGCGGTGCAAGAAAATGCTGATAGTGGCGCTGCAAATACTCAACAGGATAAGCAGCAGCAGCTTGATGAACAAAGAACCGAGTTTAAAACATTACTAGCAGCAAATGTGATTGCAAACCCAGAAACAGGTGTGATTAGTGTGCGTGCGACCAATAGACAACACCAAAAAGTACAAGAATTTATCGATGAGGTGATGGGCAGCGCGAAAAAACAGGTATTAGTTGAGGCAACAATAGTTGAGGTAACACTCAATGATGGTTATCAAGCGGGTATAGATTGGAGTCGTTTAGGCAATTCTCCAACAAGTAGTGGATTTACTTTTAGTCAAGAATTAAAACCTAGTAACACACTAAATCCAGAATTCAACAATAATTTTACACCAGGCAATATTAATACTCGTGCAAAAAGTGACAATGGTGGCATCGTTGTTGGTTATTTTAACCCCTTAAGCTCTCTTGGTAATATTGCTGCATCAATCAATTTACTTAAGCAATTTGGTGACACGAAAGTATTGTCTAGTCCTAAGCTTATGGTTTTGAATAACCAAACGGCAGTGTTAAAGGTCGTGGACAATTTAGTGTATTTTACTGTCGAGGCACAGCAGTCAACTGTTGGCGGGACGGTTGGAGGTGTGTTGTCTACGATTACGACAACGCCTAATACAGTAGCTGTTGGTGTAGTGATGAGTGTTACGCCGCAAATTGACAGCAGTGGGGATGTAAATATTAACGTAAGGCCAACAGTTTCAAGTGTTATAGATTTTAGGAAC
This sequence comes from Methylophilaceae bacterium, assembly GCA_041602315.1. Classification (GTDB taxonomy): domain Bacteria; phylum Pseudomonadota; class Gammaproteobacteria; order Burkholderiales; family Methylophilaceae. The sequence continues at coordinate 2,594 of JBFIGM010000106.1, read as the reverse complement.
GATCCTAATCCGAACTTAACTACACCAAGCCAAATTCCAGTAATACGTGTGCGTGAGATGGAGTCAATCCTTAGAATAAGAAGCGGGAATACAGCGGTGCTGGGTGGTTTGATGCAAGATGAAATTCAACGGAACACACAAGCTGTGCCAGGCTTATCTGATTTACCAGGAGTAGGAAATGTCTTTAAAGGTAGAAATGACTCTAATAGCAAAACTGAGCTTGTTGTTTTCTTACGGCCTACAGTCATTTCAAATGCAAGCTTAGAAAGTGACGAATTAAGCTCTTATAAAAAGTATTTGCCAGCACAGCAGCTACAAAAAACGCTGGAAGAAGCAAATTAATTGACAGGTCACGCAGACCATGAGTTTATTGATTAAAGCATTAGATAAAGCACAAGCGCAAAAAGCGCAAGGGAAAGATAGTGCACACAGCAACGGTGAAAAACAATCCGATAAACTGACATCATCTACAGAAAAATCAACTTCTGCTACTACTGATAAAAAAATAATGGCTGATGATTTATCGTTGAGCCCTGTTAATGAGACATTAACCACCAGCAAGCAAATACAGAGTGAAGTTGATGATACGCCAGCAGCACTAAAAGGTTCTGCTGCAGATTTAGCCCAGAGAGAACCAAATCGGTCTAGTAGTAATGCTAATCCTCGTTTATCAATAGAGCCTGCAGTAAAACCGAATAGAGCAAAGGCCGCTAATGTGTTTACTGCCAAGCAAACTGAACATTCTAGTCAAACTGCTAAGATAGCGATCATTATTGCCTTATTAGCTATCTTATTGTTGGGTGGCTTTGCTTATTGGTATCAATTTGTGTTTAATCAGCCTGCTATTGTCATTCCGCCAAGGCCATCAATGCCGCAGGCGATGCCAGATGCAGAAATTGAGGATGCAATTGATGCTACAGTTGCTGAAAGTTTGGCTGAATTAGAAGTCGTTAATACAGAAGATGTTAATGTTTCAGAATTATCAGCACCAAATTCTGGCGCATCTTTAGCTAATGACATTGCTGAAGAAAAATCAGTTTTTGATCAATCATCTAAGCAGTCTGAGGTGGTGAAAAAATCATTGACACCTAATGAACAGGTTATAACAGCTGCAGAGGCTAAAGAGGCGCTAATTGATAACGATGCGACATCAGAAAATACATCAATAGAGATAACGAAAGCAAAAACGGAGTCTGGCATCAACGAAGTCTTAATGCGTGCTTATACTGCATACAATCTTGGTAATGATGAGCAGGCACAAACGGATTATAAGCGCGTGTTAAAGCAATATGGCGCTAATGTGGACGCAATGCTTGGATTGGGGGCGATTGCAGCACGTCAAGGCCGTTTGGCAGACGCAGATGGTTGGTATAGGAAAGTGTTGGAGCTTGAGCCAAGAAATGAAGTGGCAAAAAGTGGATTGCTTAGTATTCAACAAGCGGGAAGACCGCAAGCGCAAGTGAGTGAGAGTCAAATTAAATCATTGCTTGCTGCTTCGCCTACTGATGCAAACTTACATGCAGCACTTGGCGATTTGTATGCCGGTCAGAGTAATTGGTCAGCAGCTCAGCAAGCCTATTTTGAAGCTTACCGATTCAATCCGACGGCAGAAAATGCATTTAATTTAGGTGTTAGCTTGGATCAACTCGGGAAGCCAACAATTGCTTTACCTTATTATAAAGAGGCGTTGCAAAAACTAGATCAATCCAGCTTGATTGATACAGCCGCGCTTGAGGCAAGGATATCCTCCATTCAATAATAACTAACAAAAACAATGATGACAGAATAGAAAAATGGCAGAACCAAGACGTAAATTACGCTTAGGCGAACTGATGGTACAACAAGGGCTAATCAGCCAGGATCAGTTACGCATTGCATTAATAGAACAAGAGCAAAATGATATTCCACTTGGCAGACAATTAGTACGTCTGGGGTTTGTATCAGAAACCATGGTGCGCGATCTTGTTGCGCATACTATTGGTCAAGAAAGTATCGACTTGACGACTGTAGTCGCCGATGGCGATGCACTAAAAATGGTGCCAGAAGACTTCTCACGTCGTTATCACCTGTTACCCGTAGCATACGAAGAGTCGACAAAAACGATGATAGTCGCCATGGCGGATATGTTCAATGTGGTGGCATTGGATCAGTTGCGTGCGATGCTAGGTGGACAAATCCAACTTAAGCCTGTATTAGCTGCAGAAGCGCAACTAGAAGAGTATATCGATCAATTTTATGATTATGAGTTGTCAGTAGATGGCATCTTGCGTGAAATTGAAACAGGTGAAATTGATTATCAAAGTCTGCAAACAGAAGGTGATGAATATACACAACCCGTAGTACGCTTAGTCGGCGCATTGCTGATGGATGCTGTTAAGAAGGGAGCATCCGATATTCACTTTGAACCAGAGTTTGCATTTTTGCGGATTCGCTACCGCATTGACGGAGTGCTGCAACAAGTAAGGAGTTTGCATAAAAGCTATTGGCCTGGCGTTTCAGTAAGGCTTAAAGTTGTCAGCGGGATGGATATAGCGGAAACACGGTCTGCCCAAGATGGTCGTTTGAATATGAATTTGTGTGGACGACCTATTGAT
>JBFIGM010000105.1:0-7687 GCA_041602315.1 Methylophilaceae bacterium | reverse complement strand
GGATTATTCAGCATTATTACGATTGATCATGTGCTGGAAGGCATTCAATACTTAGTTGGCGCTGAAGCAGGTAAACAAGATGCAAATGGTACATATCCTCCAGATACCGTGATGGGGCATGCACAAAGTACATTAGCTGCGTACAGAAAAACGCTAGAGCATAACCAACCACAAACAAGACAACAGCTCTAACATTACATGGCAGCAGATAAAGATTTAAAATGTCGACTAGATAAGTGGCTATGGGCAGCTCGGTTTTTTAAGACCCGTAGCATCGCAGCTGATGCCGTTAGTAGCGGTAAAGTGCGAGTTGATAATGATCGTGTAAAAAGTGCCAAAGAAGTAAAAGTAGGTATGCAAATACAAATTCGTACTAAAAATATTGAGATTGAATTAGTAGTGACAGGCTTATCCAACATAAGGCGCGGCGCTCCAGAAGCTGCATTACTATATCAGGAGACTGATGATAGTAAATTGAAGCGCGAAAACGTAAAAGTAACCAAGTCATCTGACCATGCACTACGCGAGCGCGGTGCAGGGCGTCCAACAAAGAAACAATTAAGAGAGATAGCTAAGTTTACAGGTATAAAAAATTACAATGGATTTTGAAATTAAAAATTAGCAACTCATTTCGGAATCAAGTTAGCGTTTCTAGTTGCAATAAAGGATGGGTTTATCACATTACTTTTTCCATATCTGAGTGATTTGTTGTTTAAATCTAGAACAAAGCCGCCAGCTGCTTCTAATATAGCTTGTGCGGCAGCAGTATCCCATTCGCAAGTTGGTGCTAAGCGAGGGTAGATATCAGCAGATCCTTCAGCTATTCGACAAAATTTTAATGAGCTACCAGATTGTACTAAACTAACATTACCGAGTTTAGCAATAAACTCTTGTGTTTCTGTATTAAGATGACTTTTGCTTGCGACAACACGGCATATTGATTCATTGTCAGATCTAACTTTAATTGGTTCAACCAACCCATTTCGACTACGATATGATCCCATATTGATGCCACCCCAATACATCAAATCAATTGCTGGTGCATAAACAATACCAAAACTGCTTTGACCATTACCAACCAAAGCAATGTTAACTGTGAACTCGCCATTTTTATCAAGAAATTCTTTAGTCCCATCAAGCGGGTCAATCAACCAAAACCATGAATGATTTTTTCTACTTTTTTTAGAGTCAGTATCTTCTTCTGAGACTATTGGATAGTTTGCTAACTTTGCCAGAGATGATGTTATGTATTTATGAGCCTCTATATCTGCTGCACTTACTGGAGATTTATCTTCTTTAATTGATATAGCTATTTCGCTAGAAGAGTAAAATCTCATAATTTTCTCACCTGCTTCGTAAGCGATTGATTTGAGATTGTCGATTATAGGTTCTATGTTAGTAACTGACATTAATATTGATGTTTAACTTCGTAAGATTTTAGGAAGATTGAAAAATTTTAGTACTAGACTAAATTGAAGATTTAACTAACTACTAACAAGCAATAAATAAATCTTACAAGAAAATTTAACAACAAGATAGAAATTATTACCAACAAATAATCATAAATAGCTTGCATTCATAAAGAGCTTGTTGCTAAACTTCGTTCATTCATTGAACGGTGTAGTTTAAATTGATATGTTAACCGACGAATATCGTTATAAAATCCTAAAAGTGCTAGAAAAGAATCCTGAAATTAGTCAGCGTGACTTGGCGCGTGAGTTGGGTGTTAGCTTAGGTCGCGTAAATTATTGCTTAAAAGCTTTGATTAATGTTGGTCTCCTTAAAGTCACTAATTTTCGTAACAGTCAAAATAAGCTTGCTTATATGTATTTACTTACGCCTACAGGTGTTAAAGAAAAGTCAATAATCACTGAGCGCTTCCTTAAAATGAAACTACAAGAGTTTGAAGCATTGGAAGCAGAAATTAATATGTTGCGTGCCGAAGCAAAAACTAACAGTAATAATTTAAGGTCAGTCATTCATGAATAATCATTATGCTTTAATTCTATGTGGTGGGTCTGGAACACGTTTATGGCCACTATCTCGGACGTTACGACCTAAACAGTTGTTAGCGCTAAATGGTGAAAAAACGCTCCTCCAACAAACTGCTGAACGACTTTTAAAACATGTACCAGCCACTAACATATTTACGGTAACACATGAAGATCATAAATTTGAAGTAAAAGGGCAAATGCTCGAAGTGACGGTAGAAGCAGTGCCAAATGTGCTTGCTGAACCTTGCGCCAGAAACACGTTGCCGGCTATAGCTTGGGCCGTTGATCAGATTCATAAAAAAGATGAAGATGCCATTATTGGAGTGTTTGCTTCAGACCACGCCATTGATAACGAACCCGCATTTATAAAAGCATGGGAAGCCGCAGAAAAGGTAGCTCAAGATAATTATTTAGTGTTACTAGGTATCAAGCCACATGAGCCAGCTACTGGCTATGGTTATATCAAGCCTAGCAACCTCATTGCTGATGGTGAAATGCCAGCTTATGAGGTCGCACAGTTTGTGGAAAAGCCTGAACTAGATGTTGCTAAACAATATGTGGCAGATGGGTACTTATGGAATAGTGGCATGTTTGTATTTAAAGCCAGTACTTTTATGCAAATGTTCCAGCAGCATCAGCCAGAAATGGCAAAACAACTTGGTAATATGACTGCAGATAATTTTGCAGACACCTATGCAAATTTTACCAATATATCTATAGATTATGGCTTAGCTGAAAAAGCAGATAAAGTGGCAGTAGTGCCAGTAGATATGGCTTGGAGTGACTTAGGCAGTTGGGAGTCAATCTATCAAAAGCAAGATAAAGATAGTGACAACAATGTGATGCATGGCGAAGTTTTTGCCCAAGACACTAAAAATAGTCTGCTTTGGAGTCAATCAGGTGTGCTCGCCACAGCTGGATTAGATAATATTGTCGTGATTCAAACAGGCGATGCAACGCTCATATGTGATAGAACGAAAACAGAAGAAATCAAATCACTGGTTGCAAGAGTTAAAGAGCATAAGCCAGAACTCGCAGAAATTCATCAAACAGCGCATCGACCATGGGGTACATATACAGTGCTCGAGGAAGGTAACAATTTTAAGATAAAAAGAATTGTGGTAAAACCTGGCAATCGCTTGAGTTTACAAATGCATCATCATCGTAGTGAACACTGGGTTGTAGTGAGCGGCATGGCCCGTGTCACCAATGGTGAAAAAGAATTTTTTGTTGCGCCTAATGAATCCACCTTCATTCCAGCTGGCTGTCAGCATCGTTTAGAAAACCCAGGTGTTTTAGACTTGGTGATGATAGAAGTTCAAAGCGGTGACTATGTAGGTGAAGATGATATTGTTAGGTTTGATGACCAGTATGGTCGAACAGAAAAGAGTAATTGAAAAATGAAAAAAACAGCATTAATTACAGGAGCAACTGGTCAAGACGGAGCATACCTTGCTGAATTGCTATTAAATAAAGGTTATACCGTTCATGGTTTAAAGCGCCGTTCGTCTTTGTTCAATACAGACAGAATCGACCATTTGTTTAGTGATCAGCATGTTAAAGGAAACCCGTTTTACCTGCATTATGGAGACTTAACTGATTCAACAAACTTGATTCGTGTTATCCAACAAGTTCAACCTGATGAAATTTATAACTTAGCAGCAATGAGTCATGTGGCAGTAAGTTTCGATACGCCAGAATACACGGCTAATGCAGATGGAATCGGGGCATTGCGGATTTTAGAAGCAATTAGAATTTTGGGTCTTGAAAAGAAAACAAAATTTTACCAAGCGTCGACATCAGAGTTATATGGACTAGTTCAAGAAACACCGCAAACAGAGAAGACGCCATTTTACCCACGTAGCCCGTATGCTGTAGCAAAGCTCTATGCATATTGGATAACTGTGAATTATCGCGAAGCATACGGAATTTATGCATGTAATGGCATCCTGTTTAATCATGAAAGTCCAATTAGGGGAGAGACGTTTGTAACCAGGAAAATTACACGCGCACTAGCGAGGATAAAACTTGGATTACAAGAAAGATTATATTTAGGGAACTTGGACGCCCTCAGAGATTGGGGACATGCAAAAGATTATGTAGAAATGCAGTGGCTAATGTTGCAACAAACAGAAGCAGAAGACTATGTAATTGCAACAGGTCAACAATATAGCGTTAGAGACTTTGTTAACGCAGCAGCAAAAGAACTTGATATGCAAGTGGAATGGAGTGGTAAAGGAGTTGACGAAAAAGGCTATGATGCAGATGGTAAATGCATCGTACAAGTAGACCCTAGATATTTTCGACCCACAGAAGTGGAGACGTTGTTGGGTGATTCTACTAAAGCCAAACAAAAGCTAGGATGGGAACCAAAAATAACCTTTCAAGAACTCGTTTCTGAAATGGCTCAAGAGGATTTTAAATCAGCACAGCGTGATGAATTGATCAAAAAACATGGCTTTCAAGCGATGGATTATCATGAGTAATCACAATGGATAAAAATTCAAAAATTTATATTGCTGGTCACAGAGGGCTAGTTGGCTCAGCTTTAATTCGAAAACTAGAAGCAGATGGTTACAGCAACTTACTTACACGAACACATTCAGAATTAGATCTGATTAATCAGATTGCTGTTGATAACTTTTTTGAGAGTGAAAAACCAGAGTATGTTTTTTTAGCTGCGGCAAAAGTAGGGGGAATTAATGCTAACAACATATATCCTGCAGAGTTTATTTATCAAAATCTGTCAATTCAAACAAATGTCATCCATTCTGCATATAAAGTAGGTGTCAAACGCTTGTTATTCTTAGGTTCTAGCTGTATATACCCCAAAGCATGCCCCCAGCCAATTAAAGAAGAGTATTTGTTAACAGATAAACTTGAACCGACTAATAGGCCCTACGCACTTGCAAAGATTTCTGGCATCGAGATGTGTTGGAGTTATAACCGACAGTATGACACTCAGTTTTTAGCCGTGATGCCTACTAACTTGTATGGAAGTGGTGATAACTACGACCTTGCAAATAGTCATGTAATCCCTGCATTGATCCGAAAATTTCATGAAGCAAAGATAAAAAATGACGCTACAGTAACAGTTTGGGGCACTGGTCAAGCCAGACGTGAGTTTCTTTATAGCGATGATATGGCAGAAGCTTGTGTGTTTTTAATGAATATGGAAAACAGCTTTTTCTCATCATTATTAGCAAGCAATCGAAATGATGGTCTGCCACCTGTTATTAATATGGGTTCAAACCATGATATTTCTATTGCTGACCTAACACTTATGATTAAAGAAGTTACAGGGTTTAACGGTGAAATTGTTTATGACACAACCAAACCAGACGGCACCATGCAGAAGTTAATGGATTCATCTCGACTTAATAGGTTAGGGTGGGAGCCAAAAATAGACCTAATGCAAGGCTTGGAGCTTGCATACAAAGACTTTATTAAAAAAATAAGTATGTAAATTTATGAAAAAAAACAGTGATATAGTCTGGCACAGTGCAACTGTGACAAGGGAAAGACGGCAAATTCAAAACAATCATCGTGGTGCAATTGTTTGGTTTACAGGGTTATCTGGAGCTGGCAAATCAACGCTAGCACACCAAGTTGAAGAGAAACTGCATCAAATGGGTTGTAGAACTTTTGTACTGGATGGCGATAATGTGCGTCATGGTCTATGCAATGATCTTGGTTTTACTGACGAAGACCGAGTTGAAAACATAAGAAGAATCGGTGAAGTAGCCAAGCTCTTTATGGAGGCTGGCGTTATTGTTTTAACCGCGTTCATATCTCCATTTCGATCCGATCGCGATCGCGTTCGACTACTGGTTGAAAAAGGTGATTTTATAGAAGTGTATTGCAATACACCCATAGAAGTATGCGAAAAGAGAGATGTAAAAGGTTTATACAAAAAAGCAAGAAGAGGAGAGATATCTGATTTTACGGGCATATCATCGCCCTACGAAGCCCCAGAAAACCCAGAGATTTCAGTGTTAACAGGCGAGGCCTCATTGGAGGATTGTGTTGAAAGCATTATTCGCGAAATGACAAATAGAGGCATCATCAATCGAAACTATCAATGATGACAAATTTCTAAATTGATGAAAAACACACCTCAGCCTAGCCGAAAGAAAGCAACTGTTCTGCAAGCTACAGGCGCTTATATAAATACTGGCATCACTGTTATTCAAGGGCTCTTATTAATCCCACTCTACTTGCATTACATCGATATTAGCCTTTACGGTTTATGGCTTGCCTCTGGAGGCGTTGTCGGTATGCTTGGGCTAGTAAACTTAGGTATTGGCAATTTAATGATTCAAAAAATTGCTAAAGCTTATGGCAAGCAAGATTTTTATCATGCGGCTGCATATTTCTCAAACGGTATTGTTGTTTACATTTGTCTTAGTGCGTTCGTAGCTGCTTTAGGGCTTGTTATTTCTATATGGGTTCCAGATCTTCTTAAAATCAACAGCAATCATGCAGCTCTAATAAGAGAATGTTTTCAGATAGCAGTGATTGCATTAGCAATTGGAATCTTAAACGAGTGTTTGGGTGGATTTGGCCAAGCCATGTTAAAGCCTTTAGTACCTATGGCTGGCAGAATTTTTGGCCGTATTGCAGGCTTATGTATAACTGTACTGCTTTTGTTGCAAGGCACTGGATTATGGGCATTGCCCATTGGTCTCTTGATTACAGAGGGTATTATTTTCCTATTTAACACTTTTAACGTTATTAACCTATTTAAACATTTGGAAATGCAAGCAAGCTTCAATAGAAAAATAATAATGGAATACATTAAAACAAGCCCTGCTTTAATGATGGCAACGGCAGGCAATGCCATCACAAACTCGGTTGAGCCAATACTCATTACCATGTTTCTAAACCCACATATTACTGCTATTTACATGGTTAACCGTAAAATTGCAGATATTATTTCTAGCCTACTTAATGTTTTTGTTGGCGCTACAGCTGGTAGCTTTTCACATTTGGTTGGCAGCAGCAATAAAGATCATGTTACTAATATAATGAAGAGTTTATTGATATTAAGCTTTTCAATCGGCGTGATAGGTTATGCTACCTATGTTGCTACAAGTCAAGCTTTTGTTTCATTATGGGTGGGTGAAGATTTTGTAATAGATCAGTTCACAATATTATTCATCGCTTTAGCAGCATTTTCACGTGCTATTAGAGGCTTAATTGGGCAATTGTTGTTTGGGTTAGGAGACTATATATACACCTCAAAATTAGTTTTTTACGATAGCGTTATTAAAACCCTGCTGGCTACGCTTTTAATCAACATGGTCGGATTGATAGCAGTCCCATTTACATTTGCTTTGGTATCATTAGTTGCTATCTTGTTGCTAGGTATACGAATGCAAAAAAAATGGCTGATTAGGTTTAATATTCAAAAAATAGCAAAATTCATAATGGTTGGCTTGCTTATGTTTGTAGTCAGCATGCTCATATCGCATGTTAAGCTGAATATTTCATCTTGGACTCATTTCTCTACAATTCTTATAATGACAGCTCTTGCGATATCGTTAATCTATGCACTTATAAATATAGATGATTTAAAAGAGATTCATCAAAAACATTTCCAAAGAAAGTAAAAAGTGAAAGATAAAGAGTATATATACGTTATTGGGTTTCCAAAATCAGGGAATACCTGGTTGGCAAGGTTGTTGGCAGAG
>JBFIGM010000104.1:0-7798 GCA_041602315.1 Methylophilaceae bacterium | reverse complement strand
TTACCCGAAGGCAAATTGGTAATCCATTTACTCATTACTAAACCATATAGCACTGCTAGAACTGCGGCAGCTATGGCGATCATTAATGCGACTGACATAACTTCTCCTAATTTTCTATTGCATCTTAACTATAATTATTTTGTTGAATTTTTGTATAAACCCTACTCGGCAAGTTGCCACAAGATGTAAATGATTTGTAACAACTGAGGCATTATGGCACTAATAGCGTAATCGGACAACAACTTCATTACGTAGATATCTATAAGGAAATAAACAATAAAATCAGAGTGTTAATCTATTAATTAACATTTAATCAAGGTGAGTGTATTAGGATAGAGTGCGAGATTGGCTTAAGCGTTGTTCGCTAGTTTGTGTAGTTTTTCCGCTAATGCACCTTCGCCCAACTCATTAGCTAGTTCTCTGATTGTGGCAGCAGCACGACGGCTGATGATTCTTTGTGCACTATTTTTGGGCATTTTGTTAGATTTTACTTGCACTTTGACCATAATTCCAGTAAGTTTATATGGTTTGTAAAAAGGGTCTGTTTTTTGCAAATTTTGTAATTGAGTCAATAGGCTAGCGCTTATTAACTTAATTTTAGCGGCAACACTATTGTTGTGGGCATAAACAGTTAAGGTTTGATTTTTTAGATAGCCAACATGGCTTGAAATTGAAATAGCCTGAGGTACTGCGGCTTGCCAAAACTGCTGTAAGTCCAGATGTTTGTCGGCCTCTGCAACTAATTTATTAAATTGGTTGTTAGGGGTTTTGTTAGCTTTTAACAGGGCGTTTATTTTACGCATTTGCTTAATTTTAGAGAATATTAATTAATATACAATGAATATTATCTTAGTATCGAACAAAATGGCAAAGCCCAAAACTTTGTCGTTATTTCAAATTATTGGGCTTGGCATTAGCCTGCTATCACTGAGTGTTGCATTCACTGCTTTCTTTTTCATTCAAAAAAATGACGTGGCGCAACAAGTAGTAGAGGTGATGTCGCCAGCTCAGTTAGAAAAGTCAATGAACTCATCGCAAATGCATTTGGATGCGTATGCAAAACAAATAGGTGAGTTGCAAGCAAGAATCATGCGTCTCGATGCACAAAACCAACGTCTGGTTAAGTTGGCTGGTGTTAAAGATGATAAATCGAAAAAAACAAATATTGCTGATCTAGAGCCTGTAGGCGATTTGATGACACCTAACTTCGGCGGCCCTTTAATCAATGCACGGCCGATGACAGAGTTGGATTTACAGGATGCAATTACCAAACTCGTCTCTGCTGTTGGCAGTCGCGATGAGTATATGAGTTCTGTTGAAGCCGATGTGCTGCAAAATAGTGTATTGAAAGACATGCTGCCGAATAGTAAACCAATATCAGCGGCTTATCGGTCTTCTAGTTATGGTTGGCGTATCGATCCATTCCGCGGGACAAAAGCCTTTCATGAAGGCTTAGACTTCACAGCAAAAACAGGAACACCAATCAGAGCGGCGGCGGACGGTATTGTCTATACAGCTACCACAACGGCTGCGTATGGCAATTTAATCAAACTTAACCATGGTGCAGGTCTTGAAACCCGCTATGCACATGCTTCTAAATTGCTTGTTAAAACAGGTGAGCGTGTAGTTAAAGGACAGACAATTGCGTTAGTTGGTAGCACTGGGCGCTCGACAGGACCACATTTACACTACGAGATTCGACTCAATGGACACCCGCTTGATCCAAGGAAGTATCTGAATAAAAATCTAGAGTAGTACTTGAACACTATTGAAATAAAAATTAATATCCCCAACTTAACAAAATTCCATTCTAATTATTGAGGTTTCCGCTGGGTCGGAAAATCGGTGTCATTTCATGTTATCCAAGCTGTTTAAAAAAATTGTTGGTAGTCGTAACGATAGATTAGTCAAAAACTATACTCTTATCGCCAAAAAGATTGGCGATTTGGAACCCAGTATGCAAGCATTGTCAGATGACGAACTTCGCGCCAAGACCGAGGAGTTTAAGCAACGTTACCAAGATGGGGAATCATTAGAAAAGCTGCTGCCTGAAGCATTTGCAGTAGTGCGTGAGGGTAGTGTTCGTACATTAGGTATGCGACATTTTGATGTGCAGCTCATTGGTGGCATGGTACTTAATGCGGGAAAAATTGCAGAAATGCGCACAGGGGAAGGTAAGACACTTGTTGCAACACTACCTGTTTACCTGAATGCATTAACTGGTAAAGGTGTGCATGTTGTTACGGTGAATGATTATTTGGCCAAGCGTGATGCTGAATGGATGGCCAAGCTATACAACTTTTTAGGTCTGACGGTAGGGATTAATTTGTCCCAAATGAAGCCAGAAGATAAGCAGGCTGCTTACGCTGCAGATATCACTTACGGTACCAATAATGAGTTTGGCTTTGACTACTTACGTGACAATATGGTGCACAGCCCTGAACAGCGCGCACAAAGATCTCTTAATTATGCGCTGGTCGATGAAGTTGATTCAATTCTGATTGATGAAGCACGTACTCCACTCATTATCTCTGGGCAGGCGGAAAGTGATATCAAATCATATAAGCAAATTGATGAGGTTGCGAAGAGGCTGGTTAAACAGGAAACAGAAGATGGTCCTGGTGATTTTTGGGTAGATGAGAAGGGTCAGTCAGTTAACTTTTCTGAAGCAGGGCATGAGCATGCAGAGCAATATCTAGAAGAAGCAGGTCTGCTACCGACTGGGTCTAGTTTGTATGAGGCGGGTAATATAAGCTTGGTACATCATCTGAGTGCGGCATTGCGTGCCCATAATTTATACCATCGTGATCAACATTATGTTGTGCGTGATGGGGAAATTGTCATCGTAGATGAGTTCTCTGGGCGGATGATGCCTGGCAGACGCTGGTCTGATGGTTTGCATCAAGCCGTAGAGGCAAAAGAGGGTGTGGAAATACAGAAAGAAAATCAAACATTGGCATCCATTACCTTCCAGAACTACTTCCGCATGTATGAGAAGTTGAGTGGTATGACTGGTACAGCTGATACAGAGGCTTATGAATTTAACCAGATCTACGGATTGGAAACCGTTGTTATTCCCACTCACAGGCCAATGCAACGTATCGATGCGATGGACAAAGTGTATCGTACAGCTAATGAGAAATATAAGGCAGTGATTGAAGATATCAAAGAATGTCAACAAAAAGGACAGCCCGTTTTAGTCGGCACGACTTCAATCGAAAATTCTGAAATTATTTCAAAAGCATTGAAAGCAGCAAAATTAGATCATCAAGTGTTGAATGCTAAACAGCATGAACGTGAAGCACACATTATTGCGCAGGCTGGACAGCCAGGTATGATTACCATAGCGACCAATATGGCTGGCCGTGGGACTGATATTGTTTTAGGTGGCAATCCAGAGCCAGAAATTTTGGCTGTAGAACAAGATGAGAAACTAACCCAAGTAGATAAAGAGAAGAAAATTGCTGAGATCAGAGCTAATTGGGAAAAGCTACATGAGCAAGTGCTTAATGCTGGTGGTTTGCATATTATTGGCACAGAGCGTCATGAGTCACGCCGTGTAGATAATCAATTACGTGGTCGTTCTGGTCGTCAAGGTGACCCAGGCTCAAGTCGTTTTTATTTGTGTTTAGAAGACCAACTATTGCGAATTTTTTCAGGCGATCGTGTGTCTGCCATTATGGAGCGCTTAAAAATGCCTGAAGGTGAAGCCATTGAACACTCAATGGTGACGCGAGCTATTGAAAATGCGCAACGAAAAGTAGAAGGACGTAACTTTGACATACGTAAGCAACTACTTGAGTTTGATGATGTTGCGAATGATCAGCGTAAAGTGATTTATGAGCAACGAAATGAATTATTAGAAGCAACCGATATTGGTGAGACTGTAGCGGCAATGCGCTATGACGTATTAAACGATATTATTTCAAATTATATTCCGCCAGGTAGTGTGGAAGAGATGTGGGAGATTCCAGGGCTAGAAAACGCCATTGAGGCGGAAACAGGTCTTAAATTGCCGATTGGACAGTGGTTAGAGGAGAACCCAGACCTGCATGAAGAGTCATTGCGCGAGCGCGTAATGAGCATAGCTAATGAATCCTACGCAGCCAAAGAAGCATTGGCTAGCCCCGAGAATATGCGTCAGTTTGAACGTTCTGTGATGCTTCAGAGCCTAGACAATCATTGGCGTGAGCATCTGGCCGCACTAGATCATTTGCGACAAGGTATCCATTTGCGTTCATATGCTCAAAAAAACCCAAAACAGGAATACAAGCGTGAAGCATTCGAGTTATTCGAAGGTTTACTCAACACAGTAAAATCTGAGGTAACCAAAGTGACGATGTTGGTTCAGGTCAGGACGCAGGAAGATGTCGATGCTGTAGAGCCTCCGCAAGGCGTAGAGAATGTCCAATATAAGCATGCTGATTATAATGAGTCGCAAGATGAAAATGCAGACGATGGCGCTGGGCCTGCGCCTAGTCAACCTGTTGTTAGAGAAGGGCAAAAAATAGGCCGAAACGATCCGTGTCCTTGTGGTTCTGGTAAAAAGTATAAACAGTGTCATGGTGCGCTGTCTTAACCATATATAAATAAGAGTTTGAAATTTGATATGACTGATTTAGATGAGGTACAGTCACCTTGTATAGGTGTTTGTGTTATTGATAATGTTACAGATCTTTGCCAAGGCTGTTTTCGTCGCAGAGATGAAATACAAGATTGGTGGGACCTAGATAATGTAACTAAACAAAAAATTGTAGCGGAAGCAAAAGAGCGCGAATCGGCAGTTTTTGACAACTAGCAAAATAGAGTGATATGAACCAGCTGAGGCTGGTTTTTTTATTGTTTGCTATATTTCTACAATCGTTTTCCCGATTGGGAAAACGGCAATGCCTGCCAGTTTTAGATGTTGTAGGCCAAACGGAATGCCAATGATTGTCACAAAACAAATTAGCGCAGAAATCAAGTGCCCAATCGCCAGCCACCAGCCAGCTATTATGAACCAGACAATATTACCAAGCACACCCAATGTGCCTGTGCCAATATCTTTTTGCAGTAATAATTCATCTCTGGCGACTGCTTTTTTGCCAAATGGGAAAAATGAAAACTGACCAATCACAAAACATGCTTTTGCCCATGGAATGCCAATGATGGTGAGCAAAGCAATGAGACCTGCGAACCACCAACCAAGACCCATCAGCAAACCGCCAAGAATAAACCAGAAAATATTACCTAAAGTTCGCATGACTCTCCTCATTCGTATCGATTGATGGTTGCTTCTTTAAATGCTTGACGGCAAATTTATTATCCTACTGGATATTGCCCCATTGCAGGAATGCTAAAATCAGAAAGAAAAGCAATGTAACAATTAGCGTTAGTGTACTTAACAATCCGTTGCAGTGTTTGCCAAGCCACTTTTTTCTGCTGTTCATCATAAGCAAGGTGAGAGCAAGTAATGGAATGAACAGTGCACCTATTAAAGCATATAGTTTTTGTGCTTCTTTAAACTGCATAAACAGACCTAGCATAGGAATGAATGTAATTGCTAATAAATAGTAGCGGTAGGGTTTTGTATGCATAATATGACGTGGTGGCTTTTTCTTTCTAGCTAAAAACAAGTGCCAACTATCTGCAAATAAATAAGGCGTAGCTTGCCATACCCCTAATAGGCTGCTGAATATTGCACAAAAGGCACCTATTAAAAAAAGCCAGCGCCCCGTTAAACCCAATGGCTTTTCTAAACTGTTTGCCAGCGCGATTAATAATCCAGCACCATGCCCCTCGATTTCAATACTATTGCCTATAATTACCATCGCAATGCCAAACAATATGGTCATCAGATACCCTGATGCTAAATCAATCCGGCAGGTATTAATAAATGTTGACG
Source organism: Methylophilaceae bacterium (assembly GCA_041602315.1). Classification (GTDB taxonomy): domain Bacteria; phylum Pseudomonadota; class Gammaproteobacteria; order Burkholderiales; family Methylophilaceae. The sequence continues at coordinate 1,914 of JBFIGM010000104.1, read as the reverse complement.
ATGTTCTGCCAAGCTCCTTAATCCAGTAACCATAGCATAATATTGTAACTGTACCGCCAACACCGCCAATTAAGGCAACCGTCCAAACAATACCCTTCCCCTGTGCGTCGGGAATCACAGGGACAAATAAGCCAGTCAGTATTTGTGATGTACCTGGCCAAAGTAGTATTGCAGTAACCACCACTGTAATAAACATGATGCCAATACAGACGGTCATTATTTTTTCAAACAGATTAAAGCCGCCAACCAGAACAAGTGCGAAACCTGCAAGGCTTGAAATAATGCCGTAGATTAGCTTATCGGTAAAACTGTCATAAATGGGGAATATTGCATGCATGGTTACGCCACATGCATTTATCAGTGCAGATGCAACGAAGAAAGTCCAGACTAAAAGGTAGGGCATAAACAACCAAGCTGCTATCAAACCATAGTGTGTCGCTACGCCTTGAATGAAGGTTTGGCCTGTAACCAGCTGCCATCGGGCAAGTCCCTCTGTAAGTACAAATTTTAATATACCTCCCACGACTACAGCCCAGAGGATAGCTAAACCTAATTGGTTGCCAGTAAAACTGGCTGTGGCAAGGTCACCTGAGCCTACACCTGTAGCAGCAACCAGCATGCCAGGCATGAGTAAAGAAATAAGGTGAGCTGCTTTTTTAATCACATGGGGTATTGTAGAGGTAAAATGCCTATAAATGGTTAGGCAACGCAAAATAATACATGTGGATATGGATGCATTTTTTGCATCGGTAGAACAACGAGATCAACCTGCTTATCGAGGAAAGCCTCTTATTGTTGGCGGACAACCGACTAGTCGTGGTGTGGTTGCAGCATGTAGTTATGAAGCAAGAAAGTTTGGTATACACTCTGCCATGCCATGTTCTCGCGCGTATCGTTTGTGCCCAACAGCTATTTTTGTGCCGCCAAGGTTTGATGCCTATCGTCAAGTTTCAAATCAAATTAGAGAAATTTTTTGGAAGTACGCTTCACAAGTCGAGCCATTATCTTTGGATGAGGCTTACTTAGATGTAAGCTACACGCAAGACTTTGATGGGTCAGCTACCCGCATTGCTGAAGCCATTAAGCGTGAGATATTAGAAATAACACAGTTAACTGCGTCAGCGGGTGTTTCGTATAACAAGTTTTTAGCGAAAATTGCCTCTGATATGGATAAGCCAAATGGTTTAACGGTGATTCAGCCTGATCAAGGATTGGATTTTGTCGCAAACTTACCAATTGGCAAGTTTCACGGAATTGGGCCTGCTACCGAAGCAAAAATGCAAAAAATAGGCATCCAAACTGGCGCGGATTTGCGACAAAAAACGTTGGCACAACTTGTAGAAAGATTTGGTAAGTCTGGGCAATATTACTACAATATAGCGAGAGCAATCGATGACAGACCTGTGAAAAGTACACGCATCCGTAAATCGGTAGGTAAAGAAACTACTTTTACAGAAGATGTATTATCACTTGATTTCTTAATTGAAAAGCTAAATGTATTAGCTGAGCAAGTGCTAGCCAATCTAGTAGAGTATCAGCTGCAAGCAAAGACCATTACTATCAAAGTAAAATATGCTAATTTTCAGCAAGTTACCAGAGCGCAATCTATAGAAAAAAAAGTAGATATAATAAGCTTAAAGCAATGGATTCCAATGTTATTAAATCGAACAGAGGCTGGTAAAAAGCCTGTACGCTTGATTGGCATAAGCTTGAGTGGGCTCGAGAAAGAGCATGCTGGAAAACCAATACTGGCTCAGCTGGATTTTCTTGATTAATAAAAGTTAACAGATATAGGTAATTTTTATGTTGGCTTTGATGTTATTTACTTTACGATTAGGTATAGTTACTTTTCCTTGGATTAGTATTTGAGATGCATGTCTGAATTAAAAAGAACACTACTAATTGGCGGCGCTG
>JBFIGM010000103.1:0-7887 GCA_041602315.1 Methylophilaceae bacterium | reverse complement strand
ATTGCTCAGTTGTCCAAAGCTGTAAGATAGTACCAACGGTCTAAATGTTTAAACTGGCTAATTTCATGCAGCCTCTGAGCTTTCTCACCGCCAATCTTGTAACGCGCTATAAATTCCACGGTGGCTGTGTGTTCATCAATAACTTCTACGTGTTTAATGTCTAAACCTAACCATTTAATTGTTTTGTCGTCAGCAAAGTTAAGTGAGGCAGGACGCGTGCTTTGATGCCATGTATCCAAAAGATACTGCTCTAGACCCATCGTGTAGGCCGTATATCTTGACCGCATAAGCGCCTCAGCATCATGTGCTGTTGCACCAGCATGCAGTGGTTTGCAACAATCAGTATAGGACTTACCACTTCCACAAGGGCAGTTGGAAAGCGTTTTACGCAATTTCTCTGGTCTCAGCAAACGTGATGTCAGGGTAACGCTCTTGCGCCATTTGAAGGTTGACACGGTTGGGTGCTAAGTAGACATAATCATCAGCGCTGTCCAGACCCACATTAAACCCGTACTTATCGGCAATCGCTTTTAGGTCTGCATCGGAACCATGTAACCAACGTACGGTATAACATTCGTAAGGTTCAAAAATCATATCCACGCCATACTCATTTTTGAGTCTATGTAAAACCACATCAAATTGCAGCATGCCTACGGCACCAAGTACTAAGTCATTTGTTAATAATGGCCGAAAAAGTTGTGCAGCACCTTCTTCAGATAGTTGTTTAAGACCAATCTGTAACTGCTTCATTTTCATAGGATCTTTGAGTCTTGCTCTTCGAAAAAATTCGGGCGCAAACGAAGGTATGCCAATAAATTTTAGACTCTCATTCTCAGTAAATGTATCACCTAGTTTGATTGTGCCATGGTTGGGTATCCCAATAATGTCGCCCGAATAGGCTTCATCCATCACAGTGCGATCTTGAGCCATAAACGTTATGGCATTATTTACACTAATGTTTTTGCCTGTTGCTACTTGTTTGATTTTCATACCACGTTCAAATCTACCTGAGCAAAGACGTAAAAAAGCAATTCTGTCTCGGTGTTTGGGATCCATATTGGCTTGAATTTTAAAGACAAAGCCGGAGAATTTATCTTCACCAGCTTCGACGACTCTAGTCGATGTTTTGCGCGCTTGTGGAGCAGGGGACAAATCAACTACAGCATCTAAAAGTGATTGGACACCAAAGTTATTAACAGCTGAACCAAAAAATACAGGTGTTTGTTTTCCACTTAGATAGCGGGCTTTATCAAAACTGTGCGATGCACCTCTAACTAGCTCAATATCGAGCCGCAAATCATCAGCTTGTGCCTTGAGGAGTTCATCTAAACGAGGGTTATCTAAACCTTCTATGATTTCCGAGGTACCTTTTTCTGCGCGTGGATCAAAAAAGAATATTTTATCGTTTACAAGGCTATAAACACCGCGAAATGTTTTACCCATGCCTATGGGCCATGTCATCGGTGCGCATTCCATGCCCAATGTCGTTTCGATTTCGTCTAGCAGCTCAATTGGTTCACGACTTTCTCTGTCAAGTTTGTTGATAAAGGTAATAATCGGTGTATCACGCATGCGGCATACGTTTAACAATTTAATAGTTTGTGCTTCTACGCCATTAACGGAATCAATAACCATAACAGCAGAGTCTACTGCGGTAAGTGTCCGATAGGTGTCTTCAGAGAAATCGTCATGACCTGGTGTATCAAGCAGGTTTATCATATGTGATCGATATGGGAACTGCATTACTGATGAAGTGACAGAGATGCCACGTTGTTTTTCTAACTCCATCCAGTCAGAAGTCGCATGGCGCGCCGCTTTTCGACCACGAACCTCACCAGCGACCTGAATCGCACCGCCAAACCAAAGTAGTTTTTCTGTCAGCGTCGTTTTACCTGCGTCAGGGTGAGAAATAATGGCAAACGTACGCCTTTTCGTAATTTCTTGTTTTAAAGTGCTCATAAACTCGTTTAATAGACTGCATTTTGCAAAGGCGTTATTGTAACTGAATAGAACCATAAAAAAATTCACATTGTTTATTCATGCGCTGATGTTTTAATAAAAAAAGTGTGCTATACCTATGCCTATGCGAGTACTGATTATTGAAGATGACCATGAGGTAGCGACTTTCATTGCCAAAGGCTTAAGAGAGTCGCGCCACAATGCAGAAATTGCCTCAAATGGTAAGGATGGACTTTTTCTAGCAACGACAGAACAATATGATGTGCTAATTGTTGATAGGATGTTACCCGAGCTGGATGGTTTATCCATTATCAAGGCACTCAGGGCATTAGATAAGCCTGTGCCAATTTTAATATTGAGTGCACTAGGGGAAGTAGACGATCGGGTAAACGGTCTACGTTCAGGTGGAGATGACTATCTGGTTAAGCCTTTTGCATTCAGTGAGTTATTAGCGCGCATAGAAATATTAGGGCGCCGACAATTGCAACAAAAGTCGCAGACAATATTACAAGCAGGTGAATTAAAAGTTGATTTGATGGCACGTAAAGTAACGCGGAATAATCAATTGATTGACTTGCAAACACGTGAATTTAGCTTACTTGAGTATCTGCTTAAACACAAAAATCAAGTAGTAACGCGAACGATGCTGCTTGAAAATGTTTGGGATTATCACTTTGACCCGCAGACGAATGTAATTGATGTGCACATCAGTCGATTGCGTAGCAAGATTGATAAAGGATTTGATAGCGCTATTATTCAAACTGTTCGCGGCTCTGGCTATATCATTGAATCTGATGAATAAATTGATGAAACACAACAGTTATGCCAAAAGCTCTAGTTTTAAAATGGCTTTACTGTTTACACTATTGTGTGGCTTTTCTTTGTCGGTGCTTGGTTATTTTGGCTATTTTTTTGAAAGAGGCCATTTTATCTACGGGACGGAAGAAGTCATTGATACGGAAATTAGGCATCTATCGCCTAATCAATTATTTGATGCAGCGAGTAGTGATGAAAATGAAAGAATAGGTCGGTTATTCCTACCATTCGGCCCAAATGGTGAAGTACCTGAAATCATATCGGGCAAAATAGATCGGCTTAAAGAGGGACTGATTGTTTTTAATCATCCTATTTCTAACAAAACCTATGCCGCCAAAATTCATACATTCAATAATAATCAGAAAATGTTGGTAGGCGTGGATGTTACGGAAGCACAAAAAGAATTCCAGTTTATGCAGTGGCTTAGCATTATTAGTATTGGGTTGATTATTCTTGTCGTACTAGTCAGTTTTTTAATTAGTGTTTTTGTTGCAAAGGGTACTAACCGTATTGCTACAACAGCTCAAAATATAATGGATACGGGTGATTTATCAAAACGCCTAGAAGTTAGCTCTCATTGGGATGATTTAAGCAAAATGGCTAGTACCTTAAACCTGATGCTGGATCGCATAGAGAGTTTAATGGGTGGTTTACGGCAGATGTCCGATAATATTGCACATGATTTACGAACGCCTCTAACGCGTTTGCGTAACCACATTGAGGAAGCAAAAAAAGATAGTGCTGACACTAGCAATGAGGCGTTACTAAATGAGGCTGATAAACTACTCAATACTTTTAATGCATTGCTCCGAATTTCACGGATTGAAACAGAAAAAAAACGAGAACATTTTAAAGCGATAGCATTAAAGCCTTTGTTAGAAGATGTCATCGCTTTTTATGAACCTCTAGCTGAGCTTAAAAATATCCGTATTCATCAGTATTTGATTGATGCTACTTATCACGGTGATAAAGATTTGCTGTTTCAAGCATATGCTAATATTTTAGACAATGCGATTAAATATACACCCGAACTTGGCGAGATCAATATCAATATGAAAACAGACGGCGAACATCATCTGATTGAAATTGAAGACACAGGTGGAGGGGTTGCTGAAAAAGAGCTTGAGAAGATTTTTCAACGCTTTTACCGATCAGACGTTAGCCGCTCATCATCAGGAACTGGTTTAGGGTTGAGTTTGGTTAAAGCTGTTTTTGACTTGCATCATGCCGAAATCTTGCTTCGTAATACTGGCAAAGGGTTATGCTTCATTACAAAATTGTAATGTAGCTGCCATGCTCTAGTAATGAGCGGTCTGGCATAGTGTACTAATGAAAATAGCGATAATAGGAACTGGCATTTCTGGCTTAGGTGCGGCATATTTGTTGCATCAACATCATGATTTGGTAGTCTACGAGAAAAACGCATATGTGGGTGGGCACAGCAGAACAATTGAGGTGCCTCTCGAATATGGTGCAACACCAGTTGATACTGGTTTCATCGTGTTTAATGATTGGAATTATCCAAACCTGCTAGGGTTATTTAACCAGTTAAAAGTGCCTTACCAAAAAAGCGATATGTCTTTTGGTGTCAGTGTTCAAAACGGTTGGTTGGAATACAGTTCTAACGGCTTGTTTGCGCAACGTAAAAATCTATTCCGTCCGCAGTATTGGCGTATGCTACTTGACGTATTCAGGTTTAATAAAAACGCTCCAGCGTTTATTAATAAAGACCCATCAATCAGCCTTGGTGAGTGCCTAGACCAGCTAAAACTAGGTAAGTGGTTTAAGCGTTATTACATTTTAGCCATGGGTGCGGCAATATGGAGCTGCCCAGTGGAAACAATCATGAAGTTTCCAGCGCAAACTTTTTTACGTTTTTTTAAAAATCATGGGTTACTGAGTATTAATAAGCGACCACAATGGTACACCGTCACCCGCGGTAGCCGTGAATACATTGGACGTTTAATCGCACCATTCGCGGAAAATATACTACTGAACAATGGTGCAAAGACTGTTAAGAAGATGCAAAATCAATGGCAAGTCATTGATGAACGTGGTGATAAACGTTTATTTGACCATGTTATTTTTGCTTGTCATGCGGATCAAGCATTAAAAATGCTAGATGAGCCGACTAATGATGAAACCTCGGTCTTATCTAACTTTAAATACCAAAGAAACCAAATCATTGTTCACTCTGATACGAGTTTCATGCCACAACATAATCAATGCTGGTCTAGCTGGGTTTATTTGTCTGAACAAAAGCAAGATAGTAGTAACGGTGTCTCATTGAGTTACTGGATGAATAATTTGCAAAGTTTAGAAACAGATATACCCGTCATCATTACTTTAAACCCAGCTAGAAGACCGAAAGAATCTTTGGTGCTAGATGAGCATTATTTCTCACATCCTATTTTTGACTATCGTGCAATCGTGGCACAAGAGGCTATCCCATCCATACAAGGCAAGAGAAATTTATGGTTTTGTGGCGCATATCAACGGTATGGATTTCATGAAGATGGGCTATTAAGTGCAGTCAATGTAGTTAAAGCGCTTGGAGGTAATATTCCATGGGAATAAATCAGGCGCAGCTGATGATGGGAAAAGTGATGCATAAACGCTTATTACCAAAAACGCATGTTTTCAATTATGGTATCTATTATGTAGCATTGCCATTATCTAACCTAGCAGATATCCCGCTTTCATATAATCGTTTTGGTATTCAAAGCTTTTACGACAGAGATCATGGGCCGCGTGACGGTAGTTCGCTAGAGCATTGGGCGCGCAGCATTTTAGCCGATTATGGCGTTCAAGCAGATGGAGAGATAGTACTCGTTTGCATGCCGAGAGTGCTCGGTTATGTATTCAATCCAGTGACTTTTTGGCTATGCCATGATAAAGCAGGCCAAATCAAAGCAGTCCTTTGTGAAGTGCATAATACTTTTGGTGAGCAACACACTTATGTCTGTGTTCACAAAGACCATCGCAACATCACGGGTATTAGTCCGCTATTTGCAGAAAAGATATTTCATGTGTCGCCTTTCTTGCAGCGTGAAGGTCAATATGAGTTCAAATTTGACATCAAAGACGACCATTTCAATGTTGTGATCAATTATCACAATCACACAGGGCATAAACAAGTCGTCACTTCATTGATCGGTCAGTTGCAATTATTGGATAAAAAAAGCCTTCGTTATGCTTTCTGGCGCTATCCACTGGTAACGCTGAAGGCCATTACGATGATTCACTGGCATGCATTTAAATTGGTATTAAAAAGAATCAAGTACATTACCAAACCTGAACAAAAGCAGCAGAAAATTAGCACAACCCTTTGATTATTTTATTTGGGATATAGAAATGATTAATAAAGCAGCCGCAGAGCAAATATTAAAACGTTTAGATCGATTGTCGTGGGGAACACTGCAACTAACAACGCCAGATGGCATTGTACGTACTTTTAGTGGTCAGACAAACTCCGAACATATTGCTGAAATTGTCGTACATGATTGGAATGTGTTCACCAATTTAATACGTAAAGGTGATATTGGTTTTGCAGATGATTATCGTGCCGGTAAATGGGATACAGATAATATCAATCAATTAGTAGAGCTTGGCCTCAAAAACCAGTCTTCGATTGATCAAATGATAACAGGGAATAAGCTGTACAGTATGTTGTCATCGTTATTTTACTTGTTCAGGCTCAATACAATAAAAGGCAGTAAGAAAAACATCCATGCACATTACGATTTAGGCAATGCTTTTTACCGCTTGTGGTTAGATCCTAGCATGACTTATTCCTCTGCATTATATCAATCAGAACATGAGTCATTAACCCAGGCCCAATATAACAAATATGATCGTATGCTTGATTGCATTAGTCATCCATCAGGGCGCTTACTAGAAGTAGGCTGCGGATGGGGTGGGCTAGCTGAGCGCGCAATTCAGAAGGGTGATTACGAAATTAAAGGGATTACCTTATCTGAAGAACAGCATGCTTTTGCGCAGCAGCGATTAGGTAAAAATGCCAATATTGCACTAGAAGACTATCGTCATCAAACAGGTTTTTATGATCACATTATTTCAATTGAAATGTTTGAGGCCGTTGGTGAACGCTTTTGGCCTATTTATTTTCAGAAATTGAAATCGCTACTAGCAAAAAGCGGCAAGGCTGTTATACAAACAATTACCATCAATGAGCATGACTTTCCAAGTTACCGTAAAGGCGGAGACTTTATCCGCAGTTTTATCTTTCCAGGTGGTATGTTGCCGAGTGTTTCTCGTTTTAAACAGGAAGCAGAAAAAGCTGGCTTAAAGGCACATGCGCCTTATCAATTTGGTCTTGATTATGCAAGGACGTTAGAAACTTGGTTAGATAGCTTTGATCAGCAAAGGCAGCAAGTTAAAGCATTAGGATTCGATGACGGCTTTATTCGATTATGGCGCTTTTATCTTGCTGCTTGCGCGGCAGGATTCAGAACCAATAAAACAGATGTGATGCAAATGGAGCTGACACATGCATAGATTTATCGGTATGCTGGGCATGCTACTATGGCTAGTACAAGCAAATGCCACGACATTAATTGAAGCGCATATCCCAAATGCGCAAATGGTGGCATCTGGGCGTTTAACCGTATTTCTATTTGATGTCTATGATGCCAGTTTTTACACGGAAAATGGCAAACGTGAAGTAGAGCCTCCGTTTGCCCTAAAGTTATCTTATTTGCGAGATATTGATGGCGAAAAAATTGCTGATCAATCTGCAGAAGAAATACGTAATCAAGGACGTGTAGATGAAATCAAACTAGCTGACTGGCATTCCCAAATGCGCAATATTTTCCCTGATGTAAAGAAAGGGGACAGCATTACAGGTATTTATAAGACAACAAATGAGTGCTCGTTCTACAAAAACAACCGTTTATTAGGGCAAATTAGTGATGGTCAGTTTTGTGAAGTTTTCTTTGATATCTGGTTCGGTGAGAAAACAAGCGCGCCAGCACTGCGTAATAAGCTAATAGGGCAAAAATAATGACACAACCTCCAAATCGATGGTTGTTGTTTCAGTATGCTATGTTGGCTTTTCCTGTAGCCTTTGCAGGGTTGCCACTATATATCCAT
>JBFIGM010000102.1:0-7898 GCA_041602315.1 Methylophilaceae bacterium | reverse complement strand
GATGGTGATGCCAGGAGATAACGTATCAATTACAGTTGAATTGATTGCACCGATTGCGATGGAAGAAGGTTTACGCTTCGCTATTCGTGAAGGTGGTCGTACTGTAGGTGCGGGTGTCGTCGCTAAAATTATTGAATAAGTTTTTAGCGAAAGAAGCTACGCTTTACCAGCGTAGCTTTTGATGTTTGTAGTGTTTACAGGCCAATAGCTCAATTGGTAGAGTATCGGTCTCCAAAACCGAGGGTTGGGGGTTCGAAGCCCTCTTGGCCTGCCAAATAACAGAGTAATGCACAATGTGCGTTGCTCAATAAGTGAATTAAGTGATTAACTATGGTAGATAAAATTAAGCTGGTTTTGGCTTTGCTGCTGTTAGCGGCTGGCATTGCTGGCTTTTATCTTTTGGCGGAAAAGGCCTTGGTTTTGCGCATTCTTGCCGTGATTGCAGGAGTAGTGGCTGGTGCTGTGGTATTTAAAACGACAGCTATGGGCCAAAAATCTTTCGGCTTTTTTGGCGACTCAATTGCTGAAGCAAAGCGTGTTGTTTGGCCAACTCGTAAGGAGACCGTGCAAACAACATTGGTTGTGTTTGTACTGGTGGTGGTTATGGCCGCATTCTTGGCGGTTGTCGATATTGGTTTTTCACATATGATTCAATGGATACTAGGACGGAGTGCTTAATGGAAATGCATTGGTATGCAGTTCAGGTCTTTTCGAGTATGGAAAAATCAGTTAAAGCTGCTTTAGAGGAGCGTATTGCTCGATCTGATATACAAGACCATTTTGGCGATATCTTGGTGCCTATCGAAGAAGTAGTTGAAATGAAATCAGGTGTTAAAAAAATCTCAGAGCGTAGATTGTACCCTGGGTATGTATTGGTACAGATGGCAATGACAGATGCAAGCTGGCATCTGATTAAAAGTACACCACGTGTAACGGCTTTTATTGGCGGTAGTGCGCAGAAGCCTACGCCTATTAAAGACAAAGAAGTCGAAATTATATTGCAGCGCATGGATGATAGTAAATCTAATCCAGCACAAAAAATGGTGTTTGAAAAAGGTGAGGCTGTGCGTGTAGTAGACGGCCCATTTAAAGATTTCTCAGGCAATATCGAGGAAGTTAATTACGAGAAAAGCAAGGTACGCGTGTCAGTTTCTATTTTTGGGCGCGCTACACCAGTAGAGCTTGACTTTGGTCAGGTAGAAAAAGAAGTTTAACTTCAACACAAAAATAGTTTTTTAACGGGGAGCTTTTATTAAAGCGCTTGTACCCACATAAGGAGTAGACAATGGCAAAGAAAGTCATCGGTTATATCAAACTGCAAATTCCTGCAGGGAAAGCCAACCCAAGTCCACCAGTGGGCCCAGCTTTGGGTCAGCGTGGTTTAAATATTATGGAGTTTTGTAAGGCATTTAACGCTGCAACACAGAGTGTTGAGCCGGGTTTGCCTATCCCAGTTGTGATTACAGCTTTTGCGGACAAAAGTTTCACTTTTATAATGAAAACGCCGCCTGCATCAATTTTATTGAAGAAGGCAGCAAAAATTAAGAGTGGCTCAGCTCGCCCGCATATTGATAAAGTGGCAACCATTACTCGCAAACAAGCTGAAGAAATCGCTACAACTAAGATGCCAGATTTGACAGCTGCTGATATGGATGCTGCAGTTAGAACGATTGCAGGTAGTGCTCGCAGTATGGGTATCGTTGTGGAGGGTGAATAAGATGGCTAAAAGAATAAACGCATTACGTGCGAAGGTTGACCGCAATAAAGTGTATCCAATTCAAGATGCGCTAGCACTTGCTAAAGAAACAGCAAAAGTTAAATTTGATGAGTCAATCGATATTTCAATCAACTTAGGTATTGACGCAAAAAAATCAGATCAATTAGTACGTGGTTCTATCGTATTGCCAAACGGTATTGGTAAAACAACTCGTGTGGCTGTGTTTGCGCAGGGAGCACAAGCAGATGCGGCTAAAGCTGCTGGTGCAGACATCGTTGGATTTGAGGACTTGGCTGAACAAATCAAAGGCGGCATGATGGATTTTGATGTTGTTATTGCAACACCAGATGCAATGAGAATTGTTGGTACTTTGGGTCAAGTGCTGGGTCCTCGTGGTTTAATGCCTAATCCGAAAGTAGGTACGGTAACGCCTGATGCTGCTAATGCTGTTAAAAATGCAAAAGCGGGTCAAGTTCAGTATCGTACAGATAAGGGCGGTATTATTCACTGTACTGTAGGCCGTGCGTCATTTACTGTGGAGCAGTTATCCGGAAATGTGGCTGCGTTGGTGGGTGCGATTAATAAGGCAAAACCAGCCTCGTCTAAAGGTGTGTATTTACGGAAGCTGTCGGTTTCTAGCACCATGGGGCCTGGTATACGTGTTGACCAGACCACAGTTGTATAAGAATTTTTCCAAGTGTGATGCTTGGATGGTAAGAACTTTGGGCTTGTTACTTGTAATTTGAAGTAACAAGAGCATCAAAGACCGCTGGTACCCGGAAGGGTTTAATTGAAAATTGGCGATAATGGGTGATTAATATCCTCTGTTACAACCAGTAGATTCCAGCGTAGATGGCGAACCCGATGCAGGATTTGTAGACCCTGAATCAAGGACGCCGTAAGTGGTGCAGTATTTAGGTATTGCACTTAACATTAACGGAAGGAGAATAGACCTTGAGTCTTAATCTAGCAGAGAAAAAAGCAGTAGTTGCTGAAGTCAGCGAAAAGGTCGCATCGGCGCAAGCAATTGTTCTAGCTGAGTATCGTGGGCTCACAGTGTCAGAAATTACGACACTACGAGCTGAAGCCAGAAAATCGGATGTGTACTTGCGTGTATTGAAAAATACGCTTGTGCGTCGTGCAGTTGAAGGCACGCCGTTTTCGGCTTTAACAGACGATATGGTTGGTCCATTGATGTTCGGTATTTCAGCCGATCCAGTGGCAGCAGCCAAGGTGATGAACAATTTTGCAAAAGATAACGATAAGTTCGTGATTAAAGCAGGCGCAATGCCAAATGCAGTTTTAGATCCAGCAGGGATTAAAGCATTGGCAACTATGCCTAGTCGTGAAGAGTTGCTTGCTAAGCTTCTCGGCACAATGCAAGCACCAATTGCAAAATTTGTACAGACACTCAACGAAGTGCCTACAAAATTTGTGCGTGGCCTTGCGGCGGTACGAGATCAAAAAGAAGCAGCTTAATCATAGCTAACTTATACATTCAAAAATTTAGGAGTTTTACAAATGGCAGTTTCAAAAGAAGATATTTTAGAAGCAATTAGTTCAATGTCAGTTTTAGATTTATCTGAACTAATTAAAGAGATGGAAGAGAAATTTGGCGTATCAGCAGCTGCAGCTGCAGTTGCAGTTGCTGCACCAGCAGCAGCTGGTGGTGACGCAGGTGGCGCAGCAGCAGAAAAATCAGAGTTTGATGTTGTATTAACTGCAGCTGGCGAGCAAAAAGTAAGCGTTATTAAAGCTGTACGTGAGTTGACAGGTCTTGGTTTGAAAGAAGCTAAAGATTTAGTTGACGGTGCACCAAAAACAATTAAAGAAGGTTTAGCAAAAGCTGATGCTGAGGAAGCATTGAAGAAATTGATTGAAGCTGGTGCTACTGGCGAACTTAAATAATTCTTTTAAGTGACGCAAGCTAGGCTGACGGGAAACCGTCAGCCTTGGCTGTTTATAGACAGCAAAAAGAATAGACGCATTTGGGAAGTAATAATTTTTAAATGATGTTATAAATCAATACATTAAATTCTTAGTGTTTTGCTTTCTAACCTCATCATTATCTGGAGACGCTATGAGCTATTCCTTTACCGAAAAAAAACGGATTCGTAAAAGTTTCGCTAAAAGAGAAAGTGTGCAAGAAGTACCTTACCTACTTGCGATGCAATTGGAGTCCTATACAGCCTTTTTGCAGGCGGACGCCAAACCGGACGAGCGTAAAAATACAGGCCTAGAATCAGCTTTTAGTTCGGTTTTTCCAATCGAAAGCCACTCTGGGAATGCCCGTTTAGATTACGTGAGTTATCAGTTAGGGGCTGAGCCCTTTGATGTGAAAGAATGTCAGCAACGTGGTTTGACCTATGCTGCGCCAATTCGCGTTAAAGTGCGCTTGACCATTATGGATAAAGAGTCTTCAAAGCCAACGGTGAAGGAAGTAAAAGAGCAAGAAGTGTATATGGGCGAATTGCCGCTGATGACAGAGAATGGCTCATTTGTTATCAATGGTACGGAGCGGGTTATTGTTTCACAATTACATCGTAGTCCAGGTGTATTCTTTGAGCATGATAGAGGTAAGACACATAGCTCAGGAAAGCTATTGTTTTCAGCTAGAGTGATTCCTTACCGTGGTTCTTGGTTAGATTTTGAGTTTGACCCTAAAGATTACTTGTATTTCCGTGTTGACCGTCGGCGTAAGATGCCAGTCACTATACTACTGAAAGCATTGGGTTTTAACCCAGAGCAGATTCTGGAGATGTTTGGTGATACGGATACTTTCAATTTTGGACCAAAAGGTGCTGAGTTCACTTTGGTGCCAGAACGTTTACGTGGAGAGGTTGCTAAGTTTGATATTGCAGATAAAGATGGCAATATTATTGTGGCAAAAGATAAGCGCATCACAGTTAAACATATCCGTGAAATTGAGAAGGCTGGAATCAACAAAATAGTAGTCCCGACCGAGTTTGTGCTTGGGCGTGTTATCGTCAAGAATATTATCGATCAAGAAACTGGTGAAGTAATAGCAAATGCTAACGATGAGATTACTGCCGAACTTCTAGAAAAGCTTGTCGAAGCGAAAATTGGCTCTATTGATACCCTGTACTCGAATGATCTTGATCATGGGGACTTTATTTCCCAAACTTTACGTATTGATGAGGTGCCAGATCAGTATTCTGCACGTACTGCGATTTACAGAATGATGCGCCCTGGAGAGCCGCCAACTGAAGACTCAGTGGAGGCATTGTTCCAAGGTTTGTTCTTCAACGAAGATCGCTATGATTTATCAGAAGTAGGGCGTATGAAGTTTAATCGCCGTGCTTATCCTAGCAAATTAGAGGATCGTACAGCGAACTGGATGAAGCGATTCTATGAGCGAGTGGGCGAAAAAGGAGATACTGGTGACAGTGTTCTGTCGACAGATGATATTCTCGCTGTCATTGGCGTCTTGCTTGAGTTGCGTAATGGACATGGTGAAATTGATGATATTGATCATTTAGGTAATCGCCGTATCCGCTCAGTAGGTGAGCTTGCTGAGAATCAGTTCCGTGCAGGCCTAGTGCGAGTCGAGCGTGCAGTTAAAGAGCGCTTGAGTCAAGCAGAGTCAGATAATTTGATGCCGCACGATTTGATCAACGCTAAACCTGTTTCAAGTGCCATTCGTGAGTTTTTTGGCTCAAGTCAGTTGTCACAGTTTATGGATCAAACGAATCCATTATCTGAGATTACCCATAAACGCCGTATTTCTGCATTGGGCCCAGGTGGTTTGACGCGTGAGCGTGCTGGCTTTGAAGTGCGCGATGTACACACAACGCACTATGGCCGTGTTTGTCCTATTGAGACACCAGAAGGTCCGAATATTGGTTTGATTAACTCTTTGGCGTTGTATGCGCGTACTAACGAATATGGATTCTTGGAAACGCCTTACCGTCGTGTTAAAGAGAACAAAGTAACAAAAGATATTGACTATCTTTCTGCTATTGAAGAAAGTGAGTTCATGATTGCGCAGGCGAATACTGAGCTTGATGCTAAGGGCGCATTCAAAGAAGAGATTGTTTCTTCACGTTATCAAAATGAATTCACGATGGCACAACCTGATAGTGTGCAGTATATGGATGTTGCACCAGGACAAATCGTATCTGTTGCTGCTTCTTTGATTCCATTCTTGGAGCATGATGATGCGAACCGTGCATTGATGGGCGCGAACATGCAGCGTCAGGCAGTCCCATGTCTACGCGCAGAAAAAGCAGTAGTCGGTACTGGTATCGAACGTACTGTAGCAATGGATTCAGGTACGATTGTGCAAGCACGCCGTGGCGGTGTGGTGGACTATGTTGACTCAAGTCGAATCGTTGTCCGCGTTAATGATGATGAAGCCGTTGCGGGCGAGGTGGGTGTTGATATTTATAATCTAACGAAATATACCCGCTCAAACCAAAATACTAATATCAATCAGCGACCATTGGTTAAAGTTGGCGATGCGTTGAATCGAGGTGATGTTATTGCTGATGGTGCTTCTACTGATATGGGTGAGTTGGCACTTGGTCAAAACATGTTAGTAGGTTTTATGCCATGGAATGGATATAACTTTGAAGATTCGATTTTAATTTCTGAGCGCGTTGTCGCTGATGATCGATACACGTCAATTCATATTGAAGAGTTATCTGTTGTAGCGCGCGATACCAAGCTTGGCGCAGAGGAAATTACACAAGATATTTCCAATCTGTCAGAACGTATGCTGAGCCGCCTTGATGAGTCCGGTATTATCTACATCGGTGCTGAAGTTGAAGCTGGTGATGTGTTGGTTGGTAAAGTGACTCCTAAAGGAGAGACGCAGTTAACACCAGAAGAAAAATTGCTCCGCGCAATTTTCGGCGAAAAAGCCTCTGATGTTAAAGACACTAGCTTACGTGTGCCTTCTGGCATGACGGGGACTGTGATTGATGTGCAGGTCTTTACAAGAGAAGGTATTGAGCGTGATGCGCGTGCGCAACAAATTATTGATGATCAGTTGGGTCACTACAAGAAAGACCTAGCAGACCAGATGCGCATTGTTGAGAACGATGCATTTGGACGTATTCGTCGTTTAATCGAAGGTCAGGTAGCTACTGGTGGGCCTAACAAGCTGAAAAAAGGCGACAAGGTAACATCGGCTTATTTAGATGAAGTAGGTCGCTATGATTGGTTTGATATACGCTTGGCTGATGAGGAGGCTGCCCGTCAATTGGAGCGCTTAAAAGACGGTTTAACTGCGGCACGTGTTGATTTTGATAATAAGTACGAAGAGAAGAAGCGCAAATTAACGCAAGGTGATGAGTTGCCACCCGGTGTTCAGAAAATGGTCAAGGTCTACTTGGCTGTGAAGCGTCGGA
The DNA here is from genome assembly GCA_041602315.1 of Methylophilaceae bacterium. GTDB lineage: Bacteria > Pseudomonadota > Gammaproteobacteria > Burkholderiales > Methylophilaceae. The sequence goes on along the minus strand of JBFIGM010000102.1, from coordinate 809 downwards.
TTCAGCCAGGTGATAAAATGGCTGGACGTCATGGTAACAAAGGGGTTATTTCTAAAATTGCGCCAGTTGAGGATATGCCACACATGGCTGACGGTACACCAGTTGATATCGTACTGAACCCATTAGGTGTTCCATCACGTATGAACATAGGTCAGATTTTGGAAGTTCATCTTGGTTGGGCGGCAAAAGGCTTAGGTATGCGCATTGCTGAAATGTTAGAAGCCGAAACTAAAGTTGCGGAAATCCGTCAATTCTTAGATAAAGTATATAACGATACGCGTGGCAAAAAAGAGGATATTGCATCATTGTCAGACAGCGAAGTGCTAGAGCTAGCTGAGAACCTCAAACGAGGTGTTCCTTTTGCAACACCAGTGTTTGATGGCGCTGCAGAAGCAGATATTAAAGACATGTTAGATTTGGCTTTCCCCGACGATGATGCGCGTACGAAGCAATTGCAATTCCATGCAGGTAAAACGCAAGTGACATTATTTGATGGGCGTACAGGCGATGCCTTTGAACGTCCGGTAACAGTTGGCTACATGCATGTATTGAAATTGCATCACTTGGTTGATGACAAGATGCATGCACGTTCTACTGGTCCATACAGCTTGGTAACACAGCAACCATTGGGCGGTAAAGCACAGTTTGGTGGACAACGTTTTGGTGAGATGGAGGTATGGGCGCTTGAAGCTTATGGTGCCGCTTACACTCTACAAGAGATGTTGACTGTCAAATCAGATGATGTAAATGGTCGAACCAAAGTATATGAGAATATTGTAAAAGGCGAACACAAAATCGAAGCTGGCATG
>JBFIGM010000101.1:0-8037 GCA_041602315.1 Methylophilaceae bacterium | reverse complement strand
TGAATTAGAGCAGCTTACTAAATATGACACGACTTTAAATGCTGTTAATTATTTGTTTAATCATGGCTTAAATGCATGCCTTGTAAAAGGTGGTCATCAGGATAGCAAGTTGGCCACTGACTACTATAGTGACAATGCAAACTCTTTTTATTGTTATGCTGATAAGCAAGCAATTAGTGTAAGAGGTACTGGTTGTGTTTTAGCGTCAAGCATCGCTAGTTATCTTGCACTAAATTATGATGTTCGTGATGCTGTAGTGCTGGCTAAAGCCTATGTTACAAGAGGAATACGTAATGCCTATCGAATCGGACCGTACCATTTGATTGCACATTCAAGTAACCAAGTTGAGTTATGTGACATGCCTAAGCTGACTTATTCTGAGGGCGGAATAGGACAAACTTTCAATTTTCCACCATGTCCACATCGTTTAGGTATTTATCCAGTAGTCGATAGTAGCGAGTGGATAAAGAAGCTGATAACTGAGGGTATAAAAACAATACAACTACGTATTAAAGACCTAACAGAGGAACAAAGAAAAGCGGAAATACTAAAAGCAATTCAATATTGTGATGCATCTATTGCTTTTTTTGTTAATGATTATTGGCAGGAAGCGGTGGCCTTTAAAGCTTACGGCGTGCATTTAGGCCAAGAAGATTTGCATGATGCTAATTTGTTTGAGATAGAAAATGCAGGGCTGAGGTTGGGTGTGTCTACGCATTCTTATTGGGAGTTAGCACGTGCTTTGGCTATAAGCCCAAGCTATATTGCATTAGGTCCAGTCTTTGAAACAACCAGTAAAGCAATGCCATGGCTACCGCAAGGCATAGAACGTGTTAAACAATGGGTAAATTTATTGGCTAATGATTATCCGTTGGTCGCAATAGGGGGAATTAACCAATCCCGGGCAGAACAGTTGTTACGCGAAACAGGAGTTGGTTCAGTTGCTATGATTTCTGCGATTACAAAAGCAGATGATTATAAAAAAGCAGTTCATGATTTATTGACCTTGTGGCATAACACTAGAGCTCGAGAGTAAAACCTTTAACCAAATATATGCGCCAATAAGCAGCTTTATAATACACCCGTATACAGCTAGCACTTGCCCCCAAACCAACAAACAGACACAATCTTTATCGTCAATAAAACAACGATAAATTTTGTCATGGTGAGGAAACGAAAAAAGCAATCTCCTATAGCGTTATTTGTAGAAGGTAGTTGGGTAGTATCTGCATTGACTGCACTGTTATTACTCATAGTTATTTTTATTATTGTGCCATCAATCAATAACGCTTTTCTCTCAGCCATCAATCAGCCAATTCAGCTTTTTGTTCTTATCATTGCTATTGCCTTGCTTGCTCTTGCAATCTACAAGTTATACCAACAAGCACGCGCTGCTTACTTGGCAAAAAAATACCCTTTAAATCAGGAGACAGAATCACCATTTGCCCGAACAACGATGTCTGAATTTGTTGAGCGCCCAACGAGCTGGTCATTGAAGGTAATTCAAGACATTGAATGGAAACGTTTTGAAGATTTATCGATGGGTTACTATTTAGAAAAGGGTATATTGGCTAAAGCAACTTCTCTTGGGGCTGATGGAGGTATTGATATTAAGCTGTATCAAAATGGTCCAGACAATGCGACTTCTTTAGTGCAATGCAAGTCTTGGAATAATAAGCTTGTTGGTGTGAAGGCAATACGCGAATTTTTAGGTGTGTTAACGCATGAAAAAGTCGCTAAAGGCTTTTTTATGACCTCAGGTGATTTTACTGCAGAGGCTAAAAAAACAGCCAAAGCGAATAAACTCAACTTAATTAACGGAGAAATGTTTCTCACAATGATTTTACGGCTACCTGAAGTGTCGCAGCAAAAATTATTGGCATTAGCGGTAGCTGGTGATTATAAAACGCCAACTTGCTCAAGATGTGGTATCAAAATGGTTGAGAAGGATAGTAAACGTGGGCACTTTTGGGGTTGTCCTAATTATCCAAAATGCCGACAGCGCTTGGCTATTAGAAAAGCATAAAATATTGCTTTAAGTATGCAGACTTTTATTTGATTTTTGTTACAATAATCAAATGTCGGAACAACATAAAACTAGTCACGGTGGCAAACGTATCAATGCAGGGCGCAAAGCAGGCTCTGGCAAGTTCGGTGAGCCAACAACTGTAATGCGCATACCAACGAGTCAAAAAAGTGCAGTGGTTGAATTTATTGCACACTCTCAACAGCAGAAAAGTACTCATATTGATTTATCTAGTGTGTCTTTATTTGAGTATCCAGCTGATCAGCATCAAAAAATAGCATTGCCATTATTTGCATCAAAAGTACGTGCTGGATTCCCAGATGTAGCAGATGAGCATGTAGAAAAGCGTTTAGACGTTAGCGAGTATTTAATTGCGCGGGCAGATACAACCTTTTTTGCGACGATTATCGGGGACTCTATGCGTGATGCTGGTTTACTTGATGGCGATAAAGCAGTGGTAGATCGTGCTAAACAAGCGTCTATTGGAGATATCGTGCTAGCGTACATTGATGGTGCTTTTACGATAAAAACCTTAGGTAAAAATAAGCAAGGAATGCCACGTTTAATTCCTGCTAATACTGACTATCCAGTGATTGAGATTACCAAAGAAACACAGTTTGAGATATGGGGAGTAGTGACAGGCTCTTTTAGAAAGTTCTAATGATGATGCCAACAAAAAACCTAGCCCATGGCTAGGTTCTTGGTAGATACAACTAAGCTAAGAAGCTTATTTGTTCATTACGTACATTGTAACTTCAAAACCGAAACGCATTTCAGTTGCTGCTGGTGTTGTCCACATAATATTTCTCCTTTTGGTTAGTCGATCTAGTAACTCCTAGTTCGTGTAACTATTATCGACCAATCAGCGAAAAACATAGCCTCTATGATCATGAATAGCGCGTCAGTATTTTCATTAAGGGTAAGTCATCAAAATATGGGTAGATACATATTTCTGTTGCATTTCGTGGTTCGCCATTGCTTAATCTTTATGCATAAACTTTTCTGCTATGTAGGCCGTTGCCTGTTTACCTTCTTCGATAGACTCATGTGCGCGATGAAAATCCAACAAACCAACGTGTGCCAGTTTTGGGGTAATGATATAGTCAGGCGGTTCGCCAGCCATCCTGCTACGGCTGATTCTTACTTGCATAATATTAATGCTGGCTGCCATGATGTCCAGTATAGAGGGCAGTTTTGGAGACGAAGGTTGTGCACTGGGCATAATGCCACGAATACTTTCTTTTAGTTTATCTACCCAGTCACTATTTTCAGAGGTTTCAGCAGCCACTTTTTTGGAATCTTCAGGCGCATTCATATGCCGATTTAAAGCGTCAGAGTTTAAATCGACTGCTATGACGATGTCTGCGCCTAAAGCACGTGCTAATGAAACAGGAACAGGGTTAACCAAGCCGCCATCGACTAATACAGTTTCTTTGTGCATGACTGGGGTGAACAACCCAGGTAATGCGATTGAAGCGCGTACCGCATCAAGCATGGAGCCTTCTTGTAGCCAAATTTCATTACCACTACTGAGTGATGTAGCCGTTGCTGCAAAAGGAATTTTAAGCTTTTCAATTTGATGGTCACTAAAATCACGCCGGAAAAATTCCATTAGGCGATCGCCTTTGAGTAGCCCACTACTTAAGCTTACATCCAAGTATGAAATGATTTCACTTACATTAAGTGCTAATACCCACTTTTCAAATTTATCAAAATCACCAGCTGCATAAGCTGCACCGACAAGTGCGCCTATAGAGGTGCCACAAACAATATCAGGCTTAACACCTGCTTTTTCTAAGGCGCGAATTACCCCAATGTGTGCCCAACCTCTAGCAGCTCCGCCACCCAGTGCCAGACCGATGCGTGGTTTGCGTGAAGAATTCATATATAACCCTGTTTAACTGAAATTGATTGAAGTGTTTATTTTAGCAAGCATCATATAGTAATTCTTCTAACAGACTAAATATCATCTGAATGGAAATCAAAACAAAAGCTAATAAATGATGGGAAAATGTCAATAAGTAACTAAAGAATACAAATTTCACTAAGATTAATCATATCAATGGTTTACTTTTATATCTAATTGTATTACTTTAATAAGTGATAATAGTCTCTTAATATTGATTGTATTTTCAGGACATATATGCCTTTCCCAAATTTGACAAAGTATGCCTACAGGATTCGCTGCAGCAACGGTGCGGTTGTCGATAATTTGCAGATTTACGGCAAAACCGAAGACGAAGCAAGAGCAAAGCTCATGCAGATGTATATTAATTGTGAAGTCCTGAACATTTCTACTGCATTCAATGCAAGACAGTCCAGCACTGACTTTGATGAAGTACTAGACCGTATTATCGGTGAGTATTAACTGATATTTACTAACAAGTCTCTTAGCAGCTCTGTCGTGAGTGCATAGTAATCTTGTGCCCCTTGGCTTTTTTCCTGATAGTTAAAGATGTCCTGATGATAATAAGGGCTTTCAGCTAATGCTACATTGGCATTAATCACGGTTTTGCATAAGTCCTGACCAAACAATGTCTCTGCTTGTTTAAGTACTTCAAATGACATTTTTCGGCGTTGATCAAATGATGTCATTAAGTAACGTCTATCCAAGCGTTTTTTTAACACGCTTTCCAATGAATGTAATGATTTCTCTACTTTTAATGCGCTTTTTAATGATAAAAAGTCAGAAGATATTGGAATAATAACCATGTCTGCTGCAAATATAGCATTGAGCGATAACACACCTACATAGGGGCAGCAGTCCATAATAATGTTGTCATAAAAAACTTCTTTTTCAAGCGCATTTAAACCGTAGTTTAATTTATTTAAGATGGCAGGACCTTTGCCATAATTTGAATCAACTTTTATGAGTTGTTTATGTGATGGAATAATATCACTAACAGTTTTCCATTCTACGATAAGATTTTTTAACGGTGTGTTGTTTTGGTAGTGATCAAATAAGCTTTTTTCAGCATCTGGCTTTAGCTTATCATTTATTTCTGTCAGATGCCCCTGAGGGTCAACGTCGATAAGAAGTGATTTAGCATCATTACGATTGAGAGCTGCTGCTAAGTTAAGTGAGGTTGTTGTTTTGCCTACTCCCCCTTTTTGGTTAAATACTGCAACACGACTCATATGGTGCTTTCTTAATCAACTTATTATTAGGCATTTAATGCTAATGCGTGATTGCTTTAATAGATGTAATTATTATTAGCAACTCTTATCATATACAAAAATATACCTTTTTTTACCTAGGCAGTATAGATTAAGTATTATACAAGTGTACGTAAGCTAGTGTTATGCAGTAGTTTGTCAGCATTTAGTTAAATGCTTTTACTTCAGCATCGGGGTCATCTAGCCAAAAATAATAGAATTCACGAACAACATCCAAGTATAGTTGCTTGATTTCTTTGGTTTTAAATAAAGGTAAAGTCAGGTCAACCGAGATTCGGTAAATAGCATGATTAGTAGTCGGAGCGTCTCTTAGTCGTAAGAGAATAAGTTTTGCAAGTTTGGTGCGGATGTCAATTACAGATTTGTTAGCTCCCTTTTGTATAAGTAGATGTCTGTAACGATTAAGTGCCTGACTTTCAATCTCATTAAGCTTAGTTACCTCTAATTCATCGGTCACTGCTTTTAGTGTGGTGTGTTTTGGTTTCCACTGAATATCAGTAACATTAAAGCCATAGTACTCTTCAAACATGGCAATAGCTTTAATATCATTCATCCAAAATGGATAGTATTCACGCGCTGTATTGAGGGCATTGCTTCGCTCATCATTGGATAATGCTGATAACGTTAACTCTAGCGCAGCTGCAAACTCTTTACGTGTTTGTGTCTTCGCAGTCAGTTCCACCATGAAGGAGTCTAAAAATTTAGAGCGTAAATATAGCGCTCGGCTAGAGGCACCTTTCGCTTGCAAAAACTTTAAATAGGCATCAGCAGCCTCTCTTTCACGACTCTTAGCTGATTGTTTTGTTGTCATTGTTAAATTTCATTTATCCGTTTTACTTTGCTAAACGTTACCGATAGTCGAATTGAGTGACTTGTACATATTCTAATCAGTCAATGCAGAATGAAAGCATTGAATAGATGGATAAAACATAGATTAATCCTAGATTTAAAATTGCAATCCTTTGCCATAATGATGTGATGGCGTAATGAGTATTTAAAAGAAGCTGATTGAACGACAAGGTAAAAGGATTGATGAATAAATTAATTGCATTATTACTATGTAATGTATGGATGATTTCCATGAGCCATGCGGCAAGCTGGACGCAATTACAAGACAATAAACATGCAAAACTAATGTTAGATAAACAGTCGATTGCTGAGTCTGGCAAATTCCAAAAAGCATGGGTCAATATAGAATACAAGGATATGCAAACCAGCCTTCAGTATCCTGAGAAACAATACAATCACGCAAAATTGTTATGGTATTTTAATTGTGCAGAACAAAAGTCCGCTACTGCCCAAGTTTATCAACTACTTAATGAAGACCTGGTTTTTTCAGCAGCAATTGATATCAAAAGAGCGAGGTTTTTAGAGCCCGTACCTGAGACAGAAACAGACCTCGCTATGCAATATGTTTGTAAACGAAAAGCGTATCAAGAGGAAGCAAAAGCAAAAGCAGAGCTGGCAAAACAAGCGCTTGAAAATGCTCAAGCTGCTGCGCCAGCTGACCAACAGAAGACGTCAGAAAAGTCTGATGTGAAATCATCTACAGAAAGTAGCGCTAATGAATCAAGCAAAGGTGATGAAGATAAGGCTGATTCAGAATCTACCCCTGAAAAAACCAATGGAAAAGATAGTCAGGCTAGTGATGCAGAGCAAGTGACCGAAGAAAGTGCTGATGAAGCTAATACTGGCAAAACAGAGAAAAAAAATAAAGCTGTTAGTTGGAAGTATGTTGGTAGCAAAGGCCCTGAACATTGGGGTGATTTGAGTGAAGATTTTATTAGCTGTAAAGTAGGCAGAAACCAATCACCGATTGATATAGATAAAACAATTACTGTTTCTCCAAAAAAACTGAAGACATTTCAACGTTTCCCAGCCTTAAATATTGTCAATAATGGGCATACAGTGCAAGCTGATTTCAAAGCAGGCAATGTTATGGTTGTTGATACAGTCATGTATGAAATGAAGCATGTGTCGTTTCATACGCCGAGTGAAAATACAATCAAAGGTAAATCTTTCCCATTAGAGGCACATTTTCTTCATACAGATTCTAAAGGCAATTCTGCAATATTAGCTGTTATGTTTGAGGAAGGTGCAGAGAACAAAGCACTGGCAAAGCTATGGCAACAGATGCCTAAAACAAAGGTTCAGCCAAAAAAATTAAACGCCAAAGTACTTGCCAGCGATCTGACACCTAGAGATAAAAGTTACTATCGCTACAACGGATCACTGACTGCTCCACCATGTACTGAAGGCGTTACTTGGATTGTAATGAAATCAGCAATGACCGCATCTAAGTCACAAATTGCTGCTTTTAAGAAGGTGATGCGACACGATAACAATCGGCCAACACAGCCACTTTATGGTCGTATCGTACTGGAATAGGGCCAATCAATCAGCGCTTTTGTCGTGCTTTACCAGTTTCTCTCCAATGTGGTTTTCGCCACGTGCTTTAGCCAATAAAACTTGTTTTTGTCTTTCTGTAAGTGCGGCTTTCTTTTGCTCTGACGTTTTATCATAACAATAGGGGCATGAAATACCTGGCGTATATTTGTCGCTTTTGAGCTCTTCGGGGGATAATGGCATGCGGCAGGCATAACATTGATCATATTCGCCTACCTCTAACCCATGCTTTACACCGACACGTTGATCAAACACGAAGCATTCTCCTTCCCAAAGGCTCTTATCCTTTGGAACTGTTTCTAAATACTTCAGAATGCCACCTTGTAAATGATAGACCTCTTCAAAACCTTGCTGCTTCATATACGAAGATGCCTTTTCACAACGGATACCACCTGTGCAAAACATAGCCACTTTTTTATGTTTCGTTT